>JAVBXO010000421.1 GCA_030824535.1 Azonexus sp. | reverse complement strand
AGCGTCACCGGCACGCCCTCGCCCACCGGCTGCCAGCTATCGACCAGCGCAGAGCGGGCAAAGCGCTGCAAACAGGCGCTAGTGCTTGTCCAATCCTCGGCGACCACCAACAGCAACTGCCGCGACGCGGCCAGCGGCAAGTCCAGGTGTTTACCGGCCTCGCGTCGGCTGAGCGGCGACAGGCAGCGGCCGGCGCCATGCAAGAATTCCGCGACCGCCGCCGGCGCGTGCCGGGCGTAATCGCGCAGCGCCCAACCGATGGCCTTGCGAATGAAGAAATCCGGCTCATCGGCCAGGTGCAGCGCGTAGGCAAACAGCCGCTGTTGATCGGTGTCGCCCCGCCAGCCGAGTTGATGCAGCATCGCCACCCGCCGCACCCACAGGTCGGCATCGTGCAGCGCCGCATCCATCAATGGCTGCACCGCTTCCCGCCCGGCCGGACGCAGCAGCGCGCCGATCACTGCCGCCAGGCCATCGACGCTGTCCCACCAGGATTTCTGCCGCACCAGCGCCAGCAAGGCCGGCATATCGGCCAGGCTCAGGCGCCGAACCTGCCGCCGCAGCAGATCGACCGCAACATACTGGCACTCCCGCTCGGCCATCGCCCACAGCGCCCCGGCATTGGCCAGCAATTCACTGGCAGTCTGCGGCGGCCGCAGCAAGGCGGCCACCGCCTGCCGCCGGGCCGGGGTAGCAATACCAAAAAAGACATGGTGCTGACGCATGTAAGCCGCCATCGCCGGCGCCCGCTCGGCGTCGGCCAGCTCCTGCAGCGCCTGACGAATGGCTTGCGGCCAGGAAGTGTTCATTGCGGCAATCCTGTTTTGAAAATGCCCCGAATTTTACGGTCGACCGCAAAATCCGGGCATTTTCCGGCCTCAGGCGGCCGAGGGCTGCCCGGCCAGCGGCGCAACCTTGCGCAGCGCCCAGTCGAGGATATGCGTCGCGACATGCTGCCAGCTCTCATCAAGCGGCAGCATATGGCCGGCGCGGGGAACGCGGATGACGTCGGCGCGCCACGGCACGGCAGTGAAAAACAGGTGCGACGGCGGGAAAATCACGTCGGCCTCGCCGCCAATGACCAAAGTCGGCAACTGGCAACGCTTCAACGCCGGACGGACCGGCAGGATGGCCATTTCCATGATCGCCTGCTGCGATTCCGGGCCGATGGTCGGCAGGAACTCCTCGACATCGGCGCCGGTAGCCTCTGGCGAGAAGTAGATTTTGGCCAACAGATCGTTATTTTCTGCCGACACCACGCCGGCAATCGTATCTTCCACGGCCTGGAAAAAATTCGGATAGCGCAAGGCCAGCTGCGTCGCGCTGCCCAGCGTGCCGGTACTCGGCACCGGCGCCAGGAAAACCGCTGCCAGCGCCGAGCCCTTTTCGAGATAACGCTGGGTCGCCAGACAACCCATCGAATGCCCGATGATCGTCACCGGCTCGCCGATCTGGCGAATCGCGTGGGCAATATCCTCGGCGTAATCATCAATGCCGAAATCGTCGAGCCGCTCCTTGCCGGCACTCGCGCCGTGCCCCGAAAGATCGACCGAAAAACAGTCGTAACCGTGCTTCTGGAAAAAAGGAATGAACTTGAATTCCCAATAACTCGAATGAGTGTAGGCCCCATGAACAAAAAGCAGCGGGCCGTGCTTGTTCTTGCGGCTGGCAGGGTAAGAATGGACTTGAACGTGATGACGTGGCATGGACTTCCCGGTTGAGGCTAAAAATACGCGGCCGAAATGATACGTCACCGCGTCGGCGCGAAACTGAATCAGTATCTTCTGCAGTGTGCGCTATAAGCCGGATAGCGCAAAGCATCGCGTCGTTTTCGGCAATCATCGGCCAAACGTTGTGGACGAAAACCTTGATCGCCAGGTTTTTTCAGCAGCGCCGGGAAGGTAAAAACGCCCCCATTTTCACGGGGGCGAAAACTAATCCTTACAGCAGATCAGCCGGGATATTGCCGCCGTTGTCGGCCAGTTTTTGCAGCACGGTTTTGTGCAGCCACATGTTCATCTGTGCCGAGTCGGCCATTTTCTCCGCCGGACAGGCCAGTTCGGCGGCCAGTTCCTTGCGTGCGCCCAAGCTGCTTTCGAGGCCCAGCAGCTTCATCAGATCTACGATGGAGACTTTCCAGTTGAGCTTTTCGGCGTGGGCCGCGGCCAGCGCTTCCAGTTTGGCGACGACGTCGACCACGGTGATGGCCTGCACAACCGGTGCGGCTGCGGCGGTTTCCACTACAGCAGCTTCAGGCGCGGGGGCGGCCGGTGTGGCGGCTTCATCGCCAAAGCCGAGTTTGGCCAGAATGTTGTTGAAAATTCCCATGATATTGCTCCTTTAGCGACCGAAAACGGAAGTCAGCGAGCCCATCAGCTCGTTGATATCACCCACGCCACCGGCGGGTGCGTGACCAGCCGGGGTGAGTTTGTCGACCAGGCCCGGCAGCAGGCTGGCGAGTTGCTCGGCGACGTTGCCGGAAGAACCCAGCGAGAATTGCTGCGCCAGGCCCGAAAGCGTGTCGTGGCCGAGCACATTGCCGAGTTGCTCGGCGGAAATGGCCTGGTTGTGGCCGGAGCCGATCCATGAGCCGATCACCTCACCCAGCCCGGCTTGCTGGAACTTGCCGACCAGGCCAGCCAGCCCGCAGCTGGCGCCGTCATTGCCCAGCAGGCTGAGCGCCGCCTGCACCAGCTGCGGATTGCTGCTGACCAGGCTAATGAGATCACCCAGACCGCCATTGCCGCCGTGTTCGGCGTGATTGCTTACTGCGTTGAATACTGAATCGAAAAGTCCCATCACTACTCCTTGGTAAATGGCTTGCGGGGTTACGACATTGTTATTTTCAACAAAGCGTGGGGCGGCCTATTCAGCCTCATTGCCGGCAATCTAGCAATGCCGTGTGACAAAAAGAGTGCGGCAGGCCGGGCGTGAAAGGCCGCTTCCCGGCACTGGAAAAGCACTCATTTTTGCGGTCGACCGCAAAAATGCCCGATTGATTCCCGCGCTGTCATCGGCACGCTAGCATCGCCAAATTCGCGCGCGATCATTTTCCCGACCGATCAGCGCGTAACCCAGCCGCCGCAGACCGGGAAAACCTGGCCGACGAAGCAATTGGCGGCGGACGAACAGAGGTAGGCGGCGAACATCGCGTCTTCTTCGGCGCTGACCAGTCGGCCGAGCGGCACCTCGCGCTTCAGTCTTTCCTGGAAAGCCGGCAAGGCCTGGACTTCCGGCGGGAAGTACGTTGGATTTTCGACAAAGTTCTGGGCGATGGCATTGACCTGAATGCCATAGGGCGCGACTTCGACGCCCAGCGCCTGGATGTAAGCGAGCTGCGCGCCCCGCGCTGCCGCGTAGGAGCTGCGGTTGGCCATGCCGCGCAGGGCGGCGGCGCTGCCCATCAGCACGACCTTGCCCGAGCGCCGTGCCTTCATGGCCGGCAAGGCAGCCCGGAGCAATTGCTGCAGCGGCGTGACCATGCTGGCAAACACCGCCTGCCATTCTTCGTCGGTGACGTCTTCGGCCAGCGTCTTCGGCGCTGGCATGGCCAGGTTGACCACCAATGCGTCGATATCACCGGCGGCGCTGATGATGCGCTGCGGCTGCCCCGGCTGCGACGGGTCGCTGGTATCGGCGGTGACCACCGCGCCGAGCTTTTTGAACGTGGCACACAGCGCCGGCCCCATGAAGTCGCCGGCCTGGGTGATCAAAACGCGGGTATTGCCGAGATTGAGGTTATCCATGACATGTCTCCTGTGATTTTTGTCGGGTCGCAGCAGCACAGATCCTACGCCGGCGGCCCCGTCGCGTCATTCCTGCCCGTGCACTTACGCCGGGCAGGTAAAATCGCCCAATCCCCGCCCCGGAGCCTGCCATGCCCGTCCTCACCCAGTTCATCGCTGCCTTCGTGCTGGCCATCGTGCTGCCGACAGCAGCCCATGCCGCGCCACTCGTCGCCTTTGCTTCCGAAGAGGGCATGGCCAGGTTGGTGCGGAGCACCGCACGCGTCGATTTCGCACCGCTGGCCAATCAGTTCGAAGCGCAATCGAATATCGCCTTCTGCGGCCCGACGACAGCAGCCATCGTCATCAATACCCTGCGACCAAACGACGTCGAAACACCGCTCGACCACAACCGGCTGCTTCCCGAAGATGGCCGCCATCTGGCGCCGGGACGCGAACTAGCGCTACCCCGCCACACCCAGGAAAGCGTCATCGCACGCGGACAAAAAACGCGCGCGCAGGTGTTTGGCGAACCGGTCGTGGTCAATGGCCGCAGCCAGCGCGACGGCGGCTATCAGTTGCGCCAGCTCGACGAACTGCTGCGCGCGCATCAGTTGGCGACGCGTCTGGTCATCGCTGACCACAAAATCAGCGACGAGGAAATTCGTCGGGATTTGCTCGACAACCTGCAGCGTCCCGATGACTACGTGATCGTCAATTACCAGCGTTCGGCAATCGGCCAGGCCGGCGGCGGACATATTTCGCCGCTCGCTGCCTACGATGCCGACAGCGATTCGGTGCTGGTGCTCGATGTCAATCCAGCGCTCCATGGCTGGGTGTGGATGCCGCTGGCGACGCTGATCCAGGGCATGCGCACGGCCGATGCGCAGGAAAATCGCGGCTACATCCTGCTGCGTAACCGCTGAAAATCGCCCCGCCAGCAGGGTTGACCGCAAAAGTCAGGAACGGAAGCTTTCGGCGCTGATGCCCAGGCGCAGCAGCTTGTCGTACAGCGTCTTTTTCGGCG
>JAVBXO010000290.1 GCA_030824535.1 Azonexus sp. | reverse complement strand
CGGCGAGGCCATCGATTGCCCGCTGTTCCGCAATGCAACGGCGGCGCTGATCGATGCCCTGCCGACGCTGCCCGGCCGGATCATCCTCGTCTCCAACGAAGTCGGCTGGGGCATCGTGCCCATGCATCCGGTGTCGCGCTTGTTTGCCGATGAACAGGGGCGCTTGAATCAACGCGTCGCGGCAGTTTGCGATCAGGTCACGCTGGTCGCGGCGGGCTTGCCGCTGAAGTTGAAGGGCTGAGCGGGCAAGTCGCTGGAAATTGGCCCGATTTTGCGGTCGACCGTAAAAAACGGGCAATTTTCACTGCTTGGAACTTGCGGTTTTGCTGCTGCCCGTGCAAATCAGGCCACGAATTTTCAATTTGCCCGGACCCTTGCCGCAGCGTTTGTGCGGAATGGATAATCGGGGCATCAGCCGCTATTTGCCCAGAGGCTGCTTCATCACTGGCCGGGAATACAAGATCATGAGTCCTGAAGTTCGTCTGCCATCCTTGCCGCGACTGGCCTGGCTGTTCGTGTCCGTTCTACTCGCCGGCTGCGTTTCAAGTCCCTTTTACTACCCAGACAGGGTTCTCTACAGCACGCCCGCCAGTCTCGGCCTTGCATTCGAGCCTGCAGTATTTGCCAGCAAGGACGGGACGCAACTGAGCGGCTGGTTCATTCCTGCGACGGGCTACCAGAACCCGAAGCATGCCAAAGCGACTCTGGTGCATTTTCATGGCAATGCCCAGAACATGAGCGCTCACTGGCAATTTGTTTCCTGGTTGCCGCAGCAGGGCTACAACGTTTTCGTTTTTGACTATCGCGGCTATGGTGCATCGTACGGCAGCCCTGAACCGCAAGGTGTATTCGAAGATTCGGATGCGGCTTTGAACTACGTTCGCTCGCGCCAGGACGTCGACCCGGAACGCCTGATCGTTCTGGGGCAAAGCCTGGGCGGCAGCAATGCGATAGCCGTCGTGGGCTCGGGGAACCGTGCCGGGGTGAAAGCCGTAGCCATCGAAGCGAGCTTCTTTTCCTATTCCGCCATCGCCAACGACAAGATTCCCGGCACCGGCCTGTTGGTGGACAACAGCTACAGCGCCGAACGCCACATCGCCCAACTCGCCCCCATCCCCTTACTGCTCATGCACGGAAGCGCCGACCCGGTCATTCCCCAGGCGCACTCGCTGAGGCTTTTCGCCAAGGCCGGTGAACCCAAAACCATGATTAGCGTGGACGGCGGCGGCCATATTGAGGCATTGACTGCCCGGTTTGGCAGCAAGTATCGAAGCGCATTGCTGGATTTTTTTGCGGCCGCCCTTCCTGACCCAGCTTCACGCAAATCCGCTGACACGCCAAAATGCCGGCCCTGTTGAATTTCACCCTGATCCTTGGTGGCGCCTTTTCGGGCAAAAGCCCGCAGGTCGAACCGCCGACGAACAGAGGCGTCTGAACCAGCACCTTGCTGTGGGCTTTCCCCTGAAGTTGAAGGACTGAGCCGGCAAGTCGCTGGAAATTGCCCCGATTTTGCGGTCGACCGCAAAAAACCGCTTATTTCCCGTTGTTCAGGCCAGTGCCCGGATCGCCGGCTGCGCCCGCTTGCCGCAACAGCCATTCCAGCAAGTTTGCGTAAAGCAGCTGCGGCATGATCGGTTTGCTCATGAAAGCATTCATGCCGGCAGCCAGGCAATGTTCCCGGTCCTCGGCAAAGGCATTCGCCGTCATGGCGATGATCGGTGTGCCGAGCAGGCCGGGGCATTGGCGAATCCGGCGAGTGGCCTCCAGGCCATCCATGACCGGCATCTGCATGTCCATCAGGATCAGGGCATAGTGACCGGCCTGCGCCAGGCGCACGGCCTCCTCGCCATCCCGGGCCAGGTCCACGACCAGCCCGACGTCATGGAGCAGCATGCTGGCGATTTCGGCGTTGATCGGCTCGTCTTCGACCAGCAGGAGGCGCGTGCCGGAAAAAATCCGCCGCAAATCCTGTTCGGCATCCGGGCGCTGCACCTCGTCCCGCAGCGGCTCGTCGGCGGCCGTCTGCTTGCGCAGGCGCAGCGTCATCCAGAAAGTGCTGCCTTGCCCGGGGGAAGATTCGACGCCGGTTGCGCCACCCATCAGTTCGGCGATCTTGTGGGTAATCGCCAGCCCCAGGCCGGTGCCGCCATAGCGCCGGGTAATGCTGTTGTCGGCTTGCTCAAAACTAGAGAACAAGCGCTGGATCGCCGCTGGCTCGATACCAATGCCGGTGTCGCTGACCTCGAAACGCAGCAGCTGCGTATCAGGTAAATCCTCAACGACAATCACCCGCAGGGTGATGCTCCCCGTCTCGGTGAACTTGAGCGCATTGCTGGCGTAATTCAGCAGGGCTTGCTGAATCCTGGTTCGATCCCCCAGCAGTTTGCCGGGCATCGCTGCCAGCTCGGTTTTCAGCTTCAGCTTCCTGGCCTTGGCCCGGGCCGCAATCATCGCCGCGACCGCTTCGACGACTTCATCAACTTCCAGGGGCTTTTCCTCCAGAATGAACTTCCCGGCCTCGATCTTGGACAGATCGAGGATGGCGTTGATGATCTCGATCAGATGCGTCCCGGCATTTTCCAGGCTATCGAGCCGCGCCAGCTGATCGTCGGGCAAACCGGCGCGACGGATCAGGTAGGCCATCCCGGTGATGGCATTCAAGGGGGTGCGGATTTCATGGCTCATGTTGGCCAGGAAGGCGCTCTTGGCAATACTGGCACTTTCCGCTGCCTGCTTGGCGACTTGCAGATCCCGGGTTTGCGAGTCCACCAGTTCCTGAAGATGGTGGCGGTGTTGCTCAAGTTCTTCCTCGTATCTTTTGCGCTGGGTAATGTCATGGCCGATGCCGAGGACGCCGATCAAGTGGCCATCTTCAGCACGCATCGGGGTCTTGGTGGTTTCGAGGATCTCCCGGTGACCATCCGAGGCGAAGCCGACTTCTTCCTCGTTGACGCTCGGCCCGTTCTTCTCCATGGCCTTCTGGTCATGGGCCCGGAAGAAGTCGGCAAGCTCCCGGCTGACGAAATCGTAATCAGTCTTGCCGATGATCTCAGTCAGTGGCGCGCCGAAAAACTGTTCGAAGCGCCGGTTGCAACTGAGATAGACCCCTGCGCTATCCTTCAGCCAGACCAGGTCGGGCAAGGTATTGATCAGGGTATCGAGCATCGCGCGCTCGCGTGACAAGCTCTCATCGATCTGTTTGCGTTGGGTAATGTCGTAGCAGAAGCCGATGTAGCCGATGAAGTTTCCTTCCGGGTCGTAGCGCGGCGTGCCCTGGTCCAGAATCCAGCCATATTCGCCACTGGCCTGGCGCAAGCGATATTCCATCGCGAATGGCTGACGGCAATCAAAGTGCCGGGCATAGCTTTGCAGGCAAGGCTTCCGGTCATCCGGATGAACCCCCTCCGCCCAGCCGTCATCGAGCTCCTGCGCCAATGTCCGGCCGGTGTAGCGCAACCAGACTTCGTTGAAATAAGTGCAGCGCTTGTCCGGGCCCGAAGTCCAGATCAATGCCGTGCCGTTGTTGGCCAGCGTCCGGAAATGCTGTTCACTCTCGCGCAGGGCGGTTTCCGCCTGCTCGCGCGCGGTGATGTCGGTGCTGATGCTGACCATGGCCAGCGGCTCGCCTTGTTTATCCCGCACCAGGGTCGTGCGCATTTCGAGCAGGATGGACGCACCATCGGCCAGGGTATTGGCGACTGTCCCGGCCCAATGGCCCCGGCTGAGCGTCAGCGCAGTGATTTCCGGGGCGCTGGCAATTGGTTCGCCATCGGCGCTTGAAAAAGCCCGGCTGACCGGCAGTAGTTCGCGCGTTTGTCGTTCTGCGGCATTGCTGTAGGTAAGGCTGCCATTCAGGTCGGTAATGCGCACGCGATCCTGGATTTGGTCGAGTACCAGCGCCTGCAGGCGCAGCATTTCATCGGATTCGACCTGGCGGGTGATGTCCTCGGTCATCAGCACGATGCCGCGGATCTCGTCCGGTCCGAGGCGCCATGGATGCATTTGCCATTTCAACCACTGAATGCTGCCATCCTGCCGAACAAAGCGCTCCTCGTCGGCGCTCAAGGACAGGCCGTTCAATCCCAGGCGATGGACTTCCCTGATCTCCGCCCCAAGTTCGGGGAAAACATCGTAGTGAGAACGACCCAGCAGTTCCTGCTCACCCAACTGGTAATCCTGTCGCCAGCGCTGGCTGGCCGCGACATAGCGCATTTCGCGGTCGAACATGGCAATCGCGGCGGGCGCCTGCTCGACAAATACCCGCAATAATTCGAGCTGGGCCGACAAGGCGCTGGCCTGCCGCAGCCAGGTCCGCCGGAGCAGGAAATGGAGTAGCAGCGAAGTGGTCAGGACAAAAGCCAGGCCTTTGACCTTGCTCGCCACTTCGAGATTGGCGGCGGCACCAAATACTGCGAACAAGGCCGTATCGGAGAACACAATCCACACGGAGGCAAAAACCGCGTAGGCCAGCACGACCTTGAGCGCACTGTGTTGCTGACTTCTGGACAGATAGGGCGGCAGCATGGCGGCGTTTCACATGAGGGAAGAATGTAGTGTCAGGCTATTCCCAATGCGCCGGCTTGCCAAGCTTGCCGGATTCCGACGGAATTTCGTCGCCGCTCATGGCTGGCCTCCCCCCGCATCGGCCAGCCGCCGCGCAGTGATGTCGCGCCACGGCCCGCAATGAAACTGAAACATTGCCACAAGAAAATGCATCTTTCTCAAACTTCCCCTTCAGGAGAACCTCGTGCGCAATTTCCTCATCAC
>JAVBXO010000221.1 GCA_030824535.1 Azonexus sp. | reverse complement strand
CGCGGGTGGCGGGAATTGGCAAGAAGGGGGTGGGGCTTGAACTCCAGGTTGCCGATCCGCATTCAGCCAGCGGCGTGGGTCTGGCTGCCAAAAAAAACGGGGCTGCAAGTATGCTGGCAGCAATTCAGCTGCTGAATGGGCCGAATGCCGGCAAGGAACTGGAGCTGACCAAGACCCTGACGACTTTGGGAAAGCCGGGAACTCAGGTGGCGGTCATCGCCAAGCGGCCACAAAGCTATTTCATTACCCATGTCGAGGGCGATTCGCCGACCCTGGTCAATGGGCAAGCGCTGGACGCCCAGGCGCGGGCTCTGGTTGATCATGATGTCATTGAAATCGGCGGTATCAAGATGGAATTTTTCCTGAAAGTCTGACCATGAAACCGGGAACAGCACCCACAAGGCATCTCGTCCAGTTTGTTTTTGGGGTGCTGTGCGTCCTGCTGACTCTCGGCCATACCATGCGCTATGCCGAACTGCCGGTATTGGCATCTCTTGATACCTATCTTTACGATATCAAATTGCGTCTGACCATGCCCAATACCCTGGATAACAGGGTGGTCATTGTCGATATTGATGAAAAAAGCCTGGCGGAAGTCGGTCATTGGCCTTGGGGGCGGCATGTCGTCGCCAAGTTGGTTCACAACTTGGTCGATGACTATAAAGTGGCGACCATCGGTTTTGATATTGTCTTTGCCGAGCCGGACAACAGTTCCGGCCTTGCTGTTCTCGAGGATCTGGGGCGGCAGCAGTTGAGTGGCGTTCCCGCTTACCGGCAGGCGCTGAGCGCCCTGCGTTCCAGCCTCGATTACGACAGCTTGCTGGCTGAAACCCTGAAAAATCGTCCGGTCGTTCTTGGCTTTTATTTTTCCAATGACAAAAATGCCCAGATCGGCGGCGCCTTGCCGGAACCGGCGTTTCCCGCCGGTTTTTTTTCGCGTGAGACTTTGCCGGTGTTTTCCTGGCAAGGATACGGCGGCAATATTCCCTTGCTGCAATCTGCCGTCAGCGATGCCGGGCATTTCAACCCTGTTGTTGATCCGGACGGAATCTCCCGGCGGGTGCCTTTAATCGTCGAATTTGGCGGCGCTTATTACCAGTCCTTGTCGCTTGCCGTGCTGCGCAAGTATCTGGGCGATGCCGGGCTGATGCCTATCATTCCCGAGGGGGGCAGTGATGTCGAGGCTCTGGAAGTAATTACCGATAAAGGCTCGTTGAGCATACCCGTAGACGAGCACCTCTCGGCATTGATTCCCTACCGGGGGGGCAAGGGGAGCTTTCGTTACATTCCTGCGGTCGACGTGCTTGAAGGGCGTATTTCCAAGGATGAATTGGTCGGCAGTATCGTCCTGCTCGGTACGACTGCGCCAGGCTTGATGGATTTGCGGGCGACACCGGTGGCCAGTGTTTACCCCGGTGTCGAAATGCACGCCAACCTGATTGCCGGGATGCTCGATGGCACGATCAAGGAGTCGCCGCTCTCTGTCATTGTCGTTGAAAGCCTGATGGTCCTGCTTTTCGGGGCGCTGCTGACAGTCTTGCTGCCCCTGGTGTCGCCTTTGCGGGCGGCCCTGCTGATGATCGTGACGCTGGCGCTCACCCTCAGTATCGACTTGTGGCTGTGGCAGTCGCTGAACATTGTTATGCCGGTGGCCGGCTGTCTGGTGATGATCGTTCTGATTTTTGCTTTCGACATGTCCTGGGGTTATCTGGTGGAAACCCGGACCAAGCGGCAATTTACCGACTTGTTCGGACAATACGTGCCGCCGGAGCTGGTCGAGGAAATGGCGCGCAATCCGGAAAATTACAGCATGGAAGGGCAGAACAAGGAACTGACGGTGCTGTTTTCCGATGTGCGCAGTTTCACCACGCTGTCGGAGGGCATGGACCCGAAGGAATTGAGCGCCCTGATGAACGAGTATCTGGGCGCCATGACGGCGATTATCCGCGCCCAGCGCGGCACGCTCGACAAGTACATTGGCGATGCCATCATGGCTTTCTGGGGGGCGCCAGTCGCCGATGCCGAGCATGCGCGGCGGGCCGTGATGGCCGCCCTGGCCATGCAACAGGGGATGCGCGGGCTGGATGAGCCTTTCGCACTGCGCGGTTGGCCAAAATTGCACATCGGCGTCGGGATCAATACCGGCGTGATGACCGTAGGCGACATGGGCTCGCCGGTGCGCAAGGCTTATACGGTCATGGGCGATGCCGTGAACCTGGCGTCGCGCCTGGAAGGCATCACCAAGGAATACGGGGTCGGGATCGTTGTCGGTGAAGCCACCTGCCGCCTCTTGCCTGACGTGGCTTTCCGCGAGCTGGATCGTGTCCGGGTCAAAGGCAAGGAAAAAGGGGTCAGTATCTTCGAGCCGCTGGGCTTGCTGGCGGAACTGCCGGCCGAGACCAAGGAAACACTGGTGCGCTGGCAGCAATTTCTGGAATATTATCGGGAACAAGCTTGGGACAAGGCGGATCAATTACTTACGGATCTGCGTGGGCAAAGCCCGGAGAGCCACCTTTACAAGCTCTATGCTGAAAGGCTGGCTTTCCTGCGCGAGCATCCGCCTGGAGACAACTGGGATGGCGTGACCATCTTCAAAACAAAATAGAGGTCGATATGAATTTGCGCGTACTCGGGTGCAGTGGTGGTATTGGCGGCAGGCATCAGAGAACGACTTCTCTGCTGATCGACCAGGATATTCTGATCGATGCCGGGACAGGCGTTACCGACCTTTCCATTGCTGAACTGGCAGTGATTGACCACGTCTTCATCACCCACACCCACATCGACCATATTGCGGCGCTGCCCTTGATGCTCGATACCGTGGCTGACCGTCGGAAGGGGCGGCCGCTGATCGTTCATGCCACGGCAGCGGTGGTGACGATACTGCGCAATCATATTTTCAACTGGGCGATCTGGCCGGACTTTTCGGAACTGCCCTCGGTCGAAAACTCCCTGATGCGGTATGAGATTCTCGAAGTCGGCCAGCCGGTCAATCTCAACGGACGGGAAATCACGGCGCTACCGGTGGACCACACGGTCCCGGCGGTGGGTTATCGCGTTGATTCCGGTAGTGCCAGCCTGGTGTTTTCTGGCGATACCGGTTGCTGCGATGCCTTCTGGCGGGCGGTCAATAGCATCAGTAATCTTCGTTATCTGATCATCGAATGCGCCTTTTCCAACCGTGAACGCTATCTGGCGCTCATTTCCAAGCATCTTTGCCCGGAAATGCTGGCCAGCGAACTGCAGAAGCTCGAACGCAGTTGCGAAATTTATATTACCCACCTGAAACCGGGGCAACTTGAATTGACGATGGAAGAAATCGAGCTTGGACTGGGCGATTTCAAACCCAAGATGTTGCAGAACAACCAGTTATTCGAGTTCTGAAATCATGTTGAGTTACGAAATATTCGACAAGCTGGAACCGATTCGTGCCCTCTCACTGCATCGGCGCAAGGAACTGGTGGCTTTTTCAAGGCTGCAGACTTTTTCGTTGGGTAGTGATCCTCTGGCGCTGTGTCTGGAAAGCAATACGTTGATCTATCTCCACCGTGGAGAACTGCTTATTGCTCAGCCCGATGGCAGTTCGCGTGTACTGGTCGGCGGTTGTGACATTGCCAACTGGCCGATTGGTCACACGTCGTTCCAACTGGCGCCTAGTAAGGCGATTACCGAGGTCGAGTTGCTGCAGATCGATTTCGAAATGCTTGACATCATGATTACCTGGGACGAGGTGGCGGTAGCCGCCAGTCGCCAGGACATGACCGAGTCGCCGCTGGCACCCGCCTGGCGCACCTTGTCTGGTGCATTCAGTGCGCAGATTCTCAATTCCGACGTGTTGCGGCGCTTGCCGGCAGCTCATATCCATGAATTGCTGCACCGTTTTGAGCGACATGCCGTGCAGCCGGGTCAAGTCATCGTTCGCGAAGGTGATCAGGGCGAGGAGTATTTCCTGATCGAGTCCGGGCGGGCGGAGGTGCGCAAGTTGATTGGCGGTGTTGATTTATGCGTGGCCGAACTGAAAAGTGGCGATGCTTTTGGCGAGGAGGCGCTGCTTTGCGAAAGTCCGCGTAATGCGTCGATTGTCATGAAAACAGAAGGTGTCCTGTTGCGTTTGGGCAAGGCTGATTTTGTTCCTCTGTTGCAGGAACCGCTGTTGCACGCCATTGAGCGCAGCGATGCCGAGCAGCGCGTGGCCAGCGGTCTGGCCCGCTGGCTGGATGTGCGTTATCCGGCCGAGTTTGTCGAAGATGGTCTGCCTGGCGCACTCAATATGCCGCTGAACGAAATTCGCTCGGCGTATGGCCTGCTGGATCGGCGGCCCGAGTACATCGTTTATTGTCAAAGTGGCCGGCGCAGTTCTGCGGCGACGTTTTTGCTTGCCCAGCATGGCTTCAGGGCGCTCATGCTCAAGGGTGGCCTGGGCTTGGCGGAGCCGGCATGAGCGATCTTTCGACCAAGTTGCGGTTTCTGAAAAACCTGCAAACAGTAACCAACAAGATTCACTCCACGACCAATATCGATCAAATCATGCTTGAGCTGTCGCAGGACATCTGCCAGCTCTTTAACGCGGATCGCCTGTCGATCTATATTCTGGGTGAAGATCGGCAGTCGATCGTTTCCAAGGTCAAAACCGGGCTCAATTCATTTCGCGATATCCGCTTGCCGATTTCCGATCAGAGCATTGCCGGTTATGTGGCGCTGACACAAAAAACGCTCAATGTGGCCGATGTCTATGATCACGCGGAATTGCAGGCAATCAGTCCCGGATTATGCTTTCTGCAGGAGGTCG
>JAVBXO010000091.1 GCA_030824535.1 Azonexus sp. | reverse complement strand
GGAGGAGCTTCTCGGAGAAGGGTAACTGTGCTTTACTGCGCGCCGCATGATTTCCGGCCAACTGCCTCCTTCTTTTGAACGGACCTCCTCCCTGCCGGATGAGTGGGCACTGCTCGTTGGCTCGCTGGTCACGCGCCTCGACCATCTTGCGGCAGAGAATACGGCACTCAAGGAGCAGGTGCTGCAGCAGGCCGAAACCATCCGCGAGTTACGGGACGAAATTGCCGTGCTCAAGGGCCAGAAGGGCCGGCCCGTCATCAAGCCGAGCCGGATGGACAAGAAGACCGACCAGGGCGATTCGGCGGATGGCAAGAGTCGCGGCCAGCGAACGACGTCAGGCAAGCCGGCGAAGACGGCCCGGCTCGAGATTCATGAGGAGCGCACGATGAAAGCCGTCGGTGTGCCGGACGGCGCCGCTGCCGGAAAAGACGGTGGCCCTGGACGCTCGATTCGACACCCTATTCGGGCAACGGACGGGATGGGCGATGCTGGACCGTCTGCTCAGGCGCATCCGGCAGCACAAGGGCGACCTGCTGCGGGTACTGACGCGACCGGACATGCCGCTGCACACGAACGCCAGCGAAACCGACATCCGGGACTACGTGAAGGTACGCAAAATCAGCGGTGGCACTCGCAGTGACCTTGGCCGACAGTGCCGCGACACCTTCGCCAGCCTCAAGAAGACCTGCCGAAAGCTCGGTGTTTCTTTCTGGGCCTACCTGACCGACCGCCTCTCCGCCACCGGTCTGGTGCCGCCCCTGGCCGACCTCATCCGCCAACGCGCCGCATGAGCCTCTCCACCACTTTCTGAGAAGCTACCAAAATTGATCGAGATCTCGTTTGTTTCTGCATTCAAGGATAATTACATCTGGCTGCTCAGTGATGGGCAGCGTGCCTTCGTTGTCGATCCCGGCGATGCGGCCCCGGTGATTGCCCGGCTCGATGCCCTGGGCCTGAGCCTTGCGGGGATACTGATTACCCACCACCACGCCGATCATCAAGGTGGTATTGCCGCACTGCTGCAGCGCTGGCAGCCGGTGGTTTTTGCCCCGGCGAGCGAGTCCATCACTGGCTGTACTCATCCTCTGGCGGGGGGTGAATGCATCGATGTGCTCGGGCAAAGCATCGATGTGCTGGCGGTTCCTGGTCATACCCTGGGCCATCTTGCCTACTCTCTGCCGGGTGCCTTGTTCTGTGGTGACACGCTGTTCGGCGCCGGTTGCGGCCGGCTGTTCGAGGGAACGCCGGCGCAGATGGCGGATTCGCTGGAGCGCCTTGCCGCCTTGCCGGACGACACGCTGATCTACTGCGCCCACGAATACACTGAAGCCAACCTGCGCTTTGCGCAAGCGCTCGAACCCGGGAGCCCGGTGCTGGCAGCGCGCTGTGCCAGGGTTGCCGATTTGCGTAGTGCCGGCTTGCCCAGCGTGCCGTCTACGCTGGCCGAGGAAAAAGCGACCAACCCCTTCCTGCGCTGCGACGATCCGGCGCTGATTGCCGTTGCGCAAGCCAATGCTGCGGTCAACGCCGAAAAAGTATCGGTTTTCACGACGCTACGCGGCATGCGCAACAACTTCCAGTAAATGCCGACGTTTCCGGGGCTTCCTGTCGGGTGAAGCTGCGGCAAAAAAACGGGCAGCGGCCCGCGCCGCTGCCCGTTTTGTTCCTGCATTTGCCGATGTCGGTAATCAGGCGATGAGGTCGCTCATGACCAGATCGGTGATACCGGTCAGCACGATGGAAAACTCGGCCGCTCCGTCGCTGTCGGTATTGCCGTAGAGAATGCCGTTGACGGTGTCGAAATACAGGTCGCCGGGCGAAGCGAAATTGCCGGAGAAGGGGCCGCCGGTGGTGACGCTGCCAAAGGCCTGGTTGCCGGCTGCCGCAGTGTTGGCGTCGATGCCGGCGAGGTCGATCTGGTCCTGGCCGCGGGTGAAGTCGGTGATGGTGTCGCGATTGCCCGTCAGCAGGCCGGATTCGCCGGGGGTGTTGAAATCGAAAAGATCATTGCCCGGGCCACCGGTGAGCTTGTCCTTGCCGAGCCCGCCAAACAGGATGTCGTTACCGGCCAGCCCCAAGAGGATGTCGTTGCCGATCAGGCCTTTCAGGGTATTGGCGGCTGCATTGCCAATCAGCGTGTTGGCCAGGTTGTTGCCGGTCCCCTTGATGGCAGCAGTGCCGGTCAGCGTGAGTTTTTCGACAAACTGGCCGAGGCTGAAGCTGACGCTGGACTTGACCAGGTCGATGCCGCCGGCATCGATGCCGAAAAGGCTGCTGGTGCTTTCGATCACTACGTCACCGGCATTGGTGACCGTATAAGTATCATTGCCGGCGCCGCCGAGCAGGGTGTCATTGCCGGCACCACCAATCAGGGTGTCGTTGCCGGCCTGGCCGTCCAGGGTGTTGTTGGCGCCATTGCCGGTCAGGAGGTCGTTGCCGTCGCCGCCGGTGGCGTTTTCAATAACCACGCCGTTGGCGATGGTAAAGCCGCCGACAATATTGGCTGCCCAGGAGACATAGCCGCCGGCATTGGGACCGGTCAGCGGCGCGGCGTTCAGATTGATGGTGCAATCGGTCTTGCTGCCGGCGTTGGAAATGAGATCGGCGCCGCCGCAATCCCAGAGGCAGCTCCAGTAGGTGCCGGCACCATTGCTGCTCGGGAGCACATAGCTGTCGTTGCCAGTGTGGAAAGTGGTGTTTGCGCCATACATGTGCTGGATGGCGGCGACATCAAGTGCCATCGGCGTGGCCTGCCAGCCGAAATCGATGATGTTGTAGCTGTGGTCCGGGAACTGGGTCTGCCAGCCATCGTTATAACCCATGGTGGTCCAGATGCCCTGGTTCAGGTTGAATTGGCCGTAATCGTCAAACGCATTAGTGACGCCGGGGAAGTGTTCCGGGGCATCCCAGGTGCCGCCGCCATGTGGATGGTCCAGACCGAGCATGTGGCCGAGTTCATGGATCAGCGTGATGTAGCCATAGCCGCCCAAGGCCAAGCCGGCGGATGACCAGGTCGGATCGGTGCCGTCGAAAACCGTGTACAACTGCTGGTCCAGCATGTCGCCCGGCATGTAGCTCCAGCCATAGTTGCCTTCTGCCTGTTCCGGCCCGCCTTCCCAGATCAGCACGTCGGCATTGGGCTGGCTGGTTTGCTGAAAGGAAATATTGGCGACATTGGCCCAGGCTTGCAGGGCATTGTTCAGCCCGCTGGTGCCCAGATTGGTCCAGGCCGGGGTCGAGCCGGTGAAGTAAAGCCCGGTGGGGTCAACGCCGCTGGCAGTGGCATAGGAAATATGGGTGGTTCCACTGCTGCCGTCGCTGTTGACCCACTTTCCGTAGGAAATCAGGGTGTCAAGCCAGGGATTGCCGGTCGGTGTTCCATTAACGATCTGTCCATCGGCGGTTCCACTCATTGTCGTCTCCTCGTTTGTTTCAATCCACGCCCGTCAGCAGGCGAAACTGCGGAGAAACGCTTACGCCGCTCCGCAGTGCGATTATCCCTCTTGAAGGAGAGCGGTTTCAAACCCGATTTTCATGACAGTTTTGCGGTCGACCGCAATTTCAGGGGCATTTTGCTCAGGCCGCCTTGCCGACGCGCAGGGCCGTGGCAATTGCCAGCGACTGCAGCACGGCGATGCCGATCAGCACCTTGCCGAAGCTGCCGGCGTCCATCAGGCCGCCGAAAATCAGCGGCGCGGTGGCCAGGCCAAGATCGAGGCCGGAATAGACGAAGCCGTAAATGCGTCCGAATGCGGCTTTGCCGAAGCGCGCGGTGGCAGCCCGGCGGACCAGCAGGTCGCGGGAAGGGCCGGCGATGCCGCTGAAGAAACCGATGCCAGCCATCAGGCCAAGGATGCTCCAGGCCGGCAGCAGTTCGCTGGCGAGCAGGATGGCGAGCAGCGCGGCGAGGCCCAGCGCGCCAGCGATCAGCTGGTCGTGTTCGCTTTTTTGGGCGAGGAAGCCGCCGAGGATGATGCCGCAGGCCGAACCGATCATGTACACCGACAGGCCAAGCGCGGCGCTGTGCAGCGTCAGGCCATAGAGCGCCTGCAGGATGGGGCTGGCGAAATTCTGGATGGCGCCGAAGGCGGCGGTGATGAAGAAAAAGAACAGGAAGCACAACCAGACCGGCGGTGAACGCAGGAAAGCCAGCGTCGACACCTTGGGCTGGTCGGCCTGCGCTGCGGCATGGCCGGCCGGGTCGGCGATGGCGGCGCGGCGCCAGAACAGCAGGGCCAGCGCGGCGACGGCGACGAGCGCCGCGCCCAGCGCCGCTTGACGCCAGCCGTAGGCGTCGGCGAGGCCGGTCATGAACAGCGGCGCGGCGGCCCAACCGAGATTGCCCGACAGGCCATGCACCGAGAAGGCATGGCCAAGGCGGGCTTGCGACACATGGCGGTTGAGCACCGTGAAATCGGCGGGGTGGAAAACGCAGTTGCCCAGGCCGGCGAGGACGGCGACCGCGATGAGCATGGCGTAGCCGCTGGCGAAGTGCAGTAGCACGCCAGCCAGCGCAAAGCAGCTAATGCCGGCGCCGAGCACGCGGGCCGCGCCGTAACGGTCGACGAGAAAGCCGGCGAGCGCCTGACCGATGCCGGAAACGACGAAAAAGACCGTCATGGTCATGCCGATGGCCGTATACGACAGGTCAAAATCGGCCATCAGCCACGGAAACAGCGTCGGCAGCAGAAGATGGAAAAAGTGCGAAACGCCATGCGCGACGCCGATGACCGTGATGGTTTCGAGATCGCGATGGGCGGGCGTAGGGAGGGTAGCGGTCGTCATCGGAGAGAACCTGAGTAAA
>JAVBXO010000058.1 GCA_030824535.1 Azonexus sp. | reverse complement strand
GCTCAGCGACGTCACCCCGGTGAGGACAATCGCGAATTCCGGCTCGGCATCGGCGTCGGTGTTGCCGTACAAGACCCCATCGGCAAACTTCAACTGGGCGGGCTGGGTGAAGTCTTCGCCGGCCGTCAGCAGGGTGGTGAAACTGTCGTTATCGGCCGTAGCAGCATCGGCATCCATCATCTTCAGCTTGATCAAGTCACCCGGCGAAAAGTCGGTAATGATGTCGGCACTTGCCGGGGTGTTGCCAGTGGCTATCGAACGATGGAAATCGAAGCGATCATTGCCACCATTGCCAGTCAGGGTATCCTGACCAGGACCACCGAGCAGCACGTTATTGCCCGCATCGCCAGTCAGATTATCGTTGTATAGGGAGCCTGCCAGATTTTCGATGGAGATCAGCGTATCGTTCCCGGAAGCGCCAGTCGCCTGACTGCCCGAGATGGCCAGACTGACCGTCACACCAGCCTTCGCCTGAACATACGCGACTCGGTCAACGCCCGCACCGCCATCGATCACATTGTCACCGGCGCCGGCACGCAGGAAATTGTTCAGTGCGTTGCCGGCGAGATCAGCAGCCAGCTTGGTCGAGATAACCCCTCGCTCGATTCCGTCTGGCAGGGTGTAATCACCAAGCAAACTGATGACAGTATCGAAACCCTGGCCAGCTTGTTCAATCACTGTTTCTTGTCCATTCCGGACAAAGAAGGTGTCGTTGCCCTTGTCGCCAGACATGACCCCCTGCCAGCCACTGGACGCAGTCATGGTGTCATTGCCAGTACCACCGGACATCACACCAGCAACAGAACCACTGCTATCGAGATAATCATTCCCGCCCCTACCATACAAACTGTCGCTGCTGGCGCCAATTGATATGCCAGCATCCAAGTAGTTATCAGCCTCATTACCGATCAGGGTATCGCTTGTGCCTGTACCACGGATATTTTCGATTCCAATCAGGCTGTCGTTACCAGCACCACCGGTAACCACCCCCAGGCCCAGATCTGCCTGGATGCCCTCATTCAACCACCATTGATACTCAGCAGTATCAACGCCATCGCCGCCAAGCAGAGTGTCATTGCCCATGCCACCAAACAAAGCGTCGTTCGTTGATCCGCCAATCACCAGATCATCACCCGCATTGCCATAAAGGTGCTGGCTTCCGACAAACGAACCATCGACAGTATCGTTACCGCCACCACCTTCCAACCAGCCTCCGTCATTAAGGTTGACTCCTGGCTGATTCAGCGCGGGGTTATAGATCAGCCTGAATGGACGTACGTCACTGAGAAAGAAATCTCCGGCAGTAAAATCCCCGATCAAATCGATGCTGTAATCTGCACCTGGGGCATCATCTATTCCGAAAAACAGGCGAGTAACACCTTCTGCCGGTGTCCCAACCTGGACCTCTCCAATCGGTAGATTCGAGCCTTCACCGACTGTAACTTTCACCAAACCTGTATAAATAAGTCCAAGAATATCTATAGTTTCATCAATCGCCAGATCGGTGATGAGCGTCACCTCCGGGTTGCCCCCCGGCCATGAGTCAGCGGTAAAGTAATCAATACCATCCCCGCCAGTCAATGTATCACCATCGTAAAAGTACAGGTCGTCGATACCGCCGGCGCCGATAAGCACATCTTTCCCTTCCACACCATTCAAAACATTGCCCTGATCGTCACCCAACAAGGTGTCGTCATAGGCTGAGCCAAGCACTAGCTCAATTTCAATCAGAAGGTCGTTGCCATCTCCGCCACTGGCGAACCCCTGTCCGAGATCGACATAAACTGCCGCTGTAGCATCCTGGTAAACCACAATGTCGCTGCCATCTACACCACCATCCAGCGTATCGTCCCCCGCTCCTCCCGTTAGTACATCCTGTCCACTCAAGCCGCTCAGCGAATCGTTGCCCTCATACCCGTAAAGTCTATCGCCCCCCGATGTCCCCAACAGGCTATCGTCGCCGCTCGTTCCATGAATCTCCGCCATTTTCTTTCTCCTTGATATCAATGCATCTACCAGCCGGCAACCCCATGTCGCCGAAACCCTTGTCAGCTGTGGCATGGCCGTTTTCAGCAAAGCTGAAGCCGGCCACCCCACCCGCCATGCCGAAATAATCAAAAATTATTAAGGAATATCACTGAAGTATATCTTCAAACTTAAGGCATAAGCCGGATCGCTACCCGGCCCCGCCGCCGTAGCAGGCAAACAACGCGCCCGGCAAGACTTCCCCCGCCCCAGCCGTTAGAATCTCGCCGCTCAGGCCCGCTGTTGCGGTCGACCGCTTTTTCAGGTCCATTTCCGGATTCACCTGTCCGAGCCGTTCGGCTTGACGCTCGCCCCTTGCCGACCACTCATTCAAATAGCATCTCAGTGCTGGCGCAGTGTCCTGAAATCATGGGCACGACAAACTTCTCGGGAACACGGATTTCCGGAAATCAAGGGCGTGCCGGGTAGGGGTATCGACGACTGCAAGGCAAGGGGAGCGACACCTGCAGGCGCGGGGAAAAGACAAAAAGCTGAAAAACGCTGGCTGAAGCATTGCACCCCAGCCAGCTGCATCACATGACGAATTACAGGATCAGATCACTGAGGCTCAGCGACGTCACCCCGGTGAGGACAATCGCGAATTCCGGCTCGGCATCGGCGTCGGTGTTGCCGTACAAGACCCCATCGGCAAACTTCAACTGGGCGGGCTGGGTAAAGTCTTCGCCGGCCGTCAGCAGGGTCTTGAAAATGGCGTTTCCAGGCGTTGCTTTATTGGCGTCGATTTTCTTCAGGTTGATCAAGTCACCCGGCGAAAAATCGCTAATGACATCGGCGCTGGCAATGGTGTTGCCGCTTGCTTTCAGGGAATTGAAATCGAAACGATCATTGCCGCCGTTACCGGTCAAGGTATCCTGGCCAAAGCCGCCGAGCAGCACGTTATCGCCCGCATCGCCAGACAAGTTATCGTTGTAGCTGGAACCGGCCAGATTTTCGATGGAGATCAACATGTCGTTCCCCGAAGCGCCGGTCGCCTGACTGCCTGAGATGGCCAGACTGACCGTAACGCCAGCCGTTGCGTCGGCATACGCGACGCGGTCCACACCCGCGCCACCATTGATCACATTGTTACCCGCGCCGGCACGCAGGAAATTGTCCTGTGCGTTGCCGGAAAGATCAGCAGCCAGGTCGGTGGCGATAATTCCTCGCTCGACGCCATCAGGCAGGGTGTAACTGCTGCTCGAACTAATGACGGTATCGAAACCCTGGCCGGCTTGTTCAAGCACTGTTTCGTTGCCGTTCCGGACAAAGAAGGTGTCGTTGCCCTCGTCGCCAGACATGACTCCCAGCCAATCGCCGGCAGCCGTCATGGTGTCATTGCCTGCGCCACCGGACATGAAACCATTAACATCATTTCTACCACCACCACACCACAGATAATCATTTCCTCCCTTGCCGTACAAGCTATCGCTGCTACCAAACTGACCATACAAGAAGTTATCAGCATCACTGCCGATCAGCGTATCGCTCTTGGATGTACCCTCAATACCTTCGATCCCAACCAGACTATCGTTACCAGCACCACCGGTAACTACGCCCAAGCTTAGATCAGCATAGATGCCCTCATAGAGCGCCGGACCATACGTGACCCGGTCAACACCATCGCCACCAATCAATGTGTCATTGCCCATGCCGCCAGTCAGGTAATCCTCCATTGATCCGCCGATCAGGAGATCATCGCCAACATTGCCATACAAGCGGTTCCCCGAAAAATGACTACCACTAGCGTCAATGGTGTCGTTACCGCGTCCGCCTTCAGCATACCCATACTCTACGACCAAGGATTGTGCCTGATTCAACACGGGGTTATAGGTCACCCTTGAAGTAAAGTCACTCAGCACGAAATCTTCGACAGAGAAATCCCCGACCAAATCGATACTGTAGTCTGCCCCAGGAGCATCGTTGCCTCCAAAATACAGACGCGTAATACCTCCCACCGGGATCCCCACCTGCATCTCGTGGAACAATACATCCGAGCCATCACCGGCAGAAATTTCTACTAGTGCATTAGAAACCCACGGCTGAAAAAATTCACCAAGCGCCAGATCGGTAATGAGCGACACATCATTACCCAAAAAGATGGGATCGAGATCGAAGAAGTGAAGATAAAAAATGTCGTTACCATTCCCTCCGGTCACGGTATCGCCACTATCACTATCCAAGTACAACTGATCATTACCGCCTGCGCCATTGAGCACATCTTGCCCGCTGTTCCCGGACAGAATGTTAGCCTGATCGTCACCCAGCAAGGTATCGTTATAGGTTGAGCCAAACACATGCTCGATGCCGATCAACAGATCGTTGCCATCGCCGCCACTGGTCACCCCCAGTGCCAGATCGACATGGACTGCCGCTGCAGCATCGTAGTAATCCACATAATCCCCATAAACGCCGTCGCCACCATCCAGCGTATCGTTACCCCCATACCCCATCAGCACATCGCTCCCCGACGTCCCCAACAGGCTATCGTCACCGCTCGTTCCATAAATAAATGGCATTTTCTTCTCCCAGATGTCAATGTATCTACCAGCCGGCAACCCGATGTCGCAGAAAGCTGTGTCAGATGCGGCATGAGCGTTTTCAGGAAACCTGACGCCAGGCATCCCGCAATCATTTCAGAATAATCAAAAATTATTCAGGAATACACCTTCAGTATATCTCCAATTCTTTGGCATGCTTTGCCCTGAGCGCCAGTTCTGCCAGCAGCGCCGGCAAACCTCACGCCCGGCAAGACTTCCCCCGCCCCAGCCGTTAGAATCTCGCCGCTCAGGCCCGCTGTTGCGGTCGACC
>JAVBXO010000135.1 GCA_030824535.1 Azonexus sp. | reverse complement strand
AGACCCGCATGAACGATCAACCCAGCCTGCCGCAACCCCTGCTTGCCGCGCTGCGCGAGCTGATTGCTCAGGGCCGCCAACGTGCTCTGCGGGCGGTGGACATGGTGCAGGTGCAGACCTGCTGGGAAATCGGCCGGCATATCGTCGAATATGAACAGGGCGGCGAGCATCGTGCTGCCTATGGCAAAAAGCTGCTGTCCAGTCTGGCGGAAAACCTGACCCGCGAATTTGGCAAAGGCTTCGATGCCTCGAATTTGCGTTACATGCGGTTGTTTTATCAGGCCTTCCCGATGTGTGACGCACTGCGTCACGAATTGAGCTGGACCCACTACCGCACGCTATTGCGCGTGGAGAGCGCGGACGCCCGGCAGTGGTACATGAACGAAGCCGCCGCGCAGAACTGGAGTTCCCGCGCCTTGGAACGCCAGATCGGCCGTACATACGCCAAGGCATGCTGGCGCAGCAGCACGGAAGAGGTTTCCAGATGGATGCGCTCATGCTCGATGCCCATCAGCACCACCCAGAAAGGATCGTTGCAGCCTATCGGCAGTGCCCGTTTGGAGTCAGCGCCAGCCTTACAACATTCCAGCGTAACGAGCGTGAACGCCAATGCTCGCCGATGTTTTGCACGAAATTCGGGTGGACAAGCTTGGCGCGAGCAATCAGCCAGTCCTGGTCTTCCTGGCGCAGGTACAGACCTTCGCAAGCCCCGTGGCGATAAGTGCTTGTCGATGAAAGCAGCAGTTGTTCGATGGCTTCCAATTGAAAATCGCCTCTTCCAATCTCGTGGATGCAATGCAGTCCCAACTTCGCAACCAGCGCGTCGCGCCGTGACGTACTCCAGAATCTTTGTTCGATACGGTCGTACACATCGAACGCCAGAAAATAATCCGGCAGCTCGGGATACTCCAGGCTATGAACTGCTGCGACCCATTCACCAAAAAGGATCAAGGACTCGCCCAAGGCATCGAACAAGGCCTCTTCATGCACCGCCAACCAGTCGTTCAGCCGAGCAAACTGCCCGGTAAAGGGAGTACTAAGGTACTGGCCTCGATTCTGTGCCCGCAGCATGCCGTCACTGCCCACAGAAAACCCGAGATTCGCACCATCCACTTTTTCTTCGAGCAATACCGGAGCAGCCAGCAAGGCTTTAGCCTCGGCCTGACTCAGCACCTTGTCGTCACGCGGCTCCCCTTTACCGAGCCAGGCAAGATGCGGGGTGTGGGGAAATCTGAAAAAATCGCTCATACACCGAACTTGTTTTCATGAAACCGCTGGATATCGGCAAAACACAGAAATTCGACCTGAATTCCGTGTCGTTGAAGAGCATCAGCCCAGTCCAGCCATTTTGAATCCGCAGCCTGCGCGATGGATGGTCTATCAGGGTGTGCTGCCGACACGGCAACAAATTTCCTGTCCGGCGCATCGAAATTCGCAAGCTCGGCATCATCAGGAAACGACTCGAAGCCCCGTTCTTCATGCTCGACCAAGGCTACCTCGTCCACCAAAATGGCATTGGATCGACTTCTCAGTGCCCACTTCACGAAGGCATCGCCCGGCCGATTGCCCTTCTTGGGTTGTGTCTTGTTTTGGTACTCCAAAAGAATTCGAAAACCATCGTCGAGTACCAACTTTCCAGAACGCATGACACCTTGCAAAGCGAGCGCGCAGGCGCTTACGCACTCAGGTGAAACATCGTTGTGCTGTCCATTGGCCACCAGAACGACGTTCGTATCCACCACTGTCGCGCTCACTTGTCGCGCTCCTGCTGCTTGAGCCTCATTGCCGCAAGTGTTCTGGCAGTCAGGTCAGCCATTTCGTCGCCAAAGAAATTTGGCGGCCAGTTCTCGATGTCACCATACAAATTGACATCCAAAGGTTCAATCTCGGTGGCTGCACCTGCTCGCTTACAAAAATAGATTGCTACATCTTCAGGAGCAAGTTCTCCCTCAGCGATGCGACGCTGCAAACGGTTGAGAAAATGTTCGGAGTGACTTTCGATAATGAGCTGAACACCGCGGGGATTGCCATCTTCACGGGAGCGTATGGCTGAGATGAACACGTCAGCCAATTCGGCCTGTACTTGTGGGTGAAGATGTATTTCGGGCTGTTCCATCCATACCGTGGAATTCGGCGGACAGTAAAAGGCTTGAACCAGCACGGGTAAAACTTGTGAAACACCAAAACCGACATCGGTGATTTTCACCTCCGGAGCTTCGGCATGGGTTTTCACCAGAACTTCATATTCTTTCCTGCCTTCTGCCACCACCTTGACGACAAAGCTGTGGATCACGCCCAAGTCCATTAGCCAGTTCGCCACAAACTCGGCAAAGGCTTGCCGGGGCATTCTCGGGCCGCGATTCAGTTTCCGGCCTGCATTTTGTGCCGCGAGGATGGCGGCAATAGTACTTTCTCCCATTTGCCCGACCCCTTCCGGAGTATCACCTGACCACTGATACGTCCGTTGCGGATGCTTGCGCAAGGGGCCGAGATAGCTCAGCTTTCCTAGCATGGTTTCCGTCGCCAACGCGAAATCAGTCAGAAACCCAGCATTTTTGAACCGCGCCATGCTGACATCCGAAACGCGGTAAAACTTTTCCGGCTCTTCAAGGGGCCATTTGCGGCCGTCCGCCATGACGAATTTGTAGTGTTCCGACTCCAGCGAAAGTTTGCGATTTTCTCCACGAGAAAAACCCACATCAAGCACCACATTTTCCCCATTAGAGAGGTCATAGCGCAATGATCTAACCTCTGGTTGCCCAGACTTACCGGCAACTAAAGAAACATCCAGCGCAAGCCTGTCTCCCAAATAACGTAGTGACGGCTGCGAAGGGTCGCGCACTTCTAGTTGCTTGGGTAAGGTCCAGCCCAAGCTAAATTCGAGCGAATTAGCGAGATCATGACCATGCATACAGTCGCCGAACGTGCCCAAGTCAATCAAGGTACTGGCATCGCCCAAATGCAATGCACGCTTGCGGTCAGTTGACTGAGCGGTCTGTTTCAAGGCCAAGAGCAAATGACCAAGGCTACTCTTGCCTGCGCTATTAGCACCAAAAATCACAGTCAGCGGTGCCAAACGTATGGGGCCGGTATCTTTCCAAGCTTTGAAATTTTTCAGATGTAGTTTGGTAAGCATGGGATATCCTCAAGAGCAATAGGTCGCCATTTTGCGGCTGTGTCTGCTTTTTGCCAAAATTGGCGCTTCACGCTGGGTGTGGATGCGTTCCAGCGTTCCAGCAATGCGCTGGCTGGTTCGTCATGGGGATCCCGCTGCACCTGAGCGTGGCTCCTTGTACGCTGGCAATTTCGCTACGCTCAAATGCCTTGCGTTCGATCTGCCGGTGCAGTTCGCTTACGCTCCAGTGCTCGGTCTTGAGCGGCAGGAATTGCAAGAAATGGGTCCAACTCAATTGTCGCATCAGTGATGCGACAATTTTGACACCGGAAAGCCTGGGCGAACTGCACCATACGGCGCAGGTTCTTGGGCTCGAAGCCACAGCCGAATTCGCCGATCAGGCGTTCGCCCAGGCAATCCATCAACTGGGCGCCGTAGCGGGCGCACTCGCCGCCCAGCACTTCGCTGGCCAGACGCCGACCGAGGTGCCAGTAAAGCAGTGCCAGTTAGGCGTTGATCGTGGCAGTAAGTTAGCTTGCCGAAGTCTTGGTGGTAGCTCATATCGTCGTCACGCAGCACTTGGCAGTGCGACCAGAGTTTTCGCCCATATCGATGGTGGCTGTGTAGTCGGTCATGGTTTCGAAAACAGTTTTTACGCAGATTTAGGTTGTGTGACCCAAAGTGTGTCATCGAAAGCGGCCAGCGTGGGCTGGAGCTGGCCGTTAAAAATCTTGCCGAGGCGATTGAAACCACCACCTTCGCGTTTAAAGATGAGCTCAGTGTCGTCGGGCGCAACGCAGTCTACCAGTATGGACAGGTTGCGCCCGAGTCAGTCACCCCCAACCCCTACCTTAACCTCCAAACCGTAAACTCCGACATCGTATGCTGATGCTTGCGCCGGGTTTCGCGGATGACAAAGGGCACGGCAATCGGCCCCTGGACCAGCTCGAACTGCTGGCCGAGTTCGTCCTTGAGGCCTTCCAGCGTTGTATAGGATTCGCCGTCCTTTTTATAACCGCCGATCCATTCGCTGCGTTTGGTGTGTTCTTCCAGCCAGGTATAGGGCGAGGCCAGGATCAGCAGGCCGCCGGGGTTGAGGCGGTGGGTCATGTCGTGGAGGAAGCGGCGCGGGCTGTAGAGGCGGTCGATCAGGTTGGCGGCGAGGATTAGATCGAAGCCCGTGAAAACTTCCTTGAGGTTGCAGGCATCCCCTTGCCAGAACTCGACCTTGCCCGCCACCTCGGCCAGTCCCAGGGCATCGAGCCGGCGTTCGTGATAGCTGACCAGTTCTCCTTCATCGGGCATGGTGTAGCGCAGGCTGCCGGTTTCGGCGAATTTGCTGCCGATCTGGATGAAGCGGGCGGAGAAGTCGATGCCGACGACCCGCTCGAAGGCGCGGGCCAGTTCGAAGCTGGCGCGCCCGGTGGCGCAGCCCAGATCGAGGGCACGACCGAAGTGGCCATTGCCGTACTGTTGCTGGGCGGCGATGGCCATGTCGGCCAGGGTTTTGGGGAAGTTCGCCACGCCGAAGGCTTCGTCGCCATAGTGAAACTCGGCGTACTGCGAAAGCAGTGCATCGGTTTCGTAGGCCGAAGCCGGGTTGAGCACAGGCGTATCGGTCACGATGTAGCGGAAGCCGGCATGCTGGAAGAAATGGCGCCGGAAGGCGTAACGCGACACATGGCGGGATTCGTTGCCGGTGGCGATCCAGCTGCCGCCCTTGATCATCGCGTGGCGATCATCGAAGGT
>JAVBXO010000451.1 GCA_030824535.1 Azonexus sp. | reverse complement strand
GTTCGGCAGCCGTCAGCGGGCCGAGGCGCGAGGCGGGCGGGAAGATGATGCTGCGGTCGACGACGTTGGGACGGCCTTTTTCATCGAGGAAGGAAACCAGCGCTTCGCCGACGCCGAGTTCGGTGATGACCGTTGCGGCGTCGAACTTGGGGTTGGCGCGCATGGTTTGCGCCGCGGCCTGCACGGCCTTCTGGTCGCGCGGGGTGAAGGCGCGCAGCGCGTGCTGGATGCGGTTGCCGAGCTGGCCGAGGATTTTTTCCGGGACGTCGAGCGGATTCTGCGTGACGAAATAGACGCCAACACCCTTGGAGCGGATCAGGCGCACGACTTGTTCGACCTTGTCGGTCAGTGCCTGCGGCGCGTCGGAAAACAACAGGTGAGCTTCGTCAAAGAAGAAGACCAGCTTGGGCTGATCGAGGTCGCCGGCTTCGGGCAGTTGCTCGAAGAGTTCGGACAGTAGCCAGAGCAGGAAGGTCGAGTAGAGCGCCGGGGCTTGCACGAGCTTTTCGGCAGCAATGATGTTGATGACGCCGCGACCGTTTTCATCGCAGCGCATGAGGTCGGCGATGTTCAGCATCGGCTCGCCAAAGAACTGGTCGCCGCCCTGACCTTCGAGCGTCAGCAGGCCGCGCTGGATGGCGCCAATCGACGCCGACGAGGCATTGCCGTATTCGGTGGTGAATTCCTTGGCGTTCTCGCCGACGTGCTGGACCATGGCGCGCAGATCCTTGAGGTCGAGCAGCAACAGGCCCTGGTCGTCGGCGATCTTGAAGACCAGTTGCAGCACGCCGGTCTGGGTGTCGTTGAGATTGAGCAGGCGCGCCAGCAGCAGCGGCCCCATGTCGGAAATCGTCGCGCGCACCGGCACGCCGTTTTCGCCGAAGACATCCCAGAAGGCGACGGAATTGGCGTAAGGCGCGAAGCCTTCGAGGCCGAGTTCGGCGATGCGCGCTTCCATTTTTGCGGTCAACGTCCCCGGCGCGCCCATTCCTGACAGGTCGCCTTTGACGTCAGCCATGAACACCGGCACGCCGGCGTAGGACAGGCGTTCGGCCAGCGATTGCAGGGTCACGGTCTTGCCGGTGCCGGTGGCGCCGGTGATCAGGCCGTGGCGGTTGGTCATCTGCGGCAGCAGCGCCGGATAGCCGTCGTCGGATTTGGCGATGTAAAGCGGGTCGGACATGACAGGAAGCTCCATGGGTCGGTATCGCGGCATTCTAGCAACGGGCAGCCGTCAGAAGATGCCCGGCCGACACACGCCGGCCTGACGGGAAGCCCGGCGGCAGGTAAAATCCCGCCTTCTTCGTTATTTGCAAGCAGGGACAGATCATGGCTGGTCATTCCAAGTGGGCCAATATTCAGCATCGCAAGGGTCGTCAGGACGAAAAGCGCGGTGCGGCGTTCTCCAAGATCGCCAAGGAAATCACCGTGGCGGCCAAGCTGGGCGGCGGCGACATCAGCTTCAACCCGCGCCTGCGCGTGGCGGTCGACAAGGGCAAGGCGGTCAATATGCCCAAGGACAAGATCGACACCGCGATCAAGAAGGGCACCGGCGAACTCGAAGGCGTCGAGTACATCGAGATCCGCTATGAAGGCTACGGCGTCGGCGGCGCGGCGATCATGGTTGACTGCCTGACCGACAACAAGGTGCGCACCGTCGCCGAAGTCCGCCACGCCTTTTCCAAGTACGGCGGCAACATGGGCTCCGACGGCTGCGTGGCCTTCCAGTTCAAGCACTGCGGCCAGATGATCTTCGCCCCGGGCACCGACGAAGCGGCGCTGATGGATGCTGCCATCGAAGCCGGCGCCGATGATGTGGCGAGCAATGATGATGGCTCGATTGAAGTCATCACCCCGCCCAACGATTTCATCGCCGTCAAGGACGCGCTCGAAGCCGCCGGTTTCAAGCCGGAATTCGGCGAAGTGACGATGAAGCCGGAAGCCGAAAACGTCTTCACCGGCGACGATGGCATCAAGATGCAGAAACTGCTCGACGTGCTGGAAAGCCTCGACGACGTGCAGGAAATTTATACGACGGCAGTCATCGAGGAATAAGCGGTTTTCCGTTGCTTCCGGTACCCGAAGCACGGGTGCCGGGGGTATGCATCATCGCCTTGGCATTGCCGGGGCGTGCTCCTATACTGCTTCGATAAGCAGCTAAAAAATGGTTGAGGAGCGAACGATGGAAAGTTGTCAGAGCAATCTGTTGCCCGAGTTCCTGCTGCTGGGAATTCCGCATGTTGACGCCCAGCATGAAGGCGTTTTTTACCGGCTTGAGCACGTGAAGCTGGCGGCGCTTGCGACCAATTCGCTGCCGCATCCCTTGGTCAATGATCTGCTCGTCTACCTCGAAGCGCATTTTCGCACCGAGGCGGCACTGGCCGAGTCAGCCGGGCTGGATTTTTCCGAGCATGCGGCTTCCCATCGCCAGACCCTGTCGGTGCTGAATCGCTGGATCGGCAAGGTGCAGACGGGCGAGCTGGATATCTTCAGTTTCCTGCGTTACCTCGAAATCTGGTTCGAACGCCATATTCGCGACGAGGATCAGCCCTTCGGTCGCGAACTGCTCGCCAGCGGTCGGCCAATCAGCGGATAATCCGGGCGGTCAGCGGGGCTTCGGTCCCGCCTTTGTTTTCTTCCGTCCGCGCTTTGGGCGGGCAGCCTTTCCGCCAGGTTTTGTGTCGCGTCTCTATCCCTTTCTGTTCGTTTTCCTCTGGAGCACCGGCTTCATCGGCGCCAAATATGGCCTGCCGTATGCCGAGCCGCTGTCTTTTCTACTCACCCGTTATGCCCTGGTAATTGGCCTGATGCTGGCGATTGCCCTGGCAACCCGTGCGCCCTGGCCGAAAGACCCGCGCCAGTGGTTGCATATCGGCGTTTCCGGCGTGCTGGTGCATGCCTTCTATCTGGGCGGCGTCTTCACCGCCATCAAGCATGGTTTGCCGGCCGGGGTCACGGCGCTGTTGGTCGGCATGCAGCCCTTGCTGACGGCCACCGGCGCCGGTTTTCTGCTCGGCGAAAAAGTCAGCCGTCGCCAGTGGGGCGGGCTGGCGCTGGGTTTTGTCGGCGTCGTGCTGGTGGTTTCCGGCAAATTCGGCGAGGCCGACCTGGGCACGATGCTGTGGCCAGCGCTGGTGGCACTGCTTGGTATTACCGGTGGCACGCTGTATCAGAAACGCTTTTGCCCGAAATTCGATTTGCGCAGCGGCTCGGTGATCCAGTTCGTGCCGACCGCCTTGCTGACTGGGTTGGTGGTGTTTGCTTCCGATGGTTACCAGGTGGAATGGCACGGTGATTTCATTTTCGCGCTGGGCTGGCTGGTGCTGGTCTTGTCGATCGGTGCGATCAGCCTGCTGAATTTGCTGATCCGCAGCGGCAGCGCGGTCAATGTTGCCAGCCTGTTTTATCTGACGCCGCCGACGACGGCGCTGATTGCCTGGGCGGTTTTTGGTGAAAAACTGACGTTGACCGCAGCAGTGGGCATGGCGCTGGCGGTGGGCGGGGTTTACCTCGTCGCGAGGCCGGCGAAATGACTCTGGCGGTGAACCTTGTCCGTATCCTCGGCATCGACCCCGGTTTGCGTGTCACCGGCTTCGGGGTCATCGAAATGCATGGCAAGCAGCTGCGCTATGTCGCTAGCGGCTGCATCAAGTCGAACGACAAACACTCGTTGCCGGAGCGCATCGCGACCTTGTTTGCCGGTATCAGCGAGGTCGTCGCGACCTATCAGCCGACGCAGGCAGTGGTCGAAAAGGTGTTTGTGAACGTCAATCCGCAATCGACGCTGCTGCTCGGCCAGGCGCGCGGCGCGGCGCTCAGCGCGCTGGTCCATGCCGGGCTGCCGGTTGCCGAATACACGGCGCTGCAGGTCAAGCAGGCGGTGGTCGGCCAGGGCAAGGCGGCCAAGGAACAGGTCCAGCACATGGTCGTCAAGCTGCTGGGGCTGGCCGGTGCGCCGACGGCCGATGCCGCCGATGCGCTGGCTTGCGCGATTTGCCATGCCCACGGCGGGCAGGGGCTGGGGGCGATGGCGACGGCAGGGTATCGCGTTCGCGGCGGCCGGCTGTTAGCATGAGCAGCTGTTTGAACATACAGTATCCGGATACCCCATGATCGGAAGACTCACCGGCTTGATCGCCGAAAAGAACCCGCCGCAGATCGTGCTCGATTTGAACGGCGTCGGCTACGAGCTGGACGTGCCGATGAGCACTTTCTACAACCTGCCGTCGGTCGGCGAAAAGACCAGCTTGCTGACGCACTTTGCAGTGCGCGAGGACGGCCATTTCCTCTACGGCTTCCTGACCGAAGCTGAACGTTTTGCCTTTCGCCAGTTGCTGAAAATTTCCGGCATCGGCGCGCGCACCGCGCTGTCGGTGTTGTCCGGCCTGTCGGTCGGCGATCTGGCGGCGGCCGTGGCACAGCAGGAAATCGGTCGCCTGATCAAGGTGCCGGGCATCGGCAAGAAGACCGCCGAACGCCTGTTGCTCGAATTGAAGGGCAAACTGGCGGAAACCACCGGTATTTCCCTGCCGGCGGTGGTCAACGATGCCCGCCAGGACATTTCCAACGCCTTGCTGGCGCTGGGTTACAACGACAAGGAAGCGGCCGCGGCGATGAAAGCCTTGCCGGCTGACATCGGCACCTCGGACGGCATTCGCCAGGCGCTCAAATTGTTGTCGAAGGTCTAAGGCATGATGCCGGGAGCAGCCTGATGTTCAGCGAAGAAAACCCCAAACGCCTGGCCCAGGTAGCGCTGGTGGCGCTGCTGATCATCGGCTGCATTTCGGTGCTGCTGCCCTTCATCGGCGCCGTGTTGTTTGCCTTCGTGCTCTGGGTCTGCACCTGGGGGTTTTACGCCGAGCGTCTGCTGC
>JAVBXO010000376.1 GCA_030824535.1 Azonexus sp. | reverse complement strand
TCACCGACTGGCAGATCGAGGATGACGACTCAACCGACCGGCATGACCGCTTGGTGCCGCGCCTGATGTCCTTCCTGCTTGGCGGTTTGCGCGCGCCGCTGGCCCAGTTTTCCAATCCTGCGGTCGACAGTTAAAAAACGACCAAAACCAAAAAAACCATAAAAGGAGACAGCAATGCAAACCATCCTGACCGCGCTGATGGCGCTGGGCGGGCTGGCGGTGACCCTTATCGCCATTCGCCCGCTACGCCGGAGTATTCTCACCCGGCCAATTTTCGCGGCTTACCGCAAGGTGCTGCCGCAGATGTCCGACACCGAGCGCGATGCGCTTGAGGCCGGCAGCGTCTGGTGGGAAGGCGAACTCTTCCGCGGCAAGCCCGACTGGCAGAAGCTGCACGCCTACCCGACGCCGCAACTGACGACTGCCGAACAGTCCTTCATGGACCAGGAAGTCGAGGAAGCCTGCCGCCTGGTCGATGACTGGAAAGTCACCCACGAGCTTTACGACCTGCCCAACGAAGCCTGGCGTTACATCAAGAACAAGGGCTTCCTCGGCATGATCATCCCGAAGAAGTACGGCGGTCTGGAATTCTCCGCCTACGCTCATTCGCAGGTCGTGACCAAGCTGTCGACGCGTTCCTCGGCCCTGGCGGTGTCGGTGATGGTGCCGAACTCGCTCGGCCCGGCCGAATTGCTGCTGCATTACGGCACGGAAGAACAGAAAAATCATTACCTGCCGCGCCTGGCCAAGGGCATCGAGGTGCCGGCCTTCGCGCTGACCAGCCCGTGGGCCGGTTCCGATGCGGCGTCGATTCCCGATAGCGGCGTCATCTGCAAGGGCCTGTACCTGGGCCGGGAAGTGCTCGGCATGCGCGTCAGCTGGGACAAGCGCTACATCACGCTGGCCCCGGTGTGCACGGTCTTTGGCCTGGCCTTCCATCTTTATGATCCGGACGGCCTGTTGGGCGACAAGAAGGATATCGGTATCACCTGTGCGCTGGTGCCTTACGACCATCCGGGCGTCGATACCGGCCGCCGGCATTTTCCGCTCAACGCCATGTTCATGAACGGCCCGACGCGCGGCAAGGAAGTCTTCATGCCGCTCGAGTTCATCATCGGCGGACCGAAGATGGCGGGGCAGGGCTGGCGCATGTTGATGGAGTGTCTGGCCGCCGGGCGTTCGATTTCGCTGCCATCTTCCAATACCGGCATGGCGCAGATGACGGCGCTGGCGGTGGGCGGTTATGCCCGCGTGCGTTCGCAATTCAAGATGGCCGTCGGCAAGTTCGAAGGCGTCGAGGAAGCGCTGACCCGTATCGGTGCCTACACCTACATGATGGATGCGACGCGCAAGATGACCGCCGGCGCCGTCGATCTCGGCGAAAAGCCGTCCGTGGTGTCGGCGATTGCCAAGTATCACGTCACCGAGCGCGCCCGGCAGGTGGTCAATGACGGCATGGACATCATCGGCGGCAAGGGCATCTGTCTTGGCCCGTCGAATTTCCTCGGCCGCGCCTACCAGCAGGTACCGATTGGCATCACCGTCGAAGGCGCCAACATCCTGACCCGTTCGCTGATCATCTTCGGCCAGGGGGCGATTCGCTGCCATCCCTATCTGCTCGCCGAAATGCAGGCGGCGCAGAACGACAATGCGCAAAAAGGCCTGGTCGACTTCGATAAAGCGCTGTTCGGCCATATCGGCTTCACCATCAAGAACGGCCTGCGCGCCCTGTGGCTGGGCATGACCGGTTCGCACTTTGCTGCGGTCAACACCGCTGTAGCCCCGGAAATGAAGCGTTACTACCAGCAACTGACGCGCTTCTCGGCGGCCTTTGCCTTCATGTCGGATATTTCATTGCTGGTGCTCGGTGGCAGCGTCAAGCGCCGCGAAAAACTGTCGGCGCGTCTCGGCGACATCCTCGCCCAGATGTATCTGATCTCCTGCACCCTCAAGCGCTATGAAGAAGAGGGCCGCAAGAAAGAAGACGCGCCGCTGGCTCACTGGGCGATCTGGGACGCGATGTACAAGGCGCAGCAGGCTTTCGATGGCGTGATTGCCAACTTCCCGGTGCGCTTCATCGCCGCCTTCCTGCACCGCGCCATCTTCCCCTGGGGCCATCCTTATGTCGTGCCTTCCGACGACGTTGGTCATCAGGTCGCCAAGCTGCTGATCGCGCCCTCGGCCACCCGTGACCGCCTGACCGCCGAATGCTTCGTGCCGCTCAGCGAAGACGAGCCGGTGGGCGCCATCGAGCTGGCGCTCAAGGCGACGCTGGAAGCTGAACCGATTGAAGCCAAGATCCGCGAAGCGGAAAAGGCCGGGCGCTTCGCCAATAATCCGCGTGCCAACGTTCGCGACATCGCCAGCGTTGCCGCCGAATGTGGCGTGATTACCGCCGCCGAAGCCGAGATCATGCGGCGGCGCAACCACCTGCGCGACATCGTCGTGCGCGTCGATGATTTCCCCTTCGACTACAACGTCGCGACGGCCAACAAGCCGGCCGACGACCGGATGGCGGCCTGAGATGTTGGGCGCACATGAGCTTAAGCGTCATTCCCGCGAAAGCGGGAATCCAGGGGGCTTCGCGAAGCATTTCTGGATTCCCGCCTGCGCGGGAATGACGGAGCTTGGTGGCTGCCAGTGTGGTTTTTCGCGGTCGACGGGTAAAAAACGATGAAAACGATTTACGTGGTCGACGGCGCCAGAACGCCGTTTTTGAAAGCGCAGAAAGGGCCGGGGGTGTTTGCGGCTTCCGATCTGGCGACGCAAGCCGGGCGGGCCTTGCTGCTGCGCCAGCCGTTTGAGCCGTCCGATCTTGACGAGGTCATCCTCGGCTGTGCCGCGCCGTCGCCGGATGAGACCAATATCGGCCGCATGGTTGCGCTGCGCCTTGGTTGCGGCAAGAAAGTGCCGGGCTGGACGGTGATGCGTAACTGCGCTTCGGGCATGCAGGCCATCGATTCGGCGATGGCCAATATTCAGTGCGGTCGTGCCGAACTGGTGCTGGCCGGCGGCGTCGATGCCTTGTCGCGGGCGCCGCTGCTTTATTCGGATGCAATGGTGCGCTGGTTCGCCGGCATGATGTCCATTCGTACGGTGAACCAGAAAATTAGGCACTTTTTCAAACTGCGCCCGGCGATGCTGCTGACGCCGGTGATCGGCCTGATGAAAGGCCTGACCGATCCGGTCGTCGGCTTGCTGATGGGCCAGACCGCCGAAAACCTCGCCTGGAAATTCGGCATCAATCGCACTCAGATGGATGAATTCGCCGTGCGCAGTCATCAGAAAGCACTGGCCGCGCGTGAAGCTGGACATTTCGGCGAGATCGTTCCGGTCGTCGATGGCCAAGGAAAAATCTACGCCGAGGACGATGGCGTGCGCGCCGACGCCAGCATGGCCGGTATGGCCAAGCTCAAGCCTTTCTTTGACAAGAAATACGGCAACATCACCGCCGCCAACAGCTCGCAGATCACTGACGGCGCGGCCTGGGTCATCCTGGCTTCAGAAGAGGCGGTCAAGAAATGGAAGCTCAAGCCACTTGGCCGCATCGTCGATAGCCAATGGTCCGGTCTCGAACCGGAACAGATGGGCCTCGGTCCGGTGCATGCCAGCACGCCGCTCCTGCAACGGCATGGTCTTCAGCTCGCTGACGTCGATTACTGGGAGCTCAACGAAGCCTTTGCCGCGCAGGTGCTCGGCTGTCAGGCGGCCTGGCAGGATGACAGCTACTGCCGCGAACAGCTTGACCAGCCCGGCGCTTGCGGGGCGATTGCCGAAGAGCGCTTGAATGTTGATGGTGGCGCGGTGGCCATCGGCCATCCGGTCGGCGCTTCCGGCGCGCGCATCGTGCTGCACTTGTTGCATGTGCTGCGGCGCAACAAGGCCAAACGCGGCGTGGCGACGATCTGCATCGGCGGCGGCCTGGGCGGCGCGATGTTGCTCGAAGCGGAGGCCTGACATGCGCATCGGTATTGTGGTTGATTCCGCCTGCGACCTGCCGCGCGATTTCCTCGACGCCAACGGCGTGCTGGTCATGCCGATCACGCTGCGCATCGGCGAGCTGCTGATCGAGGACCGGCGCGATCCGGACGAAACCCAGGCTTTTTACGCCCGCCATCTCGACCGCAAGGGCGAGGATTTTGCCGAGTCGATTCCCTATTCGGCCGAGCAGATCGAGCGCCTTTTTCTTGAGAAGCTGGTGCTCGATTACGACTACGTGTTCTGCCTGACGATTACCGGCACGCGCAGCCCGATTTTTGATAATGCCCAGGCGGCCTCACAGTCCATCCTCGGCAAATACAAGGCGATACGCCGCAACGCCGGCCTGCCCGAGCGTTTCGGCCTGGCCGTGCTATCGACGCGCAATTTGTTTACCGGCCAGGCCGTACCGGTCGCCGAAGCTGTGCGCCTGATCCGCCTTGGCGGCGCGCCCAGCGAAATCGGCATGCGCCTGTGTCACCTGATCGACAACACCCACACCTATCTGGTGCCGGCCGATCTGTTCCACATTTACAAGCGGGCCTCGAAGAAGGGCGATACCAGCATCAACTGGGGCACTTACACATTGGGTTCCTGGCTCGACGTCAAACCGATTCTGCATTGCCATTGCGATGTCACGACGACGCTGGGCAAGGTGCGCGGCTTCAAGGCTGGTGTCGAGCAGATTTTCGACACCGCCATCCGCCGCATCCGCGACGGCGTCGATGCGCCAAGCATCTGCATCAGCTATGGCGGTGAGCCTGACGAAGTCCGGCAAATGCCTGGTTATGCACGGCTCGCCGAGGTCGCCGACGGCCATGCCGTGCAGATCCTGATTTCGCCGATGAGCAAGACCGCCGCCGTCAATGTCGGACCGGGCGCGCTGTCGCTGG
>JAVBXO010000287.1 GCA_030824535.1 Azonexus sp. | reverse complement strand
CGGCGAGCAGCGGCGGCGTTTTTGCGGTCGACGGCTTCTGGGACGGCAAAATCAGGCCGGGCAGGGCGGGCAGCAGGTGCAGGGCAAGCGAGAGGCCGAGGGCTGCGACCAGCCAGGAGTCAGCCCGGTTCATGCGAGAATGTTGGCTGGTCGGAAGCAATGGAATTTCAATGAAGCGTTCAGTTAAGCGGCAATGGGTCAAGCGATTGGCCGCCATGATAATCGTGATGGGCCTGCAGATGCCGGCGGCGACGCCGGTTTTTTCTGCCGACGCGGGCTTGGCCCCGGACCCGGTCGCCTTTGCCGTCAATATGGAGCTGGGTGACGTCGACAAGGCGCGCGAATGGCTGGACCAGGGCATGCCGGCAGATTTCCTCGCCAGCCGCATCGGTTCCGGCCTGATGATCGGCGCCTGGATCGGCAATCTTGAGTTGATGCGCCTGTTCCTGTCGCGCGGCGCCGATATCAACCAGCTCAACGCCAATGGCGAATCGGCGCTGGCGCTGGCGGCCTGGCGTGGTCAGCAGGCTGCCGTGCAGTGGCTGCTCGAGCGCGGGGCGCGGATCAATGCCCCGGATCGTCAGTGGTCGGCCTTGCATTACGCAGTTTTTGCCGGGCAGGATGGTCTGGCCAATTTTCTGATCGACCAGGGTGCCGACATCAATGCCAAAACCACCAATGGTTCGAGCGCGCTGATGCTGGCCGCTCGCGAAGGCCGCGATGAACTGGCCCGGCGGCTGATCGAGAAGGGTGCCGACCGCAGCGTCAAGAACGACTGGGACGATGGCGCGCTGGAGTGGGCGATGCGCCACAATCGCCTGACCATCGCCCGGATGGTCACCAATCCCGAAGAATTCAATATCGCCATCAGCCAGCCCAAGGAAAAATGGGGCGAGCCGGTGCGCTCGGTAAAAATGTCGAAGGAGCTGGAGCAGTTGCTGCGCCTGCGCGAACGCCTGGTCGAACGCAAGCTGGCGACCGAGCAGATCGACAAGCGCATTGCCGCCGAACGGGCGCGGGTGGTGCGCGAAGAGCTGGGGCGCGATCTGCCGCCGCGCGCGGCTGAGCTGGAAATCACCGCCAGCCGCAAGAACCCGAAGCAGCAGTCGGCCAAGGTGTTGTATTCAACGGAACGCAGCAAGAAACAATAGGGTCTGATTTTCTGGCTTGACTGGCTTGACTGGCTTGACTGGCGCAAGGAGGGGTGTAATGGCAACGGTATACGTGGGAAGGGATGTCAAAGGTGACATCTGCGCTTTGCAGGACGAGCCGGGGAGTCGCGCACCTGAGGCCGTGTCCGATGACCATCCGGAAGTGCTGCAGTTTCTGCATCAGCGCTGGCGACAAAGCGAACTCGAGCGCTTGGACCTGGAGTTTGTCCGGGTCATCGAGGATTTGATCGAAATCCTGATGGCGCGCAAGCTGATCATGTTCACCGACCTGCCGCCCGAGGTTCAGGCCAAGCTCTCACGTCGGCGGCAGGTTCGTCTGGAAACCGAGTACAACACCGGTTTCGGTCGCGACGACATGATTCGCCTGTAGGCCCGCTCACTCGCGCGCCAGCGCCACCTTGACCAGTTCGGCCAGGGTGCGCACGCCCATTTTCTCCATGACGCGCGCGCGGTGGGCTTCAACGGTTTTCATGCTGATATTGAGTTCGTCAGCGACCTGCTTGTTGAGCTTGCCGGCGACGACCAAGGTCATGACTTCGCGTTTGCGTTGCGATAATTGCTCAAGGCGGTGGGCGATGGCGCCGTTGCGCTGGCGGCGGGCGGCAAGCTGGCTGTCGAGTTCGAGGGCGCGGACGATGCGCGACAGCAGGTCTTCGTTGTGGAAGGGCTTTTCGATGAAGTCGAGGGCGCCGCGCTGCAGCGCCGAAACGGCCATGGGCACGTCGCCGTGGCCGGTGACAAAAATGATCGGCAAATGTGAGCCGAGGGCATCGAGTTTTTCATGCAATTCCAGCCCGCTCATGTCCGGCATGCGCACGTCGAGCACCAGGCAGCCGCGCATGTCGTCGCGCCGGGCTTTCAGGAAGCTGGCGGCGGAATCAAAACAGGCGACGCGATAGCCTTCGCCTTCCAGCAGCCAGCTCATCGAGTCGCGCATCGCCTCGTCGTCATCGACGACATAAATTGTGGGCTTTTGCTCAATCATCTTTTTCCTCGATTGGTACGGTGAAACGGAACATCGTGCCGCCCTCGCGGCGCGGTTCGACCCACAGCCGGCCCTGATGAAATTCGATGATCGAGCGGCAAATCGCCAGGCCGATGCCCATGCCTTCGGGCTTGGTGGTGTAGAAGGGCGCGAAAATGCGTTCGATGTCGTCATCGGCCAGGCCGTGGCCGTGATCGGTGACGCAGATTTCCAGCATCCGTTCGTCAATCGGCCGGGCTTCGATGCGCAGTTGCCGACGTTCGACCGGCACATCGCCCATCGCTTCAATGCCGTTTTTCATCAGGTTGAGCAGCACTTGTTCGATCATGATGCGGTCGACGAAGATTCGCGGCAAGTTTTCCGGCAGCTCGACGACGATTTGCGTGCCATTGCGCCGCGCCTCGATGTCGGCAAAGGCGCGGGTTTCGTCGATCAGTTCGGCAAGGGCAATCGGCAGGCGCTTGGGGTCGCCCTTCTTGACCATGTCGCGCATGCGGCGAATGATCTTGCCGGCGCGCTCGGCCTGTTCCGCGGCCTTCTGCATCGCTGCCAGCAGATCCTCAAAACGGTAATTGCCGGCCTGCATGCGCTTGACGCAACCGGCGCAGTAATTGGCAATCGCCGACAGCGGCTGGTTCAGCTCGTGGGCCAGCGACGAGGCCATCTCGCCCATGGTGATCAGGCGCGAGGTCTGTTCCAGGCGCTTTTGCTGCTGCAGATTGACTTCGGCAATGTGCTTGCGGTCGGTGATGTCGGCGGCAATCTGCACGCGCACGGTGCGCCCGTCGACCCAGCGGATCGCCCGTTCGTGCAGGTGATACCAGTGGCCGGACAGGCTGTGCAGGATTTCGCCGTCGTAGAGCTCGCAAGGCAGTTCCTCGGCGGCAATTTCGCCCGGATCGCGTGCCAGGGCGTCGGCCGGCGGGTGGCAATGGGCGGTGACCTGCGCCGAGTCGCGGCCGACGGTGTCGAAACCAAAAATATTCTGGAAGGCGCGGTTGGCAAACAGGATTTCGCCGCTCTGGGCGTCGGCAACATGCACCGCCGAATCGAGACCGTCGATGACCGTGACGAAGCGCTCGTGCGCCCGTTCCAGCTCGACGCGCACGCGCTTGGGCTCGGTGATGTCGTTCATCGACGCCATCCAGCCGATCTGCTGGCCGTGGGTGTCGATCAGCGGCGAGAAATACAGGCGGACGTCGAAGCGCTCGCCATTCTTGCGCATGATGCGCATCTCGAAGCCACTGGCCGGCGCCTTGCCGGCCAGTGCGGTGTCGATGTTGTGCTGCAGCTTGGCGAATTCTTCATCGGGCCAGTAGGGGTAGGGCGGCTTGATGCCGAGTAGTTCCCTTTCGTCGAAGCCGGTCATGCGGCAGAAGGCGGCATTGACGTAGGTGATGCGTCCGTCGAGATCGATGGCGCGCAGGCCGGTGACCATGGAGTTCGACATGGCCTGGCGGAAAGCATAGGCGGCGCTGAGTTTTTCCTCGGTTTCGGCGCGATGGTGGGCATGGCGACGCAACTGGATCAGCGTCACGCTGGCGATCAGGGTGAGCACGACGATCAGCGCCGCCGGCAGGAAGTTCAGCCAGGCGCCGCCCAGTCGATAGGCGACGATATTGATGTTCAGGCGCTGGTTCGGCAGATTCAGGCTGATCGTGCCGGACAACTGGCGGTCAGTGGGCTTGATCGAGGAATTGCTATAGACCTCGTGCTGCTGGTCATCGACGACGCTGAGGCTGTAGCGGGTGGTAAACAGCGTCGGCAGCGTGGCCCGCAGCAGGCCGTCGAGCGATTGCAGGGCGATGAAGGCGCCCAGATCGGCGCTGCCACGCTGCACCGGGACGATGATGTCGTGGATCGGCCGATGGTAGCTGTCCGGATAATCGCGCGAAACCGCTTCGCGGCGGGTGCGCAGCGCGTCTTTCAAGGCTGCCAGGCGTTCGCCGCTGAGTTGTTCGCCGACGAAAGTTGCGGTCGACTCGTTGGGTGCCACCCATTCCACCTTGCCGTCGGTGTCGACCCAGACAATCGCCTGGATTTCCGGCATGTCGTGGACGTAGCGGGCCGCGCGGACCTGGAAGCTTTCGTAGGTCAGTTGCTTGAACTCCTGGCCCCGGGCGAGTTCACCGAGAAAGTCGAGGTGGGCGCGGAGGCGGTTCTCGATGGTCCGCTCGGTCCAGTGCATGTCGCCTTCCAGCGCCGCGCGGGCAGTGTCGAGTTCGCGCCATTGCAGCAGGCCGGTGACGATCAACATGGCCAGCGCAAAGACGCCGATGGCCGCGTAAGGCGCCAGCCAAAGCCAGTTCTGGCGGGCGAGAGGGGGTAGTAAACGGAGTTGCATGGATTGATTCTTGGCTGATGCCGCAGGGATCGCCATTGGTACTTACCCTAACCGGGACGGGCCGGCGCTATAAACCCCAGGTGCGACGAGGGAAGCGTGGAGAGAATTTTGCGTAAATTTTGAAAATGGGGTAACAGAAATGGGGTCACAGAAATGCACAGAAATGGCACAGAAACAGAAATGGGGTCAGACACGATTTAATGCAATTGAATAATCGTGTCTGACCCGAGTGGCACTTACTTAAGTCAAAAAATTGCATGTAGGTGCGAATTCATTCGCACAAAATACCTTGACCGTGCGAATGAATTCGCACCTACGCATCATCGTCTTCCTCTAAAAATGGGGTCACAACATCGAGTTTTATAATGCCTT
>JAVBXO010000163.1 GCA_030824535.1 Azonexus sp. | reverse complement strand
CGCCAACTGCCCTGCGCTACTCGAAAGCGGCGGGGGCTGCGGAACTCGGCCCGTTGGGCCTCAAACAGTCCTCGCCCTTTATCCGCCGCTTTCTCCGTTGCTCGGCGCTCCACATGGGGACCCCTGAAAAGCGTCGCGATGCACATGCTCTGCCTGACGATTTTTGCCTCGCTTTTGCGGTCGACCGCAAAAATGAGGCATTTTTCGCCTCCGCACCGCTTTCCGCCCCCGCACCGTCATCCTCGCGAATGCGGGGATCCACTTCGGTGGATAAAACCATGGATTCCCACTTTCGTGGGAATGACGGCCCAAAGCGCACCTGGGCAGCAAATCACCCACCGCTATCCGCCAGAAAGCAGCTCGCAAAGGGGTTTTGCCTTCCCTCCCCCTGAGAGCTGCCGAGCAACGCAGGGCTTGGTGGATAAAGGGCGAGGACTGTCTGAGCCGCGTAGCGGCGAGTTCCGCAGCCCCCGCCAAGCCCGAGTAGCGCAGGGAACCCGGCGCAGCCGGGCAGCGAACCGGGGTCGCCTGGCTTACTTTTTCTTGGCGAAGCAAGAAAAAGTAAGTCGCGCCGCAAGCGCGAAACCGCTGCCCGCCACGAAGAAAAAAACACAAAACCAAGCATTCCGGTCTCCAGAAAAGGTTTTTTTGCCCTTTTCCCGACATCCACCGCAAACTCAATTCAAAACCCGACTCTCAAGCATCCCGTGTTCGTTGGGTAAACCCTGGCGGCGCTCGATGAAAAGATTGCCCCCGGGAAAATCCTGCCCCTGCCCCTTGAGTTTCTTTTTGGCTTGTTTCTTGGCCACCGAGGTGGCGGCGGCGACTTCGCGGTGGGATTCGTACTCGCCGGCGGCGATGCGCACCGCGCCGATGGACAAGGTTGGCAAGGCCTGGAAACTCAGTTCGCCACGACGGTTTTCGGCCATGTAGCCGCCGCTCAGGCATTCCTCGTAACCCAGCATCTGGTTCAGGGATTCGGCAAAGCTGTGCAATAACTGATAGCAGCGCGCTTCCCAGTCCGGGCTCTGGAAGACGACGAAGAAATCGTCACCGCCAATGTGGCCGACGAAATCCAGGCGCGGTTCGGCGATTTCGCAAATCAGCCGGCCGAGGGTGTGGATCACGTCGTCGCCGCGCCGATAGCCAAAGCTGTCGTTGTAGGGCTTGAAATTATCGATGTCGATGTAGGCGGCGACGCAGGATTTGCCGGAAGCCAGCATGCGGTCGATGTGCTCGTTGATCGGCACATTGCCCGGCAACTGGGTCAGCGGATTGGCGTAGCGGGCGGCGCTGATCTGCATTTCGGTAATCCGCGCCATCAGGTCGTGACTGCTGCCGACGCCGAGATAGCGTCCTTCGCCGGTGACGATGAAACCGTCGTACAGGTAATGCTTGGGCGCCAGCGACAGCATCATTGCCAGTTCCTGCAGCGTCGCGTGCTGGTCGACGATCAGCGGTGCGTGTTCCATGAACAGCTGGCAACTCTTGCGGCCATAAAGTTCACGGTGGAAGGGCCGGGCAAAGCGGTCAATCAGGCTGTGGCGGTTGATGATTCCCCGTGGCCGGCTGCCATCAGTGACCGGCAATACGTCGAGTTCCAGGTCGGCTTCGAAGCGGGCAATCGCCTGATCATTGCTGGCGGTCAGCGGCAAGGGCGCGATCATCCGCAGCATCGAACGGGCGGTCGGCGGCGTCGTGGTCCCGGCGCCGGTCGACAAACTCAGGCGTTGTTTGGCCAACGCCGTGCGCACTGCAGCGCTCAGACGGCGGTCCGGGTCGGCATCCGGGCGGGCGATGAAATAGCCCTGGCCACAGGCGATGCCCATGTCACGCAGGCAATCGAAATCCTCAACGCGCTCGATACCCTCGGCAACCAGCGAGGCATTGCAGATTTCCGCCAGATCCTGCATCGCCCGGACAAAGTGATACTTGATCCGGTCATCGGCGATGCCGTCGATGAAGTGCTTGTCGATCTTGACGAACTCCGGGCGCAATTGCGACCACATGCGCAGATTGGCGAAGCCCTCGCCGAGGTCGTCGATGGCGAACTGAAAACCGCGCCCGCGATATTCCTGCAGAACTTCCTGGATTTCCGGGGCATCGGTCACGCGCTGTTTCTCGGTCATCTCGATGACCACCCGGTTCGGGGCAATGCCGACGTCGCTCAGCAATTCGCGCAATTCCCCTTCGCGCATCGCCGCATCGCTCAGGCTATCCGGCGAGGCATTGAGAAACAGCCGGCCGTCCAGCGCCAGCCGGGCAAAGGCTTGCAGGCTGCACAGACGACACTGCTGCTCGAATTCGCGCCGCAGGCCGGCCGCTTCAGCGGCGGCAAACAATTGCTCCGGCGCATGCAGGCAACTGTTTGCCGGGCCGCGGATCAAGGCCTCATAGCCGAGGATGGCACGCGAGCGGAAGTCAAGAATCGGTTGAAAGACGGGAGACAAATCCCCCTCGTGCATGATGCGCAGCAGTTCTTCGGCTTCATTGCCTGCGGGGATGCTCATCGGGCCGACTCCAAGTCTTGGGAGCGCGAGTCTAGAAAGGAGATATTTCTTTTTCGTGACAAAAACCGATGCCTGCCAGCCTTTAAGCCGAAAATTGAAAATTGCCTGATTTTTGCGGTCGACCGCAAAAATCAGGCAATTTTCAGCCAGCGCCTCAACGGCTCAATGGCCATTCAATGATGGAGCATCAGCGGCAGGTTGAACTCGACGCGATTGCGCCCGCCCGCCTTGGCCCGGTAGAGCGCGCTGTCGGCGGCGGCAATCAGTTCGCTGGCGGTGTTGCCCACCGTGGCGCTGGCGACGCCAATGCTGACCGTAATCGGCAGGCTGCCAGCGGGCGTGAGCATGGGCTCTTCGGCGATCTGCTGGCGGATGCGCTGGCAAACCACGTCGGCCATTTCCGGCGTGCAATTGCTCAGCGCGACGATGAATTCCTCGCCGCCATAACGTCCGACCACGTCGTATTCGCGGACCGCCCGGCGGATGCGGCAGGCAATTTCAACCAGCACCGCGTCGCCCGCCTGATGCCCCCAGCCATCATTGACCCGCTTGAAAAAATCGGCATCGATCATCGCCAGGCAGGCCGGCACGCCGCGTTGCAGGCGGCCCAGCTCGGCATCGAACAATTCGAGAAAAGTCGTCCGGTTCCACAGTCGGGTCAGGCCGTCAATGGACGCCCGGCGCGTCAGCTCATCCTTTTCGGCGAGCAGGGTACGCTGGCTTTCACTGAGCACGCCACGCTGCAATTCAGCTTCGACCAGCGCCGCCAGATCACGCAGGTCACCCAGTTCCCGCGCAGTCATCCGGCGCGGACGGCGGTCGATCAGGCATAGCGTGCCGACCCGGTAGCCGTCCGGCGCACAGAGCGATTGCCCGGCATAAAAGCGGATGCCGGATTCGCCGGTGACCAGGGGATTGTCGGCAAAACGCAGATCGGCCAGCGCATCGTCCACGATAAAAGCCTGCTCCTGCAGGATGGCATGGCCGCAAAAAGACACCGCGCGCGAGGTCTCGCAAACGCCCAGTCCCTGCGCCGACTTGAACCACTGGAAGCTGTCGGACACCAGGCTGATCAGGGCCACCGGCACATTGAACAGGTGAGTCGCCAGCCGGGTAATGCGATCAAAACGCTCTTCTGCTGGCGAAAACAGCAAACCGCTACGCTGCAGCGACAGCAGGCGGTGCGACTCATTGACAGGAAAGTCCGGTATTTGCAAAAGCCTTCTCCTCTCCAGCGCGCCTGTACGACACAAGGAATTCGATAGGCACGCGGCGGATTGGTTCAATCTCGCCGCCGGCGGTGTTTCGTTGACCGGGCGGTTTAGAATCGCTGACTGCCCTGAGCGCAGGCATTTCTCTGGTGACGCATGAACAAACTGATTTCCGAACTGCAACGGCTGTATTTCCTCCCCGAGCAACAATGGCTGCGGCCGGACGATGAGGCGGCCACACCGACGCGGCTGCCGACTGCCGACATCGCCCCGGCGCTGGCCGGCGAAGGCCTGCTGTCCTTGATCCTGGCCGATGGCGCCGGCCTGGCGCGGGTCATGGTCGTCGAGTTCAAGCGCGCCGCCGACTGGGAACAGGCCGGACTGCTGCACCAGGCAGTACAGGAAGACCTCGAACTGCCGGCACCGGCGATCTCGGTGTCGGCACAAGCCGGTTTCTGTTTGTGGTTCTCGCTTGCCGAAGCACTGCCCGTCGCACAAATCGCTGACTTTCTGGCGGCCCTGCGTCAGCGCTACCTGGCCGATTTGCCCGACGCCCGACTGGCCTTGCTGCCCGGCGCCACACAGCCGTCCGCCGCGCCGCCATTGGTGCCGGCCTTCGACGTCGCCAGCGACAAATGGTCGGCCTTCATCGACCCGACCATGGGCAGCATGTTTGTCGCTGAGCCGGGGCTGGACATGGCGCCCAACCTGGATCGCCAGGCCGACATGCTGGCCGGCTGCAAAAGCATCAAGACCGCTGATTTCCTGCGCGCGCTGGCGACGCTGCAAAGCGAAGCAGCCGCTAACATTGAAGCCGCGGCGGCCGTGATATCCAAAGCTGAATCAAGACTGGCGCTGGGCAGCGATTACCGCGACCCGAAAAGTTTTCTGCTGGCAGTAATGAACGACCCGACGGCGCGCGCCCGCGACCGCATCCGCGCCGCCAAGGCGCTGCTGCCCTACTTTGCCGGCGCTACAGAAATTCCCGATACTGCGCCGCCGCCCAGGCTTCCGCCTCGCCCGCAGGATTGAGTTCGCGGGTCTGGCGAACGTTCTGCAGCAGGAAGCCGTCGCCGCGCTGGCGGTAGTCGGTTTCGATGCGTATCGTTTCCAGCGGCTCGACGCCGGCCATCAGGTGGCAGACGCTTTCCG
>JAVBXO010000140.1 GCA_030824535.1 Azonexus sp. | reverse complement strand
GGCCAGGGCGGGCTGGGCCAGAGCCAGAGCGATTAAGACGATGCTGGCGGCAAGAAACGGTTTGGCATTCACAGGAGGCTCCTTTTGTTTTTTGGAGGGGCTGAAAATCTATTGGCGGCCGGCGCATCCTGCCGTGAAAGCGTCGGCAGCGCAACGCGCGGGTCTGCTCTGGCGGCAATTCACAATTCTGCGGTCAACGCCGTCAGCACGGCCTTTTCTGCCAGTCGCTCAAGAAACCACTGCAGTGCCTTGCCGATCTGGCGATTGCGCCAGGCAATGTGCAGCGGCAGTGGCGGCCGGGATTCGTCGAGGCGTTTTTCGATCAGGCGGCCGGCGGCGATTTCCTGCGCCGCCAGCCAGCGTGGCAAATGGCCAATGCCGAGCCCGGCCGCCTGGGCGCTGGCTTTGGCGCGGATGTCCGGGACGCGCAGCGTGGCCTGGCCGTCGATCAGGCCGAAGTTGCGGGCGGCCAGTTCGCGCGAGGTATCGGCGATGACAACGGCGCGATGGCGCAACAGTTCGCTGCTGGGAATCGGCTCCGGATGGCTCGCCAGCGGGTGCTGCGGGGCCACGACAAAAAGCAGGCCGCTGTGCTGGCACAGCGGACGACAGGCAATGCCGCTGCGCGCCGGCATGTCGCCGGGGGCGCCAATGACCAGGTCGGCGCGGTCGGTCGCCAGCGCGTCCCAGGTGCCGCCGAGCACTTCGTTGCCCAGGCGGATCTGCGTGCTGTGACCGGCGGCGTAGAAACTTTCCAGCAAGGGATAAATCCGCTCAATCGGGATCATCGCGTCGATGGCAATGCGCAATTCCGCTTCCCAGCCGGTAGCAATGCGTTGCACGCGTCGCTCCAGTTCCGCAGCGCTGCGTAGCAGATGGCGACCATCAGCGAGCAGTGTCTGGCCGGCTTCATTGAGCATGGCCCGGCGGCCTTCGCGGATGAACAGGGCGATGCCGAGATCGCTTTCCAGCTTGGCCACGGCATGCGACAGCGCCGAGGGGACGCGGTGCAGCGCTTCGGCGGCGGCGCTGAAGCTGCCATGCTGATCGATGGCGTCGAGCACTTGCAGGATTTCGAGCGAAATTTTCATGTGAAAAATATTCAGCAATGGATCCGATATTATTCGCCAATCACCCAGGGATTCCAAGATTAAATGGCGGTCATGGCAGAAAATTAAATCAAAAATTTTCAGCTATTGAAGCAATTTAATCATCAAGTCTCCGGAGAAAAGCATGACCCGCAAAATCGCCATCGTTTTCCATAGCGGCTACGGCCATACCCAGCGTCAAGCCGAGGCTGTCCTCGCTGGCGCGGCCGCTGTCAGCGGTATCGAAGCCAAACTGTATTCAGTGACCGAACTCGACGACGCCCAGTGGGCGGAACTTGATGCCGCCGACGCGCTGATTTTCGGCTCGCCGACCTACATGGGCAGCATCAGCGCCAAGTTCAAGGAATTCATGGAAACCAGTGCCAAGCGCTGGTACACCCAGTCCTGGAAGGACAAGCTGGCCGCTGGTTTTACCGTCTCGGCGTCGCAGTCCGGCGACAAGTTGAATACCCTGATCGACATGATGATCTTCGCCAGCCAGCACGGCATGATCTGGGTGAGCCTGGGCCTGTTGCCGGGGAATAATCACAGCCAGGGTTCGGTGAATGACCTCAATCGCCTGGGGGGGTTTACCGGGGCGATGGCTCAGGCCAATGGTGACCAGGGGGCAGAGGCGATGCTCGACAGCGATCTGAAAACGGCTGAAGCACTCGGCAAACGAGTCGCCGAGACGGCCTTGCGTCTGGCCTGAGGCAGCGCGAAGCGGTCGGGCGGGCTACTTGCTGACCGGCCGCATCAATTCCTGGCGCTTCGTCTGGATTTCCTCGTGCAGCGCGAGGTAGACCGGGTGGGTGAATTCGGCCTGCAGTTTGCTGGGTGGCGGAAGTTCCTTGTGCAGCCACTCGTAGTTGGTGTCGCCCAGCAGGTTGGCGACATAAACCACATCGCCCAGGGTGCCGGGTTTGAGCACCGGTGGGGAGCGGGGCTGGTCGTGGTCGCGCAGGGCTTCGGCAATGCTTTCCGGCAGGCCCAGCGCATAAATCAGCGAATCGCCGATACTTTCATGCCATTGCACGATCACGTATTGCAGACTTTCCGGGCGGGCGCGCAGTTCGGGATACTGGTTGGTCTTGAAGAGCATGTAAAAGGCGCCAATATCGTGCAGCATCGCCGCCAGCATGGCTTCTTCCGGCGGAATCCGGGTCAGGTACTTGGCGATGACGAAGGCCGCCGCAGCGCTGGACACCGAGTGTTCCCAGAATTGTCGGGACAGGGCGCTGAAGGGAACCAGTTCCTTGAGAAACAGTAGCTGCTTGGTCGCCAGATTGGCAATCAGATGCTTTGCCGTTTCCAGACCGAGAAGCGAGATGGCCTGTTTCAGATTGAGTATGAATTTGCCGCCTGGATTGCATGCCGGAGAATTGGCCTCGCGCAGTATCTGGGCGCTGAGCAGGGGATCAATGCGCACGACGACGAGCAATTCATCAATCGAAATGCCGGGTTTCCTGACGGTATCGAGCACGATCAGTACGACGTCCAGGCAACTGGGGAAGCAGATGTCCCCGGTTAAATCCCTGGCGATATCCTCCAGCATCTGAAAGCGCTGTTGCTTGAGGTCGGTCTGTTGCTGGCTGTCCATGATCAAGGTGGCAATAGAGGAAGGTTTTGGCAGCTGGACTCCGGCAATGATCCGCCAAGTCGCTGCAGCGTCAGCATGGTGTGATTTCTTCGCCAGACTTGCCAAGTCCGTCGGCAGACTATATCAGTCGCTGTCAGGCGACAATCGACAATATCAAGGCAGCCGGAGAATTTCGCAGCGGGGCGTTATTTTAAGGCCGTGCCGATCTTGTTCAGGGATCGCCTGGCGGTATTGCCGTGCCAGCGAAATAGCAACACCGAGATGTCATCGCGTTGGGGAAGTGCCTGGCGATGGTCGTCGATGGCTTGGCGCAAGGCGTCAATTTGTTGATCGAGCGGCAGTCCGTTGATGCGGGTGATGAGCTCGCGGAAGGCGGCTTCGCCGAGGGCGAAGCCGCGCGGGCCGCCATTCTGGTCGAAGAATCCGTCAGTACTGAGATAGAAGCTTTGTCCCGGCTGCAAGGGCACGGTGGTGTTGCTGAAACTGGGCGGTTTGTTGCCGCCGATATTGCGTTTGCTGGCAGCGGCCAGATGGTGGCCATCGTCGTCCAGCCAGTGCAGCGCGATGCGGGCGCCGGCGTAACTCAGCGTTTGGGCGGTGAAATCGAGATGGCAGAGGGCCATGTCCATGTCGGTCGACACCTGGCCGAAGCGCTGGCGGGCCGGCAACATGTTGCGCAGCACCTGGTCGAAATGCTGGAGCAAGGTGGCCGGGTCGTCAGGTGAGCGCTCGTTCAGAGCAACATCAAGGGCGGCATGGGCCATCATGGTCATGAAGGCGCCAGGGACGCCGTGGCCGGCGCAGTCCATCAGGATGATCAGGGCACCCTTGCGGGTGGGGCGATAGAGGTAGAGGTCACCACCGACGACATCGCGGGGCAGCCACAGGGCGGCGATTTCACCGGGGAATTGCTCGAGTAACTGGCGGTTGGGCAGCAGGGCGCGCTGGAAGAGGCTGGCGTAGTCGATGCTGTCGGTCAGCAGGCGATGTGCATCGTCGATTTTCTGATGCGCTTCGCGCAGGGCACGAGTCCGCTCATCAACGCGTTCTTCGAGGTGGCTGGTGTGTTCGAGGACGTGCTGGGCCATCTGGTCGAAGGTGCGGGCCAGTTCGCCGAGTTCATCCTGGCGGGTCGAGTGCAGGCGGACATCGTAGGCGCCGCTGGCGACCTGGCGCACGGAGCGGGTCAGGCGGCCCAGGGGGAGCAGTACGATGCGGTCAAAACCCGCGAGCGTCAGGGCAACCAGCGTGAAAATGATCAGCGCCGCGACGGCAGCGGCCCAAAGAACGATCTTGTTATCGAGTAGCTTGTAAGCCTTGAGATCGACCGCACTGACGACAAACCACTGCAGTTCGGGGATGTAGGCGATGGCGATCTGCTGTGCTTTGCCATCAAGGCTGGCCCCAAAGCTGACGCCTTGCTCCTGGCCGCTGAGCAAGTTTCCCAGGGCCTCGCTCAGTACCTGGCGCTGGCTGTCCGTGCCCAGCAGGTGATACAGGGTGCGCTCGCCGGAAGCTTTGCCGATCGATGCATATTCGATCATCCTGGGGTCGGGGTGGGCCTGGATGAATCCCCGCCGGTCGATCAGCATGACGGTAATGCCATCCAGGTTGTTGCGAATGAAGCTCTTGAGAAAGTCATCCAGGTCCAGGCCGCTGCTGGCAACGCCGATGGCTTCCCCCTGCCGGTCGTGAATGGGAACATTGAACCAGACCTTGGTGGTTTGTAGTGCGCGGTCGGTGGCAACATTGATGTTGTACGGATTGGGGTCGCGCAAGGTGGCATAGAACCAGGCGTCCTTGGCGATTTCCGGGCTCAGGGTATAGCGCGGGGCGTTGAGGGAGTTTTCTGCTCCGCCAACAAAGTAGTAATTCCCGGTTTGGGCGAAGACGATGGAAAAGGCTTTGCCAGTAAAGGCCTGACGATATTTTTCGGCTTCTTCGGCAAACAGTTCGCGCGCGGACGATGATTTTTCGTTCAGCAGCCAGCCCCGGGTGGCAAGCAGATCGGCAAAGCGCCGGGTCAGCGCCAGATCCGGGGCGAGCATGCTGGTGATGCGTTCCTGGCTCAGACGGGTCAGGCTGACGACAAAGGGTTCGGCAAGTTTTTGCCGCAATTCCTTCAGCGGTTGCTGGGCAAACCAGACAGTCAGCAGGGCTGCTGTTGCGATCATCGCCAGTAGCGTCAGCAGCGTCTTGGGACGCAATTGCAAAAG
>JAVBXO010000291.1 GCA_030824535.1 Azonexus sp. | reverse complement strand
GATAGGCGGCGGTGTGGCAGAAGGACTGCATGACCAGATCGGCGGAGAAGCCGAGGCAGGCCAAGTCTTTCAGTTCGTCGCGGGTCATCGGGCCGGTGGTGTCTTGCGAACCCACGGTGTAGTTTCGCCGTTTCGATTAATGCAATACAATCGAAACTGTTAGATAGGCCATTTTCGAGGAGAAGCCCATGCCCACAACGACAAGCGCCGCGATGCGAACCAAGCCTTTAAGTTCGGACGAAGCTTTCCATGGCGCGTGCGAGAAATCAGCCCGCTCGGTGATTTCGGCGATACGGCACGCCGCGATGAGCGGCCAAAAACTTTCAACACCCTTAAGCGAAATGGAAAGCTCGCTCACCCAGGTGATCGAGCAAACGGCAACTCTGCTTCTCGCCGGGAAAACCGTGCGCGTCGTCGAAGAAGACGAAACGCTGACGACACAGCAAGCAGCTGACCAGTTAAATGTTTCGCGCCCGTATCTCGTCAAGTTACTTGACAGCGGCGTCATCCCGCAACTTCCGAAAGCGGGTCGGCACCGGCGCGTTGCGCACTCGGCCATCGTTGCCTACAAGCGCCGCCGCGATGCCGAAAGGACGGATGCCCTCAGCGAACTGGCCGCGCTCTCCCAAACCCACCGGATGGGTTATTGACAATGCCGGCATTACGACCGCCGGTCGTCGTTCTCGATGCCTGCGTGCTTTACCCGGCCGCGCAACGCGACCTATTCATGTGGCTCGCCGCAACCGGCGCCATTCGCGCTCACTGGACGGACGAAATCCATGAAGAATGGATGCGCAATGTCGCGCGGGATTTTGGCATCGCACGCCCCGTCCTGGAGCGCGTGCGCGGGCTGATGGACAAGGCGACAGACGACGCGCTGATTCGCGGCTATCGGCGCCACGAGCGTCTCTTTCCGCTGACCGACGCTAAAGACCGCCACGTGGCAGCCGCAGCATTTCGCGCCGGCCAACGCGCGGCAGTCGACCACGTCACGATCCTTACCTGGAACATCAAGGATTTCGACCGCGCCGAGCTGTCCGCAGCAGACCTCTCGGCCGTCACGCCGGATGACTTTCTCACTGACCTGATGCGCAAATCACCCGAGGCAGTGCGCGCAGCCTTCGACCGCATGCGGGAAAATCTCCGGAAGCCGAAAAAGACCTTTGACGAATGCGTCGACGCGCTGGCGGCGCAAGGCCTGAAGCGGTTTTCTGAAGCGCTCAAAGCGCTGGTGACGTAAGGCATGTTGATCACGGTGCTGAAAAACAATGCGAAGCTGACCCCAAATCGCTTGATGAGGCCAAAGTTTGAATTAACCGGCCTTGCACGGCTTTATGCTCCAGACCGATGGTTGATGGGTTAGCCCTCATCGCGGACAAGATACTCCAGGGTATTTATCATCAGAGCATTAATTCCTGCATAGTTTGACACGGGTACGCCCCGCAACACCGGTTTCGTCTGGATGTAGCGTTGCGGAAGTAGCTCGTTGGCACAATTGCTGATGAGCGCTTCCACACTTTCGGGTGTCGTCTCAAGGTGGAACTGCAAACCGATGACACGTGCCCCAATCTGGAATGCCTGATTTTTACAGGCAGCGCTACTTGCAAGATGAACCGCGCCTGTCGGTAGGTCGAACATCTCCCCGTGCCAGTGGAAGGCCTCGGCGATTACCGGAAAGACGAAGGTGCCGGGCACGGCCGGTTCGGCGAATACAGGGAACCAACCGATCTCTTTCTCCGCGCCGAGATAGACTCGCGCCCCCAGTGCGCTGGCGATAAGCTGAGCGCCGAGGCAGATGCCAAGCACGGACTTGTTGCTTGCTATCGCGTCGGCGATAAAATGCTTCTCTTCCCGTAGCCAAGGCAGCTGCGCCTCATCGTTCACGCTCATTGGCCCGCCTAGAGCAATGATGAAATCGATGTCGGCCAGCGCCGGAAGATGTGTGGACTCAAAGAACCGCGTGCAGGTAACGCGGACTCCTCGGTGCAACAACCAAGCCTTGATGCTGCCAAGACCCTCGAACGGAACGTGCTGTAGAACATGGACGTGCATAGCGGATTCCAACATGCAGGGGCTAGCATTGAAGTAACCGGTGCAGCGCAGCTTTATCGCGCAGCGTCTGGTTGACTGCCGTTTTGAACGCTCGAAGGCTTGCTCGACCTTGAGATCGGGCAAGCTTGCAGCTTTTTCGCGGTCTGACTGACTCGGAATCCCCTGATAAAGCACTGAAAGGGCGTGATTTCCATTGTAACTAGGCGATGGCGGCTTCCAAGGCTTCGGTATCTTCGAAGAAGTGATACAGGGACAGCCGTCCTTCTACCACCCGACAAATCAATGCCCAGTTGCTGGAGAAGAAGCGGCCGGTTTTTCGGCTGCGGTGGCAGAGCTTGCCATACATGGCGACGTGCTCGCCTTCGGAGAAGCTGGCCGTCACAGTGAATTCGCCAGGTTCAAGCAGTTCGGCAAATAGCCTGAAGAATTCACTGGCACCGGCCGGACCGACGAAAGTGCCATGGAATGGCACCCGGGGATTCGCCACCGGTCGGCTCGAAATAAATTCCGCATCGGGGGAAATCAAGGGCAGCGCCTCGGCCAGGGCGCCGGAGAAAATGTGCTTCAGAAAGGTCTGTACGGTATCGATTGAGCTCATGGGAGACTCCTTTGAAAAACAGGAAGTGGACTTAAAAACCGGTCAGCGTCAGCTTTCCGATGGTTCGTTGCGACTCGAGTCGGCCATGGGCGGCGCGCAGGTTTGCTGCGTGAATCAAGCCCAGGTCATGGGTTGCCGCGGATTTGATCTGACCGGCGTCGATCAGCTCGGCGACGGTATTGAGGATGTCGCGCTGCGCCCCCATGTCGGCGGTAGCGAACATCGACCGGGTGAACATGAATTCCCAGACCAAGGTGGCACTTTTGCGCATGATTGAATTGATGTCAGGCGCTGTCTTGAACGGCACGACAGAGCAAAGCGTGCCCTGCGGAGCGAGAATTTCCGCCAGTGCCGGAAAATGCCGGTCAGAATCGTTCAGGATCAGGATGGCATCGATCTGCGGCAGCACCAGATCCGCCAGCTGCTGGCGCAGGTCGCCGAAATGGTCAATGACCGCATCGGCCCCCAGGCTGCGGCACCAGGCTTGCGATTCGGGCCGCGAGGCAGTGGCGATCACCCGCAGGCCGGGTATCAGCTTGGCAAGCTGGATGGCCATCGAACCGACGCCACCGGCGCCACCGACGATCAGCAAGGTCTGCCAACGCGGCTTGTCGGTCCGCGAAAAGCCGATGCGGTCGAACAGCGCCTCCCATGCCGTCAGTGCGGTCAACGGGACGGCAGCAGCCTCGGCGGCCGACAGCGTTCTGGGGCGGTGGCCAACGAGGCGGGAATCGACGACGTGGAATTCGCTGTTGGCGCCGGGCCGGGTCAGGTCGCCGGCGTAGTACACCGCATCGCCGGGGCGAAAGGCGGAGGAAACGCCCGGGCCGGTAGACAGCACCGTTCCCGCAACGTCCCAACCGAGGATGACGAATTGCCCGTCATCGGCCTTTTGGCCGCGCACCCGGTAGTCTGCGGGATTGACGGCAATCGCTTCGACGCGAACCAGAAGGTCCAAAGCGCCGGGGACGGGCGTGGGGATCTCCCTATCGACCAGGGCTTCAGGATGCGCCGAGGGCAAGGCCTTGTAGAGCCCGACTGCTTTCATTTTCTGGTTTGACATGTGTTCAAGGGCTTGGTGACGAGTTGTGCCCCACTGTATATCTGAGCCATATAAATCGGAACGTGAATAAACTTTCATATTCTGTGCAAAAATAAACAGATGAATGCAATGCAGTGGGATGACGTGCGTTACTTCCTGGCCCTGGCGCGCCAAGGCAGCCTTTCAGCGACTGCGCGCTGGCTGGAAATCGAACACTCCACCGTGGCGCGGCGAGTTTCCAGTCTGGAACGCGCCCTGGGCTTGAAGTTGTTTGATCGTCTGGCACGCGGCTGGACGCTGACCGCCGAGGGGCAAACGCTCTATGAGCATGCCTGCCTGCTCGAAGAAAACATGCAGGCGCTGCAACGCGCTGCGCAGGGTCAATCGGCGCTGGCCGGGCGAGTTCGCGTCTCGCTGCCGCCCCAGTTGCTGAGCTATTTCGTTCTGCCGCATCTGGACGAATTCCATGCCCGTTATCCGCAGATCGAACTGGAATTGATCGGGGAGCGCCGCGGCAGCAATCTCGGACGGGGCGAAGCAGACATCGCCTTGCGGATGAGCGAACCCCGCGAACCGGATCTGGTGGCGCGAACCTTGGGCCAGGTCAGCTATGGACTGTATGGCACGGCGGCATGCGGCGCGCTCAGCGACTCCGAACAAATCTTCATCGGCTTTGACGACAGCATGCCGCAACTGCCGCAGAAGCTTTGGCTGGACAGCCACGTGGGCGCGCGGCGCTATGCCTTGCGCACCAACGACATGACGGCAATGTGCCAGGCCGCAGCCCAAGGCTGGGGAATCGCCATGCTGCCCGGCTTCCTCGCAGCAACGGAGCGCCGGCTCAAATTGCTGTCGGCAAGCGCATCGCCACCATCGCTGCCGGTGTACCTGGTCATGCATGCGGATGTTCGCCGCGCACCGCGTGTGCGCTGCACGGCGGACTATTTGATCGAGCTGTTCGACAAGCATGGGGAGGCGCTTTAGTGATGGGCTGCCTGCCCACATGCAGTTGCGTTCACTGCGTTTGCCGTAAGCAATTTACGGCGGGACTAAACAGCTAGTCAGTAAAAAGCCCCCGCCGGTTTCCCGGTGGGGGCTTTTTACATTGCTGCGGTCGACCGGCAAAACCGGCCGATTTTCGCTAATTACATCTCGACCGTAGCCGCCTGTTCCACAAACTCCGGAATCTGGTCGAAGTTCATGTAGCGGTAGACTTCGGCAGCCTTGGCGTTCACCAGCTTGATCTG
>JAVBXO010000161.1 GCA_030824535.1 Azonexus sp. | reverse complement strand
AGCATGTGCGGCGAGATGATCTTGCCGATCGGGCCGGGGTAGGTCGTGCCGTAGGCGTGGCCGCCGATGCGGGTGTAGACCGGGCAGTGGTTCATGCAGGCGCCGCAGCGGATGCATTGCAAGGTCTTGCGCAACTGTTCGTCGGCGTAGGCCTGGCTGCGGCCGTTGTCGAGCAGCACCAGATGCACTTCCGCCGGGCCGTCCTTTTCGCCCAGCTTGCGCGGGCTGGAGATCATGTTGAAGTAGGTCGAGATGTTCTGGCCGGTCGCCGAGCGGGTCAGCAAGGAGAGCAGCGGCGGTATGTGTTCGAGCTTTTCGACGATTTTCTCGATACCGGTGATGGCGATATGCACCGGTGGCGCCGTCGTGCACATGCGGCCATTGCCTTCGTTTTCGACGAGGCACAGCGTGCCGGTTTCGGCGACGGCGAAATTGACGCCGGAAAGGCCGATGTCGGCCTCCAAAAATTTCTGCCGCAGCACCTCGCGGCCGATCTGGATCAGCGCATCGACGTTGTCGGTGTATTCGACGCCCGGCACGTTCTCGTGGAAGAGCTTGGCAATCTCCTCCTTGGTCTTGTGGATCGCCGGCATGATGATGTGCGAGGGTTTTTCATGCGCCAGCTGGACGATGTATTCGCCCATGTCGGATTCCAGCGCACCGATGCCGGCGGCTTCGGCGGCGTGGTTCAGCTCGATTTCCTCGCTGACCATCGACTTGCCCTTGACCATCAATTTGGCCCGGCGCTCTTGGCAGATGCCGAGGATGATGGCGTTGGCTTCATCAGGTGTTTCAGCCCAATGCACCTGGATGCCGTTTTTCGTCAGATTGGCTTCGAGTTGTTCGAGCAGTTCGGGCAGTTTGGCGAGGTTGTACTGGCGGATCTGCTCGCCCAGACTGCGCAGGCTTTCCAGTTCTTCCTGGTCAGGAAACTGCGCTGCGCGCTTGCTCATCAGGAAATCCATCGCGCCGCGGAAACTCTGGCGCAGGAAAGGATTGTCGACGACAGCCTTGGAGCGGGCGCGGAAGCCTTCGGCCGGCTTGAAATGTATCGGTTGGGCGTTCATTGCTGCTCCTCCGTCGGCGCCGTGGATACGTCACTCCCGCGTAGGCGGGAGTCCAGGTTTTCTGCAGCGGCGTGGATTCCCGCCGGCGCGGGAATGACGGATTTTTCCTCGTCCAGCAGCAGCACGATCAATTCCTTCGGACCATGTGCGCCATAGGCCAGCGTCTGCTGGATGTCAGCGGTTTTCGACGGGCCGGAAATCAGTAGGGCGTTGGTCGGCAGACCATCCTGCCAGCCTTCCAAAGTCATCGCCTCGAAGAAAGTGTTGTAAATCCGCGTCGCGTCGAGCAGCACGATGTGCACTGGCGGCACCAGTGACATCAGGCGCGGTTCGAGCGCGTCGGGCCAGAGGATCAGCGTGCCGGTTTCGGCAATTGCCGCGCGGGCGCCGGTCAGGCTGGCCGGCGTGGCGTTGAACATTTCGGTTTTCCAGGCTTCGATGGCCATGTCGTAGGTGGCGCACTCGACGCCCTGGCGTGGCAGCACATCAAGCGCCTGCTCGCCATGCGGCGTACCTTCGGCGACGAGTAGCTGGTCGAGCTGGCGGGCCTGCAAGACTTCGGCGAGCTTGTTCAGCCAGTTGCCAGCAGTCACGGCATGGACTTCGGCATGCGCCAGTTCGATGCACTGACGAAAGCGTTGGACTTTGGCGGCGGCTGTTTCGACCGGGCGATGGCCGGCATACCAGCCGGCGACGTCGGGCAGCGTTTTTGCGGTCGACACTGCGGCAGCACGTAATTTGCCGAGGATGCGTTCACGGGCGCTCATGCCTGCTCTCCTTTGCCGTCATTCCCGCGTAGGCGGGAATCCAGGGTTTGCGGTGCGTTGCCGGATTCTCCTTGGCCCAGGAGTGTCGGATTAGCGGCTGTGCGCCGCAGTAAGAAGCTGGCGATGTGTTCGCCGGGCAGGCTGGGTTTGCTCAGGCCGGCCTGTTCATCCTTCCACGCGGCGTGGCCGAGGATGTTCATCAGGCAGCCGCAGTCGGCGCTGACGACGCGTTCGGCGCCGGTGGCCTTCAAGGCCTTGAGCTTGTCTTCAACCATCGCCCCGGAAATTTCCGGCTGCTTGATCGAGAATGTGCCGCCAAAACCGCAGCATTCGGATTCGTGATCCTGTTGCGCGACCTTGACCTGCGCCAGTCCGCCGAGCAGTTTGCGGCCGGTGACATGCACGCCCATTTCGCGGCGCGCCGAGCACGAGGTGTGCAGGACGACGGTGCAATCCTTACCTAAATCCCTGGGCTGGAAATCGAGTACTTCGACGAGAAATTGCGTCAGTTCATAGACACGCGCCGACAGTTTTTCCGCCACGGCCTTGCGCGCCGGGTCGGCGGCAAACAGCGTCGGGTAGTGATGTTTCATCATGCCGGCGCAGGAGCCGGAAGGAACGACGACCGGCCAGTCATTGGGGAAGAGCGTCAATTGATGCGCCGCGACCTTGCGCGCTTCATCCGGAAAACCGCTGGTGTAGGCCGGTTGACCGCAGCAGGTCTGCTCTTCGGGGAAATGCACCCGGATTCCTTGCTGTTCAAGCAGGGTGATCGCATCCATACCCGCGCCGGGGAAAAACTGATCCACAACGCAGGTCGCAAAAAAATACACGTCGCCGGGAAAGTTGCCGTCGCTGCGACGGGAGGGTGAATGGTTCATGAGGTCTCCGTTATTTTATATTACGGTAAATTGGTAAGACCAATATTTGGTATGACCGAAATTTTGCGTGAATACCGATACTTAGTCAATCCAACCTAGGGAAATCCCCATGCTTGCGCTTTCCAAAAACGCTGGTTAGAATTGTCTGGTCTTACCAATCAAGGTGGTCTTACCAATGTTGAACAAGCTGCAGGTTCCGCGTATTTCGGATGCCATCGCTTCCACGCTGGAGCGGCGCATTCTCGAAGGCTCGCTGAAATCCGGCGACCGTTTGCCGCCCGAGCGCGAGCTGGCGGCCGAGCTGGGCGTGTCGCGCCCGAGCCTGCGTGAAGCGATCCAGAAACTGGCGTCGAAGGGCATGGTCCAGAGCCGTCAAGGCGGTGGCACTTACGTTACCGACGCGCTGGAGTCGACCTTCTTTGACCCCTGGCAGGACATGATGGGCAACCATCCCAACCTGCGTGAAGACATGCTCGAATTCCGTCGCATGATCGAAGGCCAGGCCGCCGAATGGGCCGCCGAGCGCGCGACCGATGCTGACCTGGCGCGCCTCGACCAGACCTTTGGTGCGCTTGAAGCTTCTTTCGCCGAGGACGACACCGACAAGCGTTCCGACGCCGATATCGCCTTTCACCAGGCCATTGGCGACGCGGCGCATAACGTGCTGCTCGGCCATCTTTCCGCCGCCCTGTTGCGCCTGATGCACGACAACATCAGTCTCAATCTTGGCGAACTGAAAAGCGTGCCGGCCGCCGGTCGCCTGCTGGTCAGCCAGCACGCGGCGATCTACAACGCCGTGCGCGACAAGAAACCGCAGGCCGCCCGCTCGGCGGCCGAGACGCATATCGATTTCGTCCGCGAAACCCTGGCCCAGACCCTGCGTTCCGTCGCCCGCCGCGAAACGGCCGAGCGTCGGCTGCATACCGATTTTTCAACTTCGTAACGATTGCGGTCGGGAGCGCGGCTACGCTACTTCTGACACCTAACTCCTCACCTTTTTACTATTAAATTCACCCCCTGAAAGGACAGCTCATGGAAGCCCTTGTCATCCCGTTTGAAAAACTGCGCATGAATGACGTCGAACAAGTCGGCGGCAAGAATTCTTCGCTTGGTGAAATGATTTCGCAGCTCGCCGACACCGGCGTGCGCGTTCCCGGCGGCTTTGCCACGACGGCTCACGCCTACCGCATTTTCCTTGCGCAGTCCGGCCTGGATGCCAAGATCAACGCCGCGCTCGACGCGCTGGACGTTGAAGACGTCAACGCCCTGGTCAAGACCGGTGCCGAGATTCGCCAGTGGGTGCTCGACACGCCGTTCCCGATGGATGTGACCATCGCCATTACCGAGCAGTACCAGCGCCTGGTCGCCGATTCCACCGCCGACATGTCCTTCGCCGTGCGTTCCTCGGCCACCGCCGAAGATCTGCCGGATGCGTCCTTCGCCGGTCAGCAGGAAACCTTCCTGAACATCGTCGGCCTGGAAAACATCATGCACGCGATCAAGGAAGTCTTCGCATCGCTCTACAACGACCGCGCCATCTCCTACCGCGTCCACAAGGGCTTCCTGCACGCTGACGTCGCCCTGTCCGCCGGTATCCAGCGCATGGTCCGTTCCGACAAGGGCGCGGCCGGCGTGATGTTCACCCTCGACACCGAATCCGGCTTCCGCGATGCCGTTTTCGTGACCTCCAGCTATGGTCTGGGCGAAACGGTGGTGCAGGGCGCCGTCAATCCGGACGAGTTCTACGTGCACAAGCCGATGCTCGACGCCGGCAAGAAGGCCATCGTCCGTCGCAACCTCGGCTCGAAGATGATCAAGATGACCTTCGCCGCCGAAAAGGTCGCCGGCAAGTCCACGATCACCGAAGACGTGCCGGAAGCCCAGCGTCACCAGTTCTCGATCAATGACGAAGAAGTCATGGAATTGGCGCGTTACGCCCAGATCATTGAAAAGCACTACGGTCGTCCGATGGACATCGAGTGGGGCAAGGACGGCGTCGACGGCAAGCTCTACATCCTGCAAGCCCGCCCGGAAACCGTGCAGTCGCAGGCGCACGCCACCAAGCAGGAAAAGTTCAAGCTCAAGTCCTACTCCAAGGTGCTGGCTTCCGGCCGCGCCATCGGCCAGAAGATCGGCGTTGGCCCGGTGCGCATCGTCAAGGATCCGAAGGAAATGGACCAGGTCAAGCCGGGTGACGTGCTCGTCGCCGACATGACCGACCCGAACTGGGAACCGGT
>JAVBXO010000285.1 GCA_030824535.1 Azonexus sp. | reverse complement strand
GGAATCGGGGGCCGGGTGGTGCAATGGGTCCGGGAGGACAGGGCGGCTCTGGTGGGCCGATGGGACGCAACTAAGTCATTGCCGGACGAGGAATGACGGGTGGCTTTTTGGGGTTGATACAATCGGCCCCATTGCCAGTGCGGCCATGTGAACAGATTGTCCCGACGCTGTCGAGACAATTGAGCATCGACTATGGCCGCAGTTTTGGCAGCAAAAACCTGCGCCATATCATGCGCTTTGCCGAAGTACTTCCCGAGGAAAACATTGTCTACGCACTGAGTAGACAATTGAGCTGGATCCACTTTCGGGCGCTGCTTTACCTGACAAGCCCTTCCAGCGGGATTTTTACGCTGAAATGTGCCGACTGGAAGGCTGGAGCACCCGAGTAACCTCATCTGCATCAGTAATAACGCTATTCGTTAGAAGTTCATCTGCCATGCTCTTCAATTTCACCCTTGTTCCAGTTGAGAAAATCCTCCCATGGGGCTCTCCGGGGAGTTCTCGCCTCCATTGGTTTGGCTTGACAGACGGCGAATACTGGATACAGGCCGGCCAAACCACCCTCTTGGAATACAGCAATCACGCGCGAGCTGCAGGGGCGAGTCGTTACTGTGATTACCAGGTCATTCGTCTTTACGAAGACTTGATGGAAATGCTCCCCTATATCCTGGAGGGGATTCCCAAACAGCTGGTGCAATACCTCTGGGGCGAAACAGCGAAAGCTTGGCAGAAGACCTACAGTGACTGGGGCGACAAGAATTATGACGTTCTTGAAAGATCGCGGTTCAACACAATCTTTGATGCGGCGATCGTATGGGCCGGAAAGCGATGGCTGGATAGTGCCTACCTGTCTCCGTCAGCAAATATTGCAATTTGGTCGGATGAAAAACACGTTTACATTGAATGGGACAACCGCGACCGGCAATTCGATGGAAAACCAGCGTGGTCAGCCCTTATTGGCTCACACCAGATACCGCGCAACGAATTCATCAATGAAGTGAAATCGTTTCATCTTCGCCTGATGGAACAAATGGCGACTCGCATCGACCAAGTTCGGCAAGGCGCACTCGCACCAGAAATTGAAATCGACTTGCCCAGACTGATGCAGGAACAAGAGCAACGCATGCGCACTTTCGACACCGCTTTGAACCTTTGTCCACAAACTGACTGGAAAGCGGTTGAAAGGGCAATCCGTGAAATCCGCGAACACTAATTCTGTGTTTGGGCGGATTGCCCGACAGAACGAAACCGCTTTAGCGCTGACGGATATTTCACTCCATTGCAAACGTCCCCATTTGCTCACGATGGGAATGAAATCATTCCTGGCAAAGTTCGAAATGATTAAAAATGCCCTTGACCTACCAAAGGAGTCGATCCGTGCTTGAACTTGATAATCCGCGTTGGTCCGAGCTACAACATGCCTACGGCGGAGCTGCGGATATACCTGCGTTACTGGAGCAGCTCAGGACCCTCCCTCCATCTGGAAACAACGAGGAGCCGTGGCATTCCATTTGGAGTTCGCTGGCCCATCAAGGCGATGTTTACTCCGCATCTTTCGCAGCCGTTCCACACGTGATCAAGGCTCTCGCATCAGCCCCGCTGAAGGCCGATTTTTCATATTTCCAGTTTCCGGCGTGGGTGGAAATCTGCCGCACCAAGAAGCATCTCTCGGTTCCTGAAGATCTCGCGCCCGCCTACTTCAACGCCTTGTCACGTCTGCCCGAACTCGTTGCAGCAGCCTCCACGTGCAACTGGGATGAGGGACACCTTCGTTGTGCCCTTGCGGCGATCGCAGTGGCGAAAGGGCAAACAGCCATTGCCGAGGCAGTCCTGGAGCTGTCGCCAGAAGTAGCGGAAGAATTCATGGGATGGTGCCATGCACGCTAAGTCCTCGGCTTCTCCCTTCTTGCAAAAAGGCTTGGCAAACTGCGCCTCACAGGAAAATAAAGGAATCGGGGTCTCCCCCCCCCAATGCTGCCAGGAACATTGATATCCCAAATGGAAACCAACGCTGCGTTCTTTCAGAGTACCCGCGCCAAGTTCCCCGATCTCAGGGCAAAGGCTGACCATCAACACGTTAAATATTGGCTATGTCCCCAAAGCGTGTTGCAAGTTCTTCCCTACGGCTTCCTTGAGGCAGTTCTCTGGGGTGACGGCTTGACCGTAGCGTTCGAGCATCCGTCGCCAGCCGAGATAGTTCTCCAGATAACGGGTTGCTACCCCATGGAAACGGCTCATCCAGTTTTTGAGCCGACTGTGATACGCGTTGACATTCTGAATATGGAAAGCCCCCTCCTTGACCCGAAGTCCTGGCTTGGCCTGCACTACCACGTGGGTGATCTGAGCCTTGCGGGCGAAGCTTGCATACACTGAGGCACCATCGGTGCAGAGGATGGCATCCGGAGCAATCAAAGGCTTCAGCAGCGTCGCAACATGTGGTGCATCGAGCTTCTCAAGCCTGAAGTCTGCGGTATGACCCGAGCGGTCTCGCACCACCAACACCGGAATCTGCTCGACACCGGTTCCCCGTGTTTTGCCAACGCCACCGCGGCGGCGTGCTGGGCGGGGTAGCGTGCGCTGGCCTTTGAATGACTCCAGAAAGAATGTTTCATCTGCTTCAACGACACCGCTTGCATGCTCATCACGGTGTCCGGCCATCGCCGCCAGAAAACGGTGGCGCCAATGAAAGGCCGTGTTTTTGCTGATGCCGCACCGCGTGGCAGCCGCTCGTACGGAATTGCCGTCGATCAGCGCCTGGGCATAGCGTTGCCAGGATTCCGGATGTTGCAAGCAAGCTAGTGGGGATTCGGATAGTGCTGTACAAGTTCGATGACAACTCTGGCAACGATAGCGCTGAATACCCCGTGTGTATCCCCAGGGGCGCAGCTTGCTTGCCTCTGCGTGGCAATGCGGGCAATCCGGCAGCACACCAAGATCAGGGAGCGCTTCTTTCGGCTCAGCCTTGACGGACGGCGGGCTTGCAAGCACCCGAAGGAGGTATTGCCGCTGTTTGCTTGTCAGTTCGGCAATTTGTTTGAGCAGGTGGCTAAAGGCTTGAGAATCCATGGCCCGACTCCCTGAAAGTGGATACCTTCAGGATAGTTCAGCTGCAACACAGTTTTGGGACATAGCCTAAATATTGGGGGGAGCCCCCGACAGAAGAACAAGATTCGTACAGTTGGTTTGAAAGCGTTTCCCGCGCCCTTAACAACGAAATGCAACAAGAGAAATACATCAACGAAAGCCAAGCATTCTTTCAGTTCGTAGAGAGCGCTTTCCGGACGGGTAGCGACGAAGTGAAGAACTGCATCGACGTGGCGTTCATTGAAAATTTGTTCTGGCAAGTATCCCCCAGGAAGGTCGTCCCTTACTGGCAAGTCCTTCCTCCAATTTTGCAAAAGCTATATGTTGATTTTCATGCACGCACACCGCTCTAAGCATTCCTCTCATCAAACGTTGGGCTTCGTGACACGCCTTCTTATTGCAATCACTTTGCCCATGATGTGTATGGCCAAGAGTTCCGCTGACGATCAAGCCGTGTGGTCAACTGCTGTAGCGACTCGGCCGTCCGACGGGCATCGCCTCATCTACCGCTATCGTGAAGAGTTCGCCAAGTCTTTCAGGCGTTCCGCATATCCTGACCGTGTAACCATCGCATGGACCTACAGCTCTGCCAATGGCATGCCATCCAAGGCAGAGCGCGAGTCGATGGATCGAATGGAGGACCTTCTCGCGCCTTATGTCGAGAAAGCTTCACTCTCTATGCTGGTTCTGGTGATGACCGGGGAAGGGTTGCGCGAGTGGGTGTATTACTCGAAATCGCAAAACGAATTCATGGCTAAGATCAACGAGGTACTTCGAGGTCTGCCGCAGTTCCCTGTCGAAATTGACTTGTGGAAAGACCCTGAGTGGAAGCGGTATGAGGCTTTTAAGAAGACCGTCCGCACGAAAGACGCCCAGCCCAGCATTCCAGCAGACCCGTCGCGGCAAACAGCACCAGTCCGCTGAAATCAACTACTGAAGGTCCGCATTCTCGATCCGCCCCCCTTCCGCTCGGGGTCGATTTGACCCATTCCACCCCCAACCCATTTCCACCCCAATTCTGCGGTCAACCGCAAAATCACCCCGATTTCCACCAACACTTTTCTCCAGCAGAACAAACAAAAAAATCCCCGCCCATCCAGAGATGGCGGGGTAAATGGAGAGATGGTCAAACATTTCTGCCGACCAGGGAGAGGCTGATTTATTCAGAAATGTCATTCCCGCGAAAGCGGGAATCCAGGAAATTCATGGACCTGGATCCCCGCCTGCGCGGGGATGACGATTTAAGCAGCGCTTCCCTAGCGGCCAGCCGCAGCCAATAACCAGCAACCGCCCGTCAGTCCTTGGCCTTGAAATCGTCGTGGCAGGCCTTGCAGGTCTGGCCGAGTTTGCCGAATTGCGCCTTCACGGCGGCGGCGTCGCCGGTGGCGGCGATTTTGGCGAGTTCGTTGGCTTCGCGGTTGAAGTTACCGGCGAGTTCGCCGACGCGTTGCGGGTTCTGGAAGAATTCCGGCTTGGCCGAGGTTTCCTTCCAGCCCTTGCCGGTTTCGCTGCCGGCGGCGAAGAGGCTGCCGAGGCCGCTGTTGGCCAGCGCCGCGATGGTGTTGGCGGCGCGGATGACTTCTTCCTTGTTGTACTGGCCGTCGACGTTGGCCTTGATGCGGCCGCTATTCCAGCCGAGCACCTGGTAAACCGACTGGCGCCACTTGATCAGTTGTTCCGGCTTGGCCGGGGCCTGTTGCGCCCAGCTGGCCGAGGCGGCGGACAGCAACAGGGCGGCGAGCAGGGAGGAAATGGCAAACTTCATTGAAACTCCTTTTGCGGGATGGGAATGTCTGGCGACACTGGGCGCTGGCTCAGGCGCGCAGGTGTTTGTTGAAGAAATCGACGGTGCGCTGCCAGGCGAGCTTGGCGGC
>JAVBXO010000014.1 GCA_030824535.1 Azonexus sp. | reverse complement strand
CGCTGCCCGGTCCGCCGTGCAGGAAAAGTACGGGAATGCCGTCCGCCTGGCCGCATTCCTCGACCCACACCCAGTGCCCGTCGCCGACTTCCATGCACCAGTTGCAGCAGGGTTCGCAGGGCGGATGCAGTAATTCGTGCTTGCTCACGGCGGGGCTCCAGTCAGCTTTCAAGCAGACCGTGGCGCAGCGCCGTCAGCGTCAGTTCGGCGCCATTCTGGACATTGAGCTTCTGCTTGATGTGATACAGGTGGGTGCCGATGGTCGAGGGGCTGAGGCTGAAAGCGGCCGCCACTTCGTTGACCGTCGCGCCGCCGGCGAGCTTGATGAACACCGCCAGTTCCTTGTCGGTCAATGTGGCCACCGGGTCGTTGGCGCCGGACAGCTGGGCCAGCGCCACCGATTGCGCCAGCGCCGGGTCGAGATAGCGGCGGTCGCGGGCGACTTCGCCGACGCCGCGCAGGAATTCATCCGGCGCCGCCTGCTTGCACAAATAACCGCGGGCGCCGAGTTTGAGCGCACGCACCGGGACGATTTCGTCGCAATGCGCCGAGAGCATCATCACCCGCGCTTTCGGCTCCCAGGCCAGCAGTCTTTCCAGCGCCGCCAGGCCACCGGTGCCAGGCATCGACACGTCCATGACCAGCAGATCAGGCCGGTGTTCGGCGTACAGGCGGATTGCGTCCTCGCCATTGCCGGCCTCGGCGACCACCGTCGCGCCCTCGCCTTCGAGCAGCAAACGAAAACCGAGGCGGACCATGGCATGGTCGTCGGCGAGCAGGACGCGGACGCCGTTCAGGGATGCGTTCATGACAATTCCTCCAGGGACGTGGGCAAACTCGCCCGCAAGGCAAAGCCGCCAGCCGGCGGCCGAGTGAATTCGAGGTGGCCGCCGAGCAGCGCGATGCGTTCGCGCATCCCGGCCAGACCGAGGCCGCTGCCGGCCTGCGCTGACGGCGTGCCGTCGCAGCCCTGGCCGTTGTCGGCCAGCGTCAGCAGCAGGCCATCGGCTTCGCGACGCACGCTCAGCTCAACGCGGGTGACGCCACAGGCATGGCGCAGGACATTGGTCAGGCCTTCCTGGACGATGCGCAAGCAGACCTGGACAACAGCCTCGGGCAAAGCCTGCGGGCCGGGTTCAAGGCTCGCCGTCAGGGCAATGTCTTCATGGTGCAACCGCCAGTGTTCCAGGCACAGCGCCAGGCGTTCGACCAGCCCGCCAGCATCGGCCGGCCGCAGACGGTGCAGGATGCCGCGCACGCCTTCCTGCATCGCTCCGGTGACGGCGACGATGCTCTGCGCCGGACCATGCAGGTTCGGCGCGTCCGGCGTGCGCTGGGCTATCGCCCCGGCCAGCGCGCGCACGGCGGTGATGCCCTGGGCCAGTTCGTCGTGCAGTTCGCGAGCAATGTCGCGGCGCTCGGCTTCGAGGCGGCCCTGCATGCGCTCGGCCAGTTCGCGTTCGGTATCGAGGCGGACGTTTTCATCGACCGCCGCTTTCAGGCGGTCGGCCATGCCATTGAAGGCGCGCGACAGACGCGCCAGTTCCGGTTCCGGGAAAACCGGCAAACGGGTGTCGAAACGCCCCCGGCCGGTCTGGTCGAGCGCCGCCATGATCTGGTCGAGCGGCCGTAGTGCCCGCTCCAGCGCCCGGCGCACACCGATGAACAGCAGCATCAGCAACAACAAGGCCCAGCCGGCCAGCGCCACCAGTTCGTCCCAGGCATCGAGCACCGCCCGCGACGGGTCGGGATGCAGGCTCAAACTCAGGTCGTCGACCCGCATCGTCACCGGTGCGAACTGCGGCGTCAGCAAGCCGGCGAACCACGTCGGCGCGGTGCGTCCGGCCTTGTACACCGAGGGCGGCGAGACATGCAGCGGCTGTGCTTCGCCCAGGCCTTGCACCACCAGCACATTGGCGCGGACCCGGCCGATGGTGCGAACCAGGGTCAGCAGGCGCTCGCTGCGCTCGACCGGCGTCAATTGCTGCATTTCGCCGAGCACGGCCTGCAGCCACTGGCTGGACACCCGCGTTGCCGCTTCGACTTCTTCATGCACGCTGTTGCGCGTGCCTTGCAGCCACAAGCCGCCGAGCAGCAACAGCAAAACGGCCGCCAGCCCGGTCAGCAGCAGGCCGACGCGGGTATGAAGGCTGGTTCTGCGGTCGACGCGCGAAAAAGGCCAAAAATGCATTTTATTTGCCGCCGAAGGCATAACGCACGCCAACCCAGGCAGCACGCGGCGCCCCCGGCGCAACGAAGCTTTCGCGCCGCCAGTCATCCGGGTTGGCCTGGAAGCTGCCGCCGACGAAGGGATTTTCGGCGAGCGCCCCAGCACTGGCATAGCGCCGGTCAAAGACATTATTGAGCTTGGCAAAGGCCTGCCAGCCAGCGCCCAGTTTGGCTTCGGCATTCAGATTGACGATGAAATAGCCAGCGGTTTTGCCCGCCCCCTCAAACGTCCGGCTCTGACCATTGACGTCGATAGCTTCGCCGCTGCGGTGCTGATTATTCTCGTTGCCGCGCAGGTACTGGCCGGAGAAGGCCTGCAGGTCGCCACCCAGGCGCAGCCAGTCGCTGGCGCGCCAGACCAGGCCAAGCTTGAGACTGTGCTCGGGCAGGCCAGGCAGGCGATTGCCCTTCTGCACGTAGATTTCGTCATCCTGGCCGGCGCCGGTACATTCAGGCGCCGTGCCGCGTGTACTGTTGTTTTCGGCGAGCAGACAGGCCGACGAACGGAAGCTGGCGTGCAGCCAGTTGTAGTTGGCGAACCAGTTGAACTGACGAATCGCGCCATTGGCCGCGAGCTCGAGCCCCTGACGTTGGGTTTTGCCGAAATTGGTGAAATAACCGGCGCTGGTCGAGGTACCGACGAACAGGATGTCGTCGCTGCTCAGCGTGCGGTATACCCCGGCGTTCCAGTGTATGTCCCCTGCCGTCGTGCCGCGCAGGCCAGCTTCGATGGTGCGCGCAACGACTTGCTTGAGATAGGGATCGGCAGCCATCGAGTTGGGCAGCGTGCAGGGATTGGCCGGGTCGGCGCAGCCGAGTTCAATCGGTGTCGGTACGCGGTTGCCCTGGCTGAAGCCGGCGTAGGCGTTGAGCGCCGGGGCCAGTTGCCAGCTCAGGCCGAGCGCCGGGTTGAGCTTGTGGTAGCCATGGTCGCCGTCGAGATTCGGGGCGACGCGGTTGAGTTCGTCAAAAGTCGTCACGCGACTGTGGTTGTAGCGGGCCGAGGCGGTCAGGTGCAGTGTCGGGGTCAGCGACCAGGTGTCGGTGGCGAACAGGCTGGCGGTGCGCGTCGTGCCGTGCAGCTGGTTTTCCGTCGTTGCCGGCGCGAGACTGGCCATGCCGCGCGTGTCATCGATCCAGCCAAGTTCGCGGGTCTGGCTGAAATTCATCCGGGCGCTGTCGTAGGAAGCGCCGAGCGCCAGCTGATGGACCTCGGTGGTCAGGTTCCATTGCACTGCTGCGCCCGTGCCTTGCTGGCGGGTGCGGGTGCGGTTGTGCGCGCCGGTAGGTGCCGCCGGATCGCTGGCGAAATCGTTTTCGTAGTCGTCATTCATGTCACCGTTCAGCGTGCGCGTCTTGCTCTGGCGGTGATAGACGTTGGCCGAAAGGCTCTGGGTATCGCTCAACCAGCGTTTGCCGTTGAGCGCCAACTGGGTCAGGCTGTTATTGGTCTGGTCGGGATGCGTGAAGATCGCCTGCCGGCTTTCAGCGAGCATCGATTGGGGCAGCAGGCCGTTGCCGATCAGCCGGGTTCTGGCCTTGGTCAGCGTCAGATCGGCTTCGCCGCCGGCATTGCGGAAAGACAGCTTGCCGAAGAACTGTTTGACGTCGGACGCCGAATAATCGCGCCAGCCGTCTTCGCGGAACCAGTCGCCGGCGGTGTACCAGCCGAGCGTGCCGTCATTGCCGCCGTACTCGAATTCGCTATTGCTGCGCCCGAAGCTGCCACCGGAAAGTTCCAGCTTGCCGCCGGGATGCGAGAAACCGCTCTTGGTGCGCAGGGCCAGCGCGCCGCCCAGGGTATTCAGACCAAAAGCCGGATTGGAACCGGGAATCAGGTCAATGCCGGCAATCGCCGAATGGGGGATCAAATCCCAGTTGACCGTGTCGCCGAAGGGTTCGTTGATGCGCACGCCGTCCATATAGACCGACAAGCCCTGCGCCGTGCCGAGCAGCGGCGAGGCGGTGAAACCGCGATAGTTGATGTCCGGCTGATAAGGATTGCCCTGAATTTCGTTAACCGTCACTGCCGGTACCTGGCGCACCAGTTGCTCGGCGATGTTCAGGCTTTCGACTTCTTCCAGGCGGCGGTCGTCAAGCGACACGACATTGGCCGGCAAATGCAGGCGCGGCACGCCAATGCCGGCCAGCGGCGTCGTCCCGACGACTTCGACGGTGGCGGCGGTAATGGTCGTTTCGGCAAAGGCTGACGGGAAAATTGCCGTCAGCGCCAGGGCGATCAAATGCGGGCGGGGAGTATGTCTCATGTTGTTTTTCTGAGTTTGTAACTGATCGGTACGACGACGGAAATCTCGTTGCTGCCCAAGCCTTCGGGCAGTGGCGGCAGGTCGCCGTGGCCTTCGAGCATGGCCAGCGCGTGCTGGTCGAGCACATCAAAGCCACTGGAATGGTCGAGCTGGATGCCGAGCAGATTGCCCTTGCGCGCGACCTTCAGGCGCAGGCGCACTTCGCCTTCCCAGCCACGCATGGCGGCAATGCGCGGGTATTCGTGCGCCCGGGCGAATATCTCGATCAGCTGGCGACGATAGGCGGCCAGCGCGTCGACCGCCGGGGCCGGATTGGCGGCGGCACTGGCCGGCGTGCTGGCAGAAGCAGCCGGCGCCTTGGCGGCAGCAGTGGCTTCGTTGGCCGACGCAAGGGGAGCAACAGCTTCAGCGCTGCTCGCGATGGTCGGCCCGGCAGGCGTGGACAGGTGTTGAGCCGACCGTTGCTCTTCACGCGCCATGGGCTGCCGGGCCTTCGGGGGAAGCCTTGCGGCGCGCGGGGCGCGGGCGGCAAGGGCTTCGGCATTCGTTACACGTACTTCGCTGACTGGCGCGACC
>JAVBXO010000024.1 GCA_030824535.1 Azonexus sp. | reverse complement strand
CCTTCGATTTCCAGGATACGGCCGGAGAAGACGTTGATCTTGCCCTTCTTCTCGACGGTCAGCAGGCCGGCCTTGATGGCGTACAGCGGAATGGCGTTGACCAGGTCACGCAGGGTGATACCCGGTTGCATTTCGCCCTTGAAGCGGACCAGCACGGATTCCGGCATGTCCAGCGGCATGACGCCGGTGGCAGCGGCAAAGGCGACCAGACCGGAACCGGCCGGGAAGGAGATGCCAATCGGGAAACAAAGAACGCATGGATAATAGTGAAAAACTGCTCCACCCTGATCCCGCAAAGGAATACAACATGGATCGTCGAATTTCAGTCATTGCTGGTCTAGATGAGAACGAAAAACGCAGCATTCAAACGCTCAACGACCTTGCCACCTGCCCGAAAGTTGTGCTGCTCGGTGAGCCAGGCATTGGGAAAACGACCGCCCTGAAATTCATGGCTGCTCAGGAAGAAATCAGCGTTATAAATGTTCGTGCTTTGATGACTGGGTTTCCGACAAGCCCCAATAAGCCCTTGTTTCTTGATGCGCTGGACGAATATCGAAGCGATGGCGGCGAAAAAAACAAAATTTACACATTAGCAAGGCTGATTCAGGAAAAATCACCAGATCGCTGGCGCTTGACCTGCCGGGCCGAAGATTGGCGAAATCAAGCTGATACGCAACCTCTCGAAATAGGTGCTACGCAACAGATTGTCGTCGCTCAGCTATTGCCGCTGGATTACAACGAGGCATGCGCGGTCTTGAATAGCTTCGGCGAAGTAAACCCGGAGGATTTCATGGGCCAAGCCGAAGCCCTTGGGGCCCATGCTTTTACCGGAAACCCACTCAGTCTGAAACTGCTCCACAAGGCAGTCAGTAACAACGGCAAATGGCCTGCCACGCGCTTTGCTCTATTCACCACAGCCATAGAAAAACTGGCGCACGAACACAATCAAGCTTATCAAGCTGATTACGAACGTATCTCCCCGGAGAAAATCATTGAAGCGGCAGGAAAAATGGCCCTCCTGCAATTGCTGTCCGGTGCCCGTGCCATATGGCGCTCGCAAGGCCCGACGCCAGACGATACCGATCAACGTGCATTTATCACCATGCATGACCTTCAACTGGAACCCAACCAGCTCCGCGACAGCTTGGACACACCACTATTTCGCGGCGAAGGTGAAAGTTTTGAATTCATGCATCGAACCATTGCCGAGTTTCTCGCCGGCAAAACTCTGGCAAACGCAGTAACCGCGAATGGCCCCAAAGCACGTTTCCCGCTCCGCCGAGCCTTGGCTCTCGTAACAGGTAGCGACCGCAAGCCGCCGACAGAACTGCGAGGTGTTTTTGCCTGGTTTGCCGCTCACCTGGCGCAGCAAAGCGACTATGCTGGTGCGCAACAAATGGCCGAAATCGATGCCTATAGTCTGTTGACCTATGGCGATTCTGCCGCCTTTAACGCCGACACCCGAAGAACACTATTGCAAAATCTGGATCGCGATGATCCCTATTTTCGTACAACCGAAAACGGTGTCACTGTCCTCGGAGGTCTGCTCGATGAAACATTGATCGAAGACATTGTCGCGATACTGAAGAATCCACCAGAAGAATCGCATTTACTACTCACCGTTGCCGAATCACTAGCAAGTGGGCAACCAATTCCCGCACTTCAACCTCACCTCAAGCAATTTGTACTCGACCCGACTCATGCAGGATGGCAACGTAAACGGGTGCTGGAAGCCTTCACCCACGGCTCAACAAACCCAACATCAGACTTGCGAGAGCTATTCGACGAATTGCTTGGTGAGACGGCATCGATGGAGCGCGAGGAATTGCGGATAGCCATTGCCGAAGAACTGTATCCCGAACACTTGCCTGTAGCTGACCTACAAAGTCTGCTGGCCGATTTCGAGCGCACGCCGAACGACAGAACTATCGGCCGACTTTGTTTATTGGGAATGGCATTGGAGAAAAATCCTTGTTCGGAAATTTTCGAGTTGCCATATGCAACGTGGCGGCCATCTCCTTCGAATTTTAATAGCTCAGAGGTGGATCGCCTGCTTGATAAAGTGCTGGCTGCCAGCATTCTCGCTGACCAGGAACTCCACGGGGCAAAGCTTTGGCAGTGGATTGTTAATTCGCGCCAATACTTCTGGCACTCCAATGATCCGGATAAAAATACGACGGATGCCGTAGCCAATTGGTTACAAGCGGGCCAACACAGAGAGGCAGAACTGTTCGCGGCCATCCTATCCAGCCTGAACACAAAAACGGGCATTCACGGCGCCGAGCAAATTTACTTAAACCTCAGCGGAAACTTGCCCTCCGAAACGACCTTACAAATACTGCTAGGCAAGGTAAAAAGCGGCAATACCGAAAATATTGCGCCCCCCTTGTTAGCCATCTTCGTGGAAAAGGCTCGGCAAGTGCAATCAGACCCCGCATTTTTCTGGGCAATCCATGAACTGCTCGCGGAGCGCCCCGAATATGCCAAGCTGTTGTTACGTCTAACAACGACCGATGCTACACATGGAAGACCCGCAGATTTCCGTAATCAGACACAAGCAACGGAACAACATTTAAAACATACCAAGAAAATCGAAGAACTGACCGTACTCATCCCAGAATTGCATGGCGGAAAATACCTCGAATTTCTCTATCGCGCCGCGCACCTGTACTTCCAGAGATCTGACTTTAGGCAACCAGCTCCACACGGCCTGGAGCGAGTTATTGCTGATACCAATCAGGAAATCGCTAATGCAATAACAGTCGGCTGGGAATACTGGACGACAACGGGAATTCAAGACTTCGATACATCCACCTTCGGTAGCACCTGTAACAGCCTTTATTTGGCTGAGTATCCGGCAGTTGCTGGACTCAGCCAAATTATTGAGAAACAAACACAAGACAGCATTCCCGAGGCTGCAACACAGCCCCTCATGCTTGCCACCCTCCGTTGCTGTGCTTGTATGAACGACAATCATGCGCGGCAAAAACTGGAGGACTGGGTAGCCAGCCGACTGGCCAAGCAGCCCGAGCAAGGAATTGAACTGCTGACTGCCTTTTGGCGAGCATCGCTGGAAACGAAAGACCCGACACTCTCCGGAATGAATGCATTAACGCGCCAACCGAGCGCTGCAGCGGTTCTTTCCATAACACTTATTCGCTTGCTTACCGAGCAAGACACCCTTTCCGCCGAAACTTTACGCCCCATGCTCTTGGCTGCCAGCAAAGTCCTTGGAAACGAGCAGATAGAGGAACTATGCAGCGCAGCTTTGGGAAAGGAATCCATCGCCGCCGACGTTCGCCAGTTGTGGCAGCTACTCCAGTTCCTGAACTCACCAACTATCTATCAGCCACCGTTGTCCGAAACAACAGATGCCAAGCAGGTCAATGATGTATTGAACCAGCGGAATCATTTTGAGCGCCCACGCAGTGATGAACCGGCAGAAAACCATCGAGCTATCGCGTGCTTCATCATTGAGTTGGCCGGTCCTCTTAGCACCCCGGACAGAGAAGGCTCCCGGAACCTAAGCCACGAGGTGCACGGCGCTATCAATCGACTTTCCGCCCATCCGGAAACTGAGGCAGCTATGGCGCTCAGAACCCTAATTGAGAACCCCAAGCTGCATGCCTGGCAGGCGAGCTTACGCCATGCACTGAGCCAGCAAACACGCCTACGCTGCGATCAGGAATTTATCCATCCAAGTACTCGATCTATACACAAAGCACTGGCTGGAGGCCCCCCGGTCAATGCCGCCGATCTATTCGCTATCGCAATAGAAGAATTGCGTCGTCTACAGACTGAGTTGCATTCGACCAACACGACAGGCTGGAAGGAATACTGGAACCGTAACCAGTATGGCAAGGCAACAGACGCTCTGATCGAAAACGAATGCCGAAATCACTTGCTGGAAAGGCTCAAAGATCGACTCATTCCTTACCAAATCTCCGCAGCACTGCCAGAAGCGCAAAGCGCGGAAGGCACACGCGTCGACATTCTGATACTTAGCGGTGCGGGATCCAACCTGCCAATCGAGGCAAAACGGCACTTTCATGAAGCAGTATGGTCTGCTGCAAGTAGCCAGTTGCAGGGTTACGCCACTGCCGCTGGCGCGGACAGCTACGGAATTTATCTCGTTTTCTGGTTCGGCAACGACTATGTGCAGGCCCCAAAAGTACCTGACAATTCTGCGAAACCTGACTCTGCCCAAAAGATGGAAAAGATGTTGTTTGAGAGACTGCCAGAGGCACTTCGCGCGTACACCGAAGTTATCGTTTTCGATGTTTCTCGCCCAGCAGGCTAAAAAACGTATTGGGGAAGACCTACTGTTTAAGCCTTCATAACAAAGCCCCCGCCAGTTTCCCAGCGGGGGCTTTTTAATTACTACGGTCGACCGGCAAAACCGGCCGATTTTCGCAACTTACATCTCGACGGTCGCAGCCAGCTCGACAAACTCCGGAATCTGGTCGAAGTTCATGTAGCGGTAAACTTCAGCAGCCTTGGCGTTCACCAGCTTGATCTGCTCCATGTACTCGGCAACGGTCACGATGCGGCCGGCCAGGGCACACATGGCGGCCAGTTCGGCGGAACCCAGATAGACCTGGGTGTCGATGCCGAGGCGGTTCGGGAAGTTGCGGGTCGAGGTGGAGATCGCGGTGGAACCCTTGCGGATCTGGGCCTGGTTACCCATACACAGCGAGCAGCCCGGCATTTCCATGCGGGCGCCGGACTTGCCGAGGACGCCGTAGTAGCCTTCTTCGGTCAGGATCAGCGCATCCATCTTGGTCGGCGGAGCGATCCACAGACGGGTCGGGATGTCGGACTTGCCTTCGAGGACCTTGCCGGCGGCACGGAAGTGGCCGATGTTGGTCATGCAGGAACCGATGAAGACTTCGTCGATCTTGGCGCCGGCGACTTCGGACAGGATCTTGACGTCGTCCGGATCGTTCGGGCAGGCCAGGATCGGCTCGGTGACTTCGGCCAGATCGATTTCGATGACCGCAGCGTACTGGGCGTTGGCATCAGCCTTCAGCAGTTCGCCGTTGGCGATCCAGTCTTCCATGGCGTTGATGCGGCGCTTCAGGGTGCGGGCATCGGCGTAGCCTTCGGCGATCATCCACTTCATCAGGGTGATGTTCGAACGCATGTA
>JAVBXO010000373.1 GCA_030824535.1 Azonexus sp. | reverse complement strand
CTTCAGTTTGTCGGCGGTCTGGGTGGTGATGATCGTGCCGTCGGCGGCGGCAAGTTCGACCTTCGGCGCCTGCAATGCGCCATCGGTTTTGTCGCGGGCGCGGCGCTGGCTCCAGAAACTGCGGTAGACGAGGTTTTTGACCTCAAATTCAACCTCGGCCAGGCAGTCAGCGGTATGCCGGGTCATGATGTCGTTGTCACTGGCCGAAATCTTGTCGAGGCGCGGCGTCTGGTGGTAGAGCGCCAGGCAGATGGCGTCGAGCAAGGTCGATTTGCCAGCGCCGGTCGGGCCGGTGATGGCAAACAGGCCGTTGTCGGCAAAGGGTGGCTGGGTGAAATCGATCAGCCATTCGCCTTTCAGCGAATTGAGATTTTTCAGGCGCAGGCGGAGGATTTTCATTGAGCACTAGTCCCGGTTTGCAAGCGCCCCTTTTGCGAGGCCTCGCTCAAACCGTCATTCCCGCGCAGGCGGGAATCCAGTTCGTCGGTTTTTCTGGATTCCCGCTTTCGCGGGAATGACATTTCTGAAGCAATCAGCGGAGGAAAAGACCGAGTCATTCGTCGACCTCCTGCAAGGCATGGACTACCTCGCGATAACGCTGGCTCAGCGCTTCGCTCAGTTCCTCGCTCAATTCTTCCTGCTGCAGGCGGCGTTCGAAGACTTCGAAAGGGCTCAGTTCATCGAGCGTTTCGCTGGCCGCCGCAGCCAGACGGGCCGCCGCCGCGCCGCGTGCCCTGCGGGTGCGTAGCACCTCGACCGGCCAGCCGTCGCAAATGGCCTGCACACGCGCCGGCAGATCAGCGAGATAGTCATCCTCGGCGATGATGATTTCCAGCCAGGCTGGCCGTTCGCGCGTGCCCTGGGCAGCGGCGGCGCCGACAAAGGCCGGCAGGCTGGCCAGCGACGAGGTGATCGCCACCAGCGCCTGGAAGCATGGCACAGCCAGCGGCTGGATACTCTTCAGGCCCGTCTCATCGAATTCGAGCAGCAGCATTTCCTTCTGCTGCCGGGCTTCATCAAAACTCAAGGGCAGGGGCGAGCCGCAATAGCGGATATGTTCCTGGCCGCCGACGACTTGCGGCCGGTGGATGTGGCCGAGCGCGATGTAATCGGCCGGCGGAAAGGCGCTGGTCGGGAAGGCTTCGAGCGCGCCGACGTAAATTTCCCGCACCGATTCGCTGCTGCTGGCGCCGACGGTGGTCAGATGTCCAGTGGCGATCAAGGGCAGGCGAATGCTGCCGCCCAGTTCGCTGCGGCGGGCTTCGGCGGCGGAATAAACCTGCTGGTAATGCTGCTGGATGGCGTTCTGCAGCGATAGCTGTTTGTCTTCGGCGCTTTGCCCGGCCTGGCTTTGCAGCACGTCGCGCGGGCGGATGAAGGGAATGGCGCAGACCACGCAGCCTGGCTCGCGCGTGCCCCGGCGATGCAGCAGCTTGACCTGCGCCGCCGGATCATCGCCAGCCGCCGCGACTACCGTCGCCCCGAGATAGGCCAGCAATTCGCGGCTTTCGCCGAGCATCGCCACCGAATCATGATTGCCGCCAAGCAGCAGCAAATCGACGCCGGCCGTATGCAGGCGCACGACCAGCTGGCTGTACAGCTCGCGGGCATAGGACGGCGGCGTGCCGGTATCGAAAATGTCGCCGGCAATCAGCACGGCATCGACCGCCTGTTCCTCGATCTGCTGCAGGAGCCAGTCAATCAGCGCCTGATGCTCGGCCTGACGGCTTTTGCCCATGAAATGCTGGCCGAGATGCCAGTCGGAAGTGTGAAGGAGGCGCATGACGGAAGGCCGGAAAGCGGAGGCCGGATTTTAAGTCCTGCCGCCGGCAATTGCTGCGTCTTTGCGGTTTTAAACGGGGCTTTGCGGCGGGGGCGAGTTGCTACGCTCGAATGCCGGGCGTCAGGCCACATGCGCCTGTCGCAAAAACGACAGCCACTTCCTGAAAATGCCTCGTTTTTGGCCGTTTACCGCAGCAGCGGGCGGATTTCTGCTGGCACTGCTCTTGCGTTGGCTGGGCTATCGACCATTTTCCGGCCTGCCTCATGACCACTACCGAACGCCTGACTTTTCAGTGCATCAGCGCCAGCACTGCCCTGGACCTGTGCCGCAATGACCCCGTGCCGGCCATTTTTGACGTGCGCGACATGGCCAATTACCAGCGCGGCCACCTCGATGGCGCCGCACAACTGAGCGAAGACCGCCTGATGGCCTGGATGCGGCGGCTGGCGAAGGATGCGCCGGTGCTGATTTATTGCTACCACGGCAATGCCAGCAAGGTCTTTGCGCAGATGTTTGTCGATTTCCGCTACACCGAGGTCTACAGCGTCGATGGCGGCTACGAAGCGCTGCTGGCGGCGCAGGCCAGCGCCACGCAATCCGCCTGAACGGGAATTCCGATGACCATGAAGTTCTACATGACGCCGGGCTCATGCTCGACCGGCATCCACATCCTGCTTGAAGAATGCGGCCTGGTGTTCGAGGCGCATATCGTCAACCTGCTGGCCGGCGACCAATATAAAAAGGAATACCTGGCGATCAATCCCAAGGGCACGATCCCGGCGTTGCAGCTTGACGACGGCAGCGCGCTGACCGAGTTTTCCGCCATCGCCTGGTGGCTGGCACGCAGCTATCCCAAGCGCAAACTGCTGCCGGAAAGCCTCAAGGATGAAGTGCAGGTCTTGAGCGTGATGAATCATGCGGTGCACACCCTGCACACCCAGGGCTTCGCCCGCATTTTCACCACCGAACGCTTTTCGCCGAACAGTGCCGAGCATGAGACGGTCAAGGCGCAGGGGCGGCAGATCATCGACAAGGGCTTCGCCGTCATCAACCGCGAACTGGCCGGCCGGGACTACGTCGTCGACCACTTCACCATCGCCGACGCCGCACTGTTCTACGTCGAGTTCTGGGCCGAACGCATCGGTATCCCGCTACCGGAAAACTGCGCCGCCCATTACCGGAAAATGCTGACCCGCCCGGCCGTGCGGCAGGTGTTGGCGGAGGAGGGGTATGGGATGGTGTTGCGGTGAGGGGTAGGGAACGACCCAATCCTCGTGACTTAGCATTTTGTCATGGCGCCGTTTTGTAGGCATGCGCCTTGTGCGGTTTTGGGCGTTTTGGTCGAGGCCGGCTTCGTCCGGGGATAAATTTTTGAAGGTTTTTGGTGATTTCGCAGAACAATTCAGCGGCCAGGCGGGCGGTCATGCGAAGCGCGCCAGCGAGTACGCGGGGCAGGAGGCGGCGCAGGTAGCTGAACGCCATCGTCCGATTGACCCGCCACGACGAGTCCGGCTCAATAAGCTGCTCAGTGGCCAAATAGGCGGCCAGGGCGTTGAGGTTGTCACAAACCATCTTGGCCCCGACATCCTGGCAGGCGGCCAGCCAGGTCAGGCCGGAAGTATGCTCCAGACTCAGGCGATGCTTGAGTCGTTTGAAAGCCTACTCGATACGCCAGCGCCGGTGATAAAGGTCAGCGAATGCCGGCGCGGGATAGTGCGCGGTATCGAGCAAGGAAGTCATCAGCACGCGGACCTTTCCCTCCGGTGTCACCTGGCGGATCAGGCGTACGGTCGACGGCTGGCGAGCGCACTCATAATCGGCGGCATCCTGGCGATTCGGCGGCGGCAAAATCGCCACGGCTTCGTCCTGGCCGGAGCGCATGAATTGGGTGATGGCCGTAAAGGTCGAAGAAGAATCGCAGCGCATGCAGAACGGAATGCCCCGCTGGAGCAAGACAGCGACCAACCAGCCACCGGGATACCCGCGATCGAGCACCAGCATGTCCTGGCTGCCACAGGCGCGCGGCAAGGCGCGCTCGGCGGTGAATGCCGCGATGGTCGAAGCTTATTGGTTAATTGGCCGGCGGATTGTCGAGGAAGAGCAGCGCGGACAGCACAAGGCCGAGTACGGTGGCCGCTTGATTGAAGACCTGTCGACGGCCCTGACAGCGGATTTCGGCAAGGGATTTTCCTATGCCAATCTGTACAACTGCCGTCAGTTCTACCAGACCTTCCCCGAACAGGAGATTCTCTACACAGCGTGTAGATAATTGAGCTGGAGCCACCTGCGCTTGATCATGCGCGTGGACTCGCCCCAGGCCATCGCCTATTACTGCCGCGAAGCCAGGGAGCAAAACTGGACGGTGCGCCAGCTGGAACGCAACATCAAAAGCCGGACCTTTCAGCGGCTGCTCTCAAGCCAGACGAACGAAGCAACAAAGGCGGATGCGCCGGACCATCTCGAATTCATCAAAGATCCCTATGTGCTGGAGTTCCTGCAACTTCCCGAGACTGGAAAATTCAGGGAAAGCCAGCTCGAGCAGGCAATCATCGACGAATTGCAGAAATTCCTGCTCGAATTGGGCAAGGGCTTCTCGTTCGTGGCGCGGCAGATGCGCATCAGCACCGAAACCAGCCACTTTTTCATCGATCTGGTTTTCTACAACTACTTGCTCAAGTGCTTTGTCATCATCGACCTGAAAATCGGCGAGCTCAGCCATCAGGACATCGGCCAGATGGACATGTATGTGCGCATGTTTGACGACTTGAAGCGGGGCGAAGACGACAACCCGACCATCGGCATCATTCTGTGCGACAGCAAGGATGAAACCGTCGTCAAATACTCGGTGATCAAGGAAAGCCAGCAGTTTTTTGCGTCCAAATATCAACGCATCCTGCCTACCGAAGCCGAATTGATTGCCGAGATCGAGCGCGAGAAGCGTTTGATCGAGGAGACAAGAGGCGGGCTTGAGTGAGTTGCTGAGCGGTTGAGCCCCGCAGCGCAACCAGAAAGGCAGCGGGAATTCCTGTGGCGGTTTATGCCCCGATTCTGCGGTTGACCACGGGATTGGGGCATTTTTCGTTTTGCTTGGCGATGTCTGTTGTCCCTACGAAAGCGGGGGGCAGGAGGAGCTTGGTCGGTTGCGTATGGCTATCTGGTCTTGCAATCAAGTTTGCTTGATTGCAAGACCAGACCCTTGCTGCTCCGCTCTTGGCTGTATGCCGTTGGTCATACGAAAGCTGGGGCCGGAGCTCAATAAGTAATCACGCATAACGAATATGGAACTTTTTGCCAAATTCTGCCAAAAGCGTTTGAACCTCCTGAATCAAGGAGTCCTTGGTCCACGAAGTAAAGGTGCGCCAATGGTATTTGGC
>JAVBXO010000261.1 GCA_030824535.1 Azonexus sp. | reverse complement strand
GGTGCATCCCAGGCGTCGCAGCCGGCCAGGGTCAGCAACAGCAGCAGGGTGAGCAAAATCGGCAGACTGCCGGCGAGTCGGCGCGGGGGCCAGGCCTTGGGGCCAACAGGGTGGGCGGTGGCGCGGAACATGGGGCCTTCCATTCAGATGATTTGCCGCCGGGCGAGATCGGCGAACAGGCCGGGCGCCTGGATCAGTTCGGCGTAGGTGCCGGCCTGGACGATTTTTCCGGCAGCCATGACGAGAATCCGGTCGGCATGAATGATGGTGCTCAGGCGGTGGGCGATGACGATGCGCGTGGCGTGCAGTTGCTCAAGGCTGGCGCTGACCATCGCCTGAGCCTGGTTGTCGAGGGCGCTGGTGGCTTCATCGAAATAGATGATGCGCGGGCGCCGGACGATGGCGCGGGCGATCATCAGGCGCTGACGCTGGCCGCCGGAAAGTGTCGAACCGCCATCGCTGACCATGGTGTGCATGCCCATCGGCATTTCCCGGATATCGTCGGCGATGCCTGCTTGTGTGGCCGCAGTCCAGGCATCGTCGAGGCTCAGCGGTGAAGAGCCGACGATATTCGAGAAAATGTCGCCGGAAATCAGCTGGCCATTTTGCAGCACGACACCGAGTTGCCGGCGCAGGCTGCCGGGGTCGAGGCTGGCCAGATCCTGGCGGTCGTAATAGATGCTGCCCAGGGTTGGCTGTTCGAAACCAAGCAGCAGGCGCAGCAGCGTTGATTTACCCGAACCGGAAGCGCCGACGATGGCGACGAATTCGCCGGCATGGATGTGCAGATTGAGGTCTTGCAGGATGCTCGGGCCATCCGCGCTATAGCTGAACGACAGGTGGCTGATCTCGATGTCGCCTGTCAGCTGGCCGGGGTGGGCCTTGGCCTCGGTGATTTCCGGCGGCGTCTGGAGAATCGGGCGGGCGCGTTCGTAGATCGGCACGATGTCGAGCAACCCCATCAGGGCGCCGGTGGCGCTCAGCATCGCCCCGAGAAAGCCGCCGAAGGCGGCGTTGAAGGCGAGGAAGTCGCCGGTGCTGAAACGCTGGTCCTGGGCCAGGCTGAAGGCAATGGCGGCGAAGATCAGGAGATTGGCGACGACCGGAAAGCTGCTGTTGAAGACCTCCAGCGCGGTGCCGATCATCCGGGCGCGGAACAGGTGTTCCTGTTGTTGTCCGTAGTTGCTCGCCCAGTTGAAAAAGGCGCGGCTTTCGGCACCGGTGACGCGCAGTTTGGCGATGCCGCCGAGATACTGGAAGACCTGCCCGGAAATCCGCCCTTCGACGGCTGCCAGATGGCGTTCATGGCGCAGGCGCAGCCCGCTGCAGACCGCCGTGGTGAGCATGGCGAGCGCGACCAGCAGCATGCCGAGCAGCGCCAGCTTGAGGTTGTAGTAAAACAGCAAGCCCAGATTGAATGAGGAAAATACCGCCGCCAGCAGCATCTGTAGCGCCTGTCCGGACAAGGCTTGGCGAATGCTGTTGATACCGTTGGCGCGGACCGCCAGGTCGCCGGCCGGGTAGGCGCGGAAAAAGGCCGGCGGCAGGCGCAGCAGGCGATCCCAGACGGCCGACTGGATGCTCATGTCCATGCGCCCTTCGGCGCGCAACATGGCGTAGCCGCGGGCGATTTCGAACAGGCTGCCAGCCAGCGCGCCAACCAGCAAGGCCAGCCCCAGTTGCAGCAACTGGTTGCGGTCGGCGCCGGGGATCACGGTATCGAAGAGTAGGCCGGTGGCCATCGGGGTGAGCATGCCGAGCAGGCCGGTCGCCAGGCCCATCGCCATCACCATCAGGGTGTCGGGCAGGCAGCCATGGCTGCCAAAGCGCAGCATCTCGATCACGCCGAGTGCGGCATCGCCAAAGCTGCGATAGAAGAGCCAGGCGAAATCGTCGATTTTGGCCGCTATTTCGGCGTCCACCGCAACTTCGGGGCGGCCGTCAGTGCTCACCATCCGGTAGCCCTGGCGGCCGGGGATCAGGCTCAGCGGCTGGCGATCATCGCGGCGGAAGGCGAGCAAGGGCAAACCGGGTTTGAGCCACCATTCGCCCTTGAGCGCAACCCGCCGCAGCCGCAGCTGGTTGCCTTCGGCAATCTCGGCAAGGTGGTCGCACGGGCCTTCCTGGCTGTTTGGCGGGGCTGGCTGAAATTCGATACCAAGCTCCCGACCCAGGCGCTGGCAGGCTGCCAGCAGCGGATTGGCGGCCGGACTGGTCGTGCCGGGCAGGATGCTGTCGGGTTCGAGGACGCCGCGCAGGCGGTGCATCGCCGCGCTCATCAGCACATTCTCGCGGGCGAGTTTGCTCTGCAGGCGCTGGCATTCGCTGTCTTCCTGCTGGAGTGTGCGGGCGACGAGCAGCGCGCAGAGTCCATCCTGGAGTTTTTCGAAACTGGCCTGCAAGCTGGCGGCGGGCACGGCGCTGACCTCGCCGATGAGGCGCAAACGCCCCGGCGTGCGGCTTTCCAGCCAGGCCTGGCGGCCGAAAGGATAGTAGCCGGCGGGCAGCGGCGCGGCCGGTGCACCCAGGTAATGCCAGTCACCGTCCAGCAGTTCTACCCATTGCGCCGCTTGCGGGCCGAGGATGGGCGTGTCCGCCAGGATGGCGTTTTCACCGCTGGTGGCAAGGCATGCACCGGCCGGCGGCAGCGCCTCGAGGGCGGTCAACAGGCGCTCGCACCAGGCGCTCCGGGCATCGGCCAGGCTCATCCGTTGTTCTGCGCTGACGGCCCAGTCGGCCAGTTGCGGCCAGCTCAGCTGGCGCAGACGGCAATCACCATTGCCGAGCGCGACCAGCCCCCAGTCCGGGTGGCGGCGTTCATCGGGCAAGGCCCACAGCAGCTGGCCGCTTTCGCCACGACTTAAGGGATGCAATGCGCCACAGGCCTGGCCGGCGACGAGACGGGTCAGGAAGAGGTCAACCGCCCCCGCCTCGATCAGCCAGACCTGCTGTCCGCCAGTCAGCAACAGCGCCTGTGCGCCCTCGGTCTGAACGCTGCTGCCGGTCTGGGCAAAGACTTCGGCGAGGCTGCCGGGCTCATGCATCATGCTCAAGGCCTCCCGCCGCCTGCATCAGCTCGACATAGGGGCCAGCCTGCTGGCGCAGGCTGTCGTGGCGGCCACGCTGGACCACTTTGCCGCGCTCGAGAACGATGATCTCGTCGCAATCGCGAATGGTGCTCAGGCGATGGGCGACAATCAGGCAGGTGCAGCCACGGCGGCGCAGGTTGTCGTCGATTTTTCGTTCGGTGAGTGGATCCAGGGCGCTGGTGGCTTCATCGAGCACCAGAATGCGCGGATTGATTGCCAGGGCGCGGGCGATTTCCAGGCGCTGGCGCTGGCCGCCGCTGAAATTGCCGCCGCCTTCCTGAACCGGCGCATCGTAGCCGCCGGGGCGGCTGACCAGGGTGTCGTGGATACAGGCATCGCGGGCAGCACGAATCAGCTGTTCCTCCGGCAGCGTCGTATCCCAGAGGCTGAGGTTGTCGCGAACGCTGCCCTCGAACAGGGAAATTTCCTGGCTGACCATGGCCAACGAATTGACCAGCGTCGCCCGTGACCATTCCTCGCGTTTCTTGCCATCGAACAGGATCTCGCCGGCGGAGGCCGGGTAGAGGCCGACGAGCAGGCGGGCCAGCGTTGATTTGCCGCAGCCGGAAGCGCCGACCAGCGCCACCCGCGTGCCCGGCCGCAAGCTCAGACTGAAGTCTTCGATCAGCGGTGGCTCAAGGCGGCTGTAGCCGAAACTGACATGGCGCAGTTCGACATAACCTTGCAGTTGAGCCGGGCTCCCGGCAGCGCCTGTTGCCGTTCCGGCGAGTCGGGTTTCCGTGGGATATTGCAGCACGTCGTCGAGGCGTTTCATGTCGCCGGCCATTTCCTGGATGCCGGAACTCAGTGACACCAGTTGCCCGACTGGTTGCAGGAAACTGCTCATCAGGCTCTGGAAGGCGATCAGCGAACCCATGGTCAGAACGCCGTCGATGACCCGCAGACCACCCAGCGACAGCACCAGCACCGTGCTCAGGGCGCTCAACAGGGGCGGCGCGGCCATCAGCAGCACGCTCTGGCTACCCATCTGTTGCAGGCCGTTGACCACCTTGGTGTGCTGGCCGGACCATTTGGCAAAAAAATCCGCTTCCATGCCCGAGGCCTTTAGCGTTTCAATCATTTGCAGGCCGTTCATCGAGGTGCCGAGCAGCTTGCCGCCATCATTGGCCAGTTTCTGGTTGAGGTCCTGGCGCCGGCGTGCCACCAGGCGCAGGAAGAGCACGTTGGCGGCAGCAATCGCGATGCCGGCGAGGGTCAGCGTAACGTCATAGGAGAACATCAGTGCCGCATAGAAGATCAGCACCAGCAGGTTGAGCAAGGTCGTCGCGAGTTCGCCGGTCAGCAGTTCGGCAACGCGGTTGTTGATGGCCACGCGGGCGCTGATGTCGCCGGCCGAGCGTTGGGCATAAAAGACCACCGGCAGGTGCAGGACGTGCCAGAAGAAACGGCTCGACGTGGCGAGTGCCAGCTTGGTATGAAAACGACTCAGGTAATAACGCTGCAGCCAGGTCAGCAGGCCGCGAATCAGGGCCGTCGCGGCCATGCCGATGAGCAGCGGCTTGATCCAGCTGTCCATGTGGCGGATCAGGTATTCGTCGATGAAAACTTTCGAGAACACCGGCAGTATCAGCCCCGGCAGAACCAGCAACAGCCCGGCCAGGACCAGGTAAAGCAGGGCCGGTTCATGCAGCGGCAGGCGTTTGCGCAAGCCCGCCAGGACACTGCTGGCCTGGCCGCTGGGGGAAAAGTCGGCGGCGGGGCTGATGAGCAGGGCAACGCCGGTGAAGCCTGCGTCGAATTCCTCGAAGCTGACCGTGCGCGGGCCGCTGGCCGGGTCGTTGAGATGTATCCCGGCCTTGCTCCGGCCTTCAAGCACCAGAAAGTGGTTGAAATTCCAGAAAATGATGACCGGCTGGCGCAGCGCCAGCAAATCGGCCGGTTCGTAGCGATAGCCTTTGGCGTCGAAACCGTAAGTGCGGGCGGCCTTGACGACATTGCTGGCCTTGCTGCCGTCGCGCGAAACGCCACAGCTCAGGCGCAATTCTTCAAGCGGGACAAATTTCCGGTAATGGCCCATGAGAATGGCCAGTGCGGCGGCGCCGCATTCCACCGCTTCCA
>JAVBXO010000152.1 GCA_030824535.1 Azonexus sp. | reverse complement strand
TGCGGGAAAACTGCCGTAGCTGGCCGGTGGCGCTGGGGCCGAGCTGGATGAAGCGGGCCGGCTGGGGCAATGGCTGGGCTGGCGAAGTGCTGTTGCCGGCACCGCCGAACTTGTCATTTTCCAGCACGAAGCCGAGCGTGACATTGGCCTGGGCGAGTTGATTGGCGAAGACTTGGTCGTGTTCCGGCAGCGCCTGCACGGCCTGGCGCAAGGCCGGCGCCAGCGGCCAGTTGCGGGCGGCGCTGGCCGGGCTGGTACGGTCGGGCTCGGCGAACAGGGTATCGAAGGCAATTGCCGCAACGCCGGCGGCATCGAGGCGGGCGACCAGTTCGGCCAGGCGGGTGCGCGGCCAGGGCCACTGGCCGAGCCGGGCCAGGCTGGCATCGTCGATATCGACGATGCGCACTGGCACTGCTTCGTAGTCGCGTGGCTGCCAGCGCTGGTATTGATCGAAGACATGCAGACGCAATTGCTGCAGTGGGCGCGGGTCGACGATCAGCGCCACCAGGCTGAAGAGCAGTGGCAGCAGCAGGAGAAAGTGGGCCGGACGGAGCTTCCTGGACATGCCACGATCTTAGCCGATCAGCGCGTGTCCCAGCGTGCGCAAAGCGATACCAACGCAGGCGCCGAGAGCGGCCGGTTTCCAGACTTTGGCGACGCGCGGGCCGGCGGAAATCAGCACAGCGACGCCGGGCAGGTCGAAGGGCGAAATCAGGAAGCCGGCGCTCTGGTTGAGCAAATGCACGCTGACCTGGCCAGCGCGGCGCATGTCGTCGATGACCCCCATCATCGCCGTGCCGCCGGCGAGGTACTTGGTCAGTGCCGGCAGGATCAGGATCGGGTCAATGCCGAGCAAGACCAGCACCGGTGCGATCAGGCTGGTCAGGGCGTCGATGGCGCCGAATTTCTTCAGCGCGGTCACCGCGACCAGCGACAGCACCAGCATCGGAATCGCCCCGACGGCGATCTTGAAGGCCTCGGCACCAGCGCGGTTGATCGTGTCGAGCACGCCCTTGGCGCTTTCGGCAACCGGATGGCGCAGGGTTTCGTCGAGCTGATCTTCGCTGGCCGAAAGCTGGCGGCCAAACAGGTAATAAGTCGCCGCTGCTGCGGTCAACCCACCTAAAAGCGAGAAAACCAGCGTCGTCGAAAACTGCAGGCCCATGGTCAGCATCGGGAAGGCGGCATTGGCCTGGGCCATCGCGAAAACCATCGCCAGCGTTGCCGCCAGGTGGCGGTCGGAAGCGCCGCGCTGTTCCATCATCGTCAGCGTCGCCATCGGCGCGGCGAAGCTGACGAAATTGATCTGCAGGGCGGCAAAAACGCCCAGCCCGGTCAGGCCAAAGGGTTTGAGCAGCGGTGCCAGCACGACGACCAGTCGGTCAAGCACGCCGCGGGCTTCGAGCAGGCGCATCAGCGACAGCATGACGACCATCACCGGCAGGAGGATGAACAAGGACAGTTCGACCGCCGAGCGGCCGGCCTTGAGGATGATGTCGATCAGGATGTCCATTTTTTGTCTTTTTGGGGCGTCGACCGCAGAACTGATCGCGGCTTGGCGTTTCTAAGCGGGGGGTGGTAGTTTGCTGCCAACTTTGACAGGAGGGCAATCATGGACTTCCCCAATCATGGTCAGCACGAGGTGCACGATGCAGTCGGCGCTCGCTAGTGCGCCGGCGGCGCTGTGCCAGCCGCTGTTGCCGGCTCGCCCGAAAGCCGTGCTGATCGATCTGGCCGGCGTGCTGCATGTCGGCGACCAGGTCATACCGGGGGCGGTCGAGGCACTGGCGCGGCTGCGCGCGACCGGCATCCCGATCCGCTTCCTGACCAATACCACCCGCTCGCCGCGCCGGGCCTTGGTCGATCTGCTGCGAGGTCTGGGCTTTGCCATCCACGCCGAAGAAATCCAGACCGCCGTGCGCGCGGCCTGCCAGCGGGTGCATCAACTTGGCCTGAAACCGCATTACCTGGTGCACCCCGACATCATCGAGGAAGTCGGCTGGAGTCATCCCGATCCGGACGTCGTGGTGCTTGGCGACGCCGGGGCGTATTTCACCTTCGATGCGCTGAACACGGTCTTTCGCCTGATCGTCGATGGCCTGCCGCTACTGGCCATGGCGCGCAACCGCTATTTCCAGGAAAGCGATGGCCTGACGATGGATCTGGGGGCTTTCGTTGCGGCGCTGGAATACGCCAGCGGCACCAGCGCTGAAATCGTTGGCAAGCCGGCGCCGCCGTTTTTCCTCGGCGCCCTGGCCGAACTGGGTGTTGCGCCGCAGCATGCGGTGCTGATCGGCGATGATCTGCGCGACGACATCGGCGGCGCGCAGGCCGTGCATATTCCCGGCATTCTGGTGCGCACCGGCAAGTTCCGTCCGGCTGATGAAGATCATCCGGACATTCATCCGGCGCTGATCGTCGATGATTTCCCGGCCGCCGTCGCAGCGATCATCCGGCGGCTCTAGCGGGCCGCCGGGGTGGCGTCAGAAAACCGTTTCGTAATCGAGGCGCGCCGGCGTGCTGCCTGCCGCCGAGGCTACCGCCTGATTCAGACAGGCGCGGGTCTTGGCCTGGGCCACGCCGTTCTGGTGGCCGAGCATGTAGGCGGCGCTGACGAAGTCCATGAATTGATGAAAGGACAGCTTGCCGCTGCGCAGATCGCTATAAGTCCGCAGGTAATCGAGGTCCATGGCTGTTTCTCCTGAAAATTTGTGCGGTGCACAACGAATTCAGTGTAACGGCCGGAAAATGATTGTGTGTTCGTCTTTTGTAGCGGTTTGTGATCGCCCAATAAACGCTTCAAACAATGTGCAATGGCGCTGCGTTCTCAGTATTCCTTGACTTGCCACATCTCCGGCTTGAAGCGGATGACGCGGTTGCGCCCTTGCTCCTTGGCCTGATACAGCGCGACGTCGGCGTATTTCAGGGCTTGCCAGAAAATATCGCTGTCGGTCGGAAAATCGGCGATGCCGATGGAAATGGTTTTTTGCAGGCTTGCACCGGTCAGCGGAATCTTCAGGCTTTCGACGGCCATGCGGATTTTCTCGGCGACCTTGTCGGAATTTTCACCACCGGTTTCGAGCAGGATGATCAGGAATTCCTCACCGCCGTAGCGAATGACCAGGTCGGAGGCGCGCACCGACTGGCGCAAGACCTTGGCCAGGGTCTTCAACACGGTGTCACCGGCGTCGTGACCGTAGGTGTCGTTGACCATCTTGAAGTAATCCAGATCGAGCATCAGGATCGACGCGGTCGTGCGTTTGCGCTGGATGCCGGCGACCAGGGTATCGATGTATTCCTCAAGGAAACGGCGATTGTTCAGGCCAGTCATCGGGTCGCGCAAGGTAGATTCGCGCAGGCTTTCCATCAACCGTCGGGCTTCGAGCACCGGCGCGGCCTCGCGCAGATACACCTGGATCAGCGGTGCTTGTTCGAGCAAGGCCTGCTGCTGTTCTGGCGGGCACAGCAGTTGCACGACGCTGCCGACGGTACCGGACTGCAGGATCGGCAGGCAGAGATAACGGCGTTCGCCGGCTTCTTCCGGAGGGCTGAAGGCCTGGCAAATCAGCGGATTTTCGATGCCATCCACCTGATGGCCGGTACGCCGGACGCGGCAGCCTTCCGGGCGGACGGTAATTTGTGGGTCGCACCAGCGGCAAGTCGCTTCGGCAACGCCATCGATGACCATCGGCTGGATGCGCTTTTCGCCATGGCTGACTTCATACAGCGAGAATTCCTTGATCCCGAACTCCTGTTGCAGGGCGGTCGACAGTCGTTGGTAGATTTCGGCCTTCGATTCGTCTTCTTCGATGGCCTGCTTGAACTGGGAGGCGCGGGTCAGGCCATCGACCATCTCGGTGGTCGCTGTCAGCAGATTGCCGCCGGGTGAGCCCTGGTGCTCGGTCAGGCGGGCGACATTGGCGCCGATATGGTTCAGGCCTGCGTCGATGTAATTCAGCAGGCGGTTGGTGTCGCTGGCGATCTGGCCGATTTCATCGTCCGTGCGCTGTTCGATGTGCGCCTTGAAGTCGCCCTGCAGCGCCCTTTGCACGGCTTCTTCGAGCGCCCTGGCGGTTTTCGAGATGGGGTGCAGGAGCTGGCGCAGGAGCAGGGTCAGCAGCAGTGCGAACAGCGTGACGGCGCCAGCAATGCCGGCAACGGTCAGCAGTGCCTTGGATTTCAGGGCCTCGATGGACATGCTCATGCTGACTGCGCCGAGTACTGCCCCCTCGGGGACAACGTGGCATTGCAGACAGTTCGGCTGGTCGCTGGTCGTGGCGATGTAGGGAATCACGCCCTGCAGCAGGGTTTCATCATTCACCGTGATGACTTCGAAGCGGGCCTTGCCATCGCCCAGCACGGCGCGTTCCAGATCGTTGCTGGCCTTTTCAACGTTCAAGCCCTTGCCGAACTGCCGTTCGATTTCCTGCGAGCGGATGACCTGTGCGGTGCGCAGGCCCTGCACCTCGACCAGACGCTGCAGAAAGTGTTCGCGTTTGTCGATGGTGCCGTTGATCATGGCTTCCGTCAGATTGACCCGGACGATCTCGCTGGCGGTGCGGATATGTTCGGTGGCCGAGGCAATCGAAAAGCTGCGAAAAGCGTAAAGACTGATGGCCACCAGCACAGCGAGCAGGCAAGCCATCATGGCAACGAAGAGCAGGGTGACTTTGGCGTTGATATTCACGGAAACAGTCCAAAAGGCGGCATCAATGGCTGATTATGCTTGAGACGCCTTGCTTTTCCATGAGCTGGCAAGCCCGTAAAAGAAAATTTCACACCAGCAGAGGCAAAAGCAGCGCTGTCAGCGCGCCATTCAGGCCCATTGCCAGCGCCGCGAAGGCGCCGCTGGTTTCGCTGACCTGAAAGGCCCGCGCCGTGCCGATGCCGTGCGAGGCGATGCCCATGGCAAAACCGCGAATTGCCGGGTCTTCAATACGCAGGGCGTTGAAGATGTAGCGCCCGCCAACCGCGCCGAGGATGCCGGTGACGATGACCATGACCGCCGTCAGCGAGGGAATGCCGCCGATGCGTTCGGCGATGCCCATGGCAATCGGCGTCGTCACCGACTTGGGGGCCAGCGACAGTTGCGTCGGCAGACTGGCGCCGAGCAGGCGGGCGACGGCGATTGCCGAGACGATGGCGGTCAGGCTGCCGGCGAGCAAGCCCAG
>JAVBXO010000072.1 GCA_030824535.1 Azonexus sp. | reverse complement strand
CAGGCTACCGGGAACGAGCCGTGCGGCGGCGTCGGGAAAGCGTTCGGCGAGCCGCGCGTAATGCCGGGACGGGTATAGATGGATGGCCTTTTCCGGGCCGCCGTGGACGCGCCGGTCGGCCTGCTGGTCGCCGATGAAACCTTCACTGCCGATTTCCTGCGGACCCAGGGCGGGCTGTTTGTACATGCCGGTCGGACGACCGGATTCGGGGAGCGGCCGGATGCCGCCGAGGAAGAGAGAGATTTTTGCCATGGTCGGGCGATTTTGCCATCAATCCCACAACCAGGCGGCACCGCGTACCCCCGAGGAATCCCCATGCGTCGGCGGCAGGATTCTGGTGTAAAAAACGTCCGAAAAAACATGTGGACCGCAGCAGTCGGGGAGATTGCGGTAAAGCCGGGAAATTTTTGACAAGCCGCCGCCGAGGACGATCACTTGCGGGTCGAGGATGTTGATGATGCCGGCCAGTGCCCGGCCAAGGCGTTTTTCGTAGCGCTGCATGCTGGCTTCGCAGGCGCCATCGCCGTGTTCAGCGCGTTCGGCGATGTCGCTGGCGTTCAATTGCTCGCCGCTGTGGCGGGCATGGTCGGCGCTCAAGGCTGGGCCGGAAAGATAGGCTTCAATGCAGCCTCGGCGACCGCAATAGCAGGCGGGCAAGGGCAGGTCGTCGGTGTCGGGCAAGGGTAGCGGGTTATGCCCCCATTCGCCGGCAATGGCATTGGCGCCGGTCAGTACCCTTTGTTCAACGACGATGCCGCCACCAACCCCGGTGCCGAGAATGACCCCGAAAACAATCGGCGCGCCGCGGCCACTGCCATCGATGGCTTCCGACAGCGCGAAGCAGTTGGCGTCGTTGGCCAGGCGGATTTCGCGCTGCAACAGAGCCTGCAGGTCGTGCTTTAACGGTTGGCCGATCAGACAGGTGGAATTGGCATTTTTGATCAGGCCTGTCGCCAGGGATTCAGCGCCAGGGATGCCGATACCGAGCGTGCCGCGCTGGCCGAGCTGCTTTTCGGTAGCTTCAACCAGGCTGGCGATGGCCTTCAGCGTGGCTGGGTAATCGTCCTGCGGGGTGGCGATACGCTGGCGCAGCAGCATCTTGCCGCTGGCATCGAGGGCCATGATTTCAATTTTTGTGCCGCCAAGGTCAATGCCGAGTCGCATGTTCATCGCAGAAGCCGCCAGCCAGGAAAGGCCGGCAGTTTCCCATAAAAGTTCAGGGCCTCCGCAGAGGCCCCGAGCGCGATTCAGTCATCGTTTACGGCCGGCTTACTTCTGGCGGCCGAGGCGGTCGAGTTCGGTCAGCCCGCCGATCAGCACGTTCGAGAGCTTGATCATTTCGGTGACTTCCTTGCTCACGGCATCAGCCTGACCGGCCGTTTTTGCCGCCAGGGCGCGGGCGCCGGCATCGTGAAAGGCCTGGTGCTTGTCGAACAGCGAGTCAAAGACGGCAATCGCCTTGTCACCGGCTTCAGTGACCTCCTGGCGACCCTCCCCATACATCCATTTGCCCAGTTTGCAGTCAGTATGCGGGGCACCCTGGAAGTCGCCTTCGTCCTTCAGGGTTTTTTCCAGCTTGCGCAGATACTGGATGTGGTCGTTGATTCTCTGGAAGAAAAATGCGTTCATGAAACTTTACTCCTTGCGATTGAGCTGATTATCGAAGTGTGCAGCGCGCGACTGGGACTCGGTCACTTAGATGATCTTGGCCAGGTTTTCGGCCGCGCGCTTGACGTCGAGGAAAATCAGGCCGAGTTTGGCATTCGGCGCCACTAGGACCGTAATCACTGACTCCTTGCCGACCCCGGTCAGCAGCACGTAACCCTGGCTGCCCTTGATCAGCACCTGTTCGAGATTGCCCCGAGTCAATTCCTGGGCGGTGCGGTCACCGAGCGAAAGCATGGCAGCACTCATGGCACCGATACGATCTTCATCGAAACCCTGTGGCAGCATCGAAGCCATCATCAGGCCATCGCTGGAAATAATGGCGGAAGCCTCTATATCAGCGGAACTGCTGTTCAGTTGACCAAGAACGGTTTTCAGCATGTCGGCAAGCATTTTTTACTCCCTGTCTAACAATGAAAAGGAAATACGCAGGAACGGGTTTCTTATCCGTTCGCTAATTTCTAAGGCACACGGAAGCGCCGGTGTAGCAATAAAACGAAATCGACGAGTTGCGGTTGATTCAATGCGGGAGCGCCGGCGATGACCAGGACCAGGCGTTCATTGCCGATGTACAGCGGCCAGAAACCGATCTGGCTATGGCCGCCAGCGCCGATCAAGGCCCAGGCGCTACCGGTCAGTTGCAGGTTGTTGCGCAGAAAGGCGCCGCGCCGTTCGTGCAGATTGGCGAGGTCAGCGGATAGTGCGGCCAGTTCTTCGGCACAGTCGGCACTGAAGCCGTGACTGAACAGGCCAAAGCCCTGGGTGTCGGCAAGCAGCACCTTGCCTTCTTCGCTCAGGGCGGGCAGCAGTCGGGGCAGGCCGTATTCCATCGAATATTCGGGGATATTGAGCGGCCCATGCAGTACCTCCAGCCAGCCTTTTTCCTGTAATTCGCGGACGTATTCCCGTGCGTCTTCACTGGAGTCCCGTGCGCTGAATTCCTTGAGTTCATTTGCTGCGATTGCTGTTTTGCCCTTGCGGCTGATCAATGCGAGCAGGAAACGTCGCAATGGGCTATCCGTGCTTTCCGAGACGGCGAAAAATGCGCCGGCGGGTGTCGGGAGCAGGTAGAGTGCTTCGGCGATCATGGTCTGACCTTTTGCGCAATTCCACCCATTCCTGCATGCTGAGGGAGCGGGGACATGCTTGGGCGATGGAGGCTTGGGTCAGGCTGCATGATGGTGGGCAGTTGCTTGTTTTCGCAATCAATTGAAAAAGGCATTTGCCCTGAGGATGGATCTTTTCCCTGTTGCCAGGCGGCTATGCGCACTGGCGCTGACATCGCCCGCTTGCAGGCCGCTAGCCATTCGGTCCAGCAGCCAGTCATGCTGTTCCGGGGTCAGTATATTGGCACAGCGCCGCAACATGGTTTGGCGCAGGTCGGCGGCCTTCGGGCCAACGGCAATGAACAGGTCAATCAGCGCACCATAGGTTTGCGCAGCGTTGCCCCGGGCCTGACTCAGCAGAATGCGGCGGATGTGACTGATCAGGTCAGCGGGCCTTTGGGTGACGGTGTAACACAGGAAATCGAGCATGGCCTGATCGGGTGGATCAGGTAGCAATTCGTGATTGCCGGGCAGAAACCGGAACGCGGGATCAGGGTAGGGAAGTGCCGGCAGCGTGCTTGAGGTCATGACCAATTTTGTGAAACGTGGAATTTCCCAAGGCGGACAGAGCCTGCTCACGGCTCGGATAATCCCTTGGAAACCCCTGTCTGATGCGGAAAAGGAGCACTTTCAGTTTCCGTGCTAAGGCCTCCCTTGGTCTTGAGCTAAGTCAATAAACAGCATTTTCGAATACTCTAATTGCCAATGCTCGGGTCCGCCTGGATTTGCGCCAGTGTCGCGCCATTTGGTCAGCGGCAGAGGCAGGGTATCGCCGGGGGCAGGCTTGAGCCGTGTTTACAAGCCTCAGACGCGGACGGCAATGCCCTGAACATTGCCGTAGGTTGTTGTCAGCGTGCGCAGGACACTGGCCCCCGCCTCGAGCAACAATAAAAACAGGTTGCGTTCGGTATAGAGGCAGAGCGGATCAGGCAAGGCATATTTTTCGGCTATGCCTGGTGCCAATGGCGCAAAGCGTTGCTGAACCGGTAACTCGCTGCCGGGATAAGCGTCGCCCAGTTCGGAATGCAGGCCTAGCACCGTGATATAAAGCTTGCCGCCAATTTTCAGTTTAAACAGCAGTTTCCTGAGCATGCGTCGGGCTTCATCGTAGGGCAGGGCACAGAGGCCGCGATGCAACATGATGATGTCGAAGGGTTCGCCATCGATACCGTCGATGTCCTGGCTCAAGGAGAACGGCGTGAAGTTCACCGTCTCGGCACAACCACCGGCGAGAATCCGGCCTTCGACGAAGCGCTGTTTTTCCGCGTGGTCAGCAATCCTGACCGACGCTCCCAGGCGGGCCAGCTTGATTGCCGAATCATAGCGATCACCCGGTGCTACCAGGGCCGAGACGTGGGGGTTCAGGCGTTTGCGTTTGACGCATTCTTCGAGCGCGAAATGCTCGATCGCATCGGCGATCACCGGATTGACGCTAATATCCATATTCATCTTGTTGCCCCTCCCCCTGATTTCCTCATTCTGCATGAAGGCTGCTTGAGGTGACAACACGGGGCGTTTGAAAAAGGAAGTGCGATGATTGTTCGATTTGTTTCCAGTGAAACGGCTGAAGTATTGATGTTTGCCGAGTCCGCCCGTCAGTTGCTGCTGGCGATAGGCAAGGACACGACGGCGCGCGGGACTTTTACGCCCGAGGAAATGCCCCGGGCTGCCCAGGCCTTGCGCGATGCTGTTCAGCGGGCAGCCGTGCCGCCGCAGGATGACGATGAAGAGGTGCTGGAAGGCAAGAAAAAGGAGCCGGTGATTAGCCTGGGGCAACGTGCCTGGCCCCTGATCGACATGCTTGAACGTACCGGCAAGGCGGGGCCCAGGGCCAATATCGTTTGGGAGGCGGCGACCGACTTTTAAGTGCGCTCGCTCAGTCGCTGTCGGGGATGCCAAAACCGCTGGCGATACCTTGAATGACGGTGTGCAATTCACTGTCGAAGTGTTTCAGGGCACTTTCTATGTGTCCCTGCCCGCTCAATTGCTGTTCCAGGTAGTAGGCTGCAGCATTCAATGCCGTGGCGCCTATGGTTGCCGCCAGTCCCTTGGTGCTATGGGCGTAACGGCGGGCTGCTTCGGTATCGCCGGCAGCCAGCGCGGTGGCAATCAACTGCGACTGCTTGCGAAAGCGGGCATGAAAGTCGCGGAGCACTTTCTCATACAGCGTGGCCTTGTGCATCATGTACTTCATGCCCAAGGCGGAATTTATGCCTGGTAGTGTGGGTAGTTCCGAGACGGAAGGCACTGGTACTCCGGTGATATATCGATCAGCTGGTTAGTCTATCCGGCTTATTTTGCGCCGATTTGCTGCTGCCATGTTGATCTGCGGTGCATTTTGTTGGCACCCCGTGCGAGGCTCAGGGCGGGGATGGTCGTAAACGGGGGCGGGCGAGTTGCTGGAAAAGACGGTC
>JAVBXO010000137.1 GCA_030824535.1 Azonexus sp. | reverse complement strand
TCTTGAAGGGGAGGGGGCATTCATGCGCCTATTCATGGACATTTTGTCCCGGTCTGGCCGGACAAAATATCGCAAAAACCGGCCTGTTTTCAGGTTATGACGATTGAAATCAGCAATTTAGCAGCGGCATGGGTTTTGCGAAGGCGGGAAACGGCTATCATGCCGGACGCGGTCTGAGTACCGCATTGGAACGAGGGCGCCACGGCGCCAGGTAAGCTGCCGCGACATCCGCGCGGTGGCGGTTGCATTAAAACCGGAGTTGAATCCATGAACTTTTCCACCCTGCGCCGTCTGGCGCTCAAGGGCGCGCTGGCTTGCGCCGCCGTCGCCACCATTGCTGCATCCGCTCAAGCGCAGGACGCCGTGCTGCGCGTTTCGGCGATTCCCGACGAAGCGCCGACCGAACTGCAGCGCAAGTTCGCGCCGCTGGGTAAATACCTCGAAGCGCAAACCGGCATGAAGGTGCAATTCACGCCGGTGTCCGATTACGCCGCCGTCGTCGAATCGCTGGCGACGAAGAAGATCGACCTCGCCTGGCTCGGCGGCTTCACTTTCGTGCAGGCCAAGATCCGCACCAATGGCACGGCGATCCCCATCGCCCAGCGCGAGGAAGACGCCAAGTTCACGTCCAAGTTCATCACCGCCGATCCGGCGATCAAGTCGCTGGCCGATCTCAAGGGCAAGACCTTCGCTTTCGGCGCACCGTCGTCGACCTCGGGCAGCCTGATGCCGCGTTTCTTCCTGCAACAGGCTGGCCTGAATCCGGAAAAGGATTTCAAGAACGTCGCCTTCTCCGGCGCGCATGACGCCACCGTCGCCTTCGTCGCCGCCGGCAAGGCCGAAGCTGGCGTGTTGAATGCATCGGTGTGGGACAAGATGGTTGAAGCCAAGAAGGTCGATACCGACAAGGTCCGCGTCTTCGCCACCACGCCGCCGTTCTTTGACTACAACTGGACGGTACGCGGCGATCTCGACCCGGCGCTGGTCAAGAAGCTGACCGACGCCTTCCTCAAGCTCGATCCGGCCAATCCGGAACACAAGGAAATCCTCGCGCTGCAACGCGCCGCGAAGTTCATCCCGACCAAGAAAGAAAACTACGACGGCATCGAGAAGGCGGCACACGCGGCCGGCTTGTTGAAGTGAGTTTTTGCCTTGATGGCGTGGGGCTGACCCACGCCAATGGTTTTACGGCGCTGGCCGACATCACGCTGCGGGCGGAGCAGGGCGAGCGCATCGCGCTGATCGGGCCGTCGGGGGCGGGCAAGACCTCGCTGCTGTCGCTGATCGGCACGGCCTTGCCGGCGACGGCCGGGCGGCTTGAGGTGCTGGATTTTGCGGTCGACGGCCGGTTGACCGCAAAATTCAAACCGCCATCACAGGGATCAAGCACGGTCGCAACACCTCTGGATTCCCGCCTTCGCGGGAATGACAGTCGGGCCTTGCGCGCCCGCATCGGCACCGTGCATCAAGCGCCGCCGCTGCCCGGTCGGCAGCGCGTCGTGACCGCCGTGCTCGCCGGCAAGCTCGGGCAATGGCCGGTGTGGAAATCGCTGCTGTCGCTGCTTCATCCGCTGGATATTCCCGGCGCGCAAGCGGCCTTGGCCCGCGTCGATCTCGCCGACAAGCTGTTCGGCCGTTGCGATCAGCTCTCCGGCGGCCAGTTGCAGCGCGTTGGCATCGCCCGCGTGCTCTATCAACAGCCCGACCTGATCCTCGCCGACGAACCGGTGTCGGCGCTCGACCCGGCCTTGGCACTGGCCACCGTCAAGTTGCTGGTCGCCGACGCCGCAGCCCGTGGCGCGACGCTGGTCGCCAGCCTGCACGCGGTCGACCTGGCGCTGAACAACTTTTCCCGCATCGTCGGCGTCAAGGCCGGGCACATCGCCTTCGACCTGCCGAGCAGCGAAGTCAGCGATGCCTTACTGCACGAACTCTATGCCAGTGAAGGCCAGGAACTGCCAACGCTGGCCGGCGAAGCGCGTTTCTCCCCGCAAGCCGCAGCCAATGACGCGGCGATCCGGGCGGCGTGTTGCTGATGTTTAATTTATTGTCATTCCCGCGGAAGCGGGAATCCAGTTTGGTCGATCAGCGATGCCGCGAACTGCTGGATTCCCGCCCCCGATCAGGTCGAGGGCAGGCTCTGCGCGGGAATGACGGTGGTGGCGCATGAGCCCGAACACTCATGACCCCGCCGCTCGCAGCCGCCTGTTCGGCACGCTGACCGCGCTCGTCATCCTCTGGCCGCTGTTCCAGGCCGCCGAAGTCAAACCCGGCGCGCTGTTCGAGGCCGGTAACCTGAAAGTCATCGGCAACTTCCTCGCCGCCTTTCTGCCGCCGGAAACCGGCGCGGAATTCCTCGCTTTTCTCGGCAAGGCAACGCTGGAAACCCTGGCCATCGCCACTGCCGGTATGGCGCTGGCGTTCGCGCTGGCTGTGCCGCTGGCCTATCTGGCGACTGGCGCCGGACGCGAGCGGGTCACGCTGAATCCGCTGACACGCAGCCTGTTGACGGTGCTGCGCGGTATTCCCGAGCTGGTCTGGGCGCTGCTGTTCGTGCGTGTTTTCGGCCTCGGCCCGGCGGCCGGCGTGCTGGCGCTGGGGCTGACCTATGGCGGCATGCTGGCCAAGGTCTATGCCGAAATCCTCGAATCGGTCGATCCGGCGCCCGCCCGTGCGCTGCGCCACAGCGGTGCCTGCCGGCCGCTGGCGATCCTCTACGGGCTGATTCCGCAAGCCTCGAAGGAGCTCGCGTCCTACACCGTCTATCGCTGGGAATGCGCGATCCGCGCCTCGGTGGTCATGGGTTTTGTCGGCGCTGGCGGCCTCGGGCAGTTGATGGATCAGGCGATGAAAATGCTCAACGGCGGCGAAGCAGCGAGCATCCTGCTGACGTTCATGCTCCTGGTTTTCGCCGCCGACGGCTTGTCCGGCCTGCTGCGCCGCGGGCTGGAAACGCCGCCGGCTCATCGCGCTTCGCCCTTTGGCTGGCGCAGCGGCCTGCTGTTGCTCGGCCTGCCGCTGACCATCGTCGCCAGTTTCGCCTTCCTGAAAATCGGCTTTTCCGAGCTGTTGACCGCAGAAGCGGGGCGCAGCATCGCCGAATTCATTGCCAGCTTCTTCCCGCTTGATCTGTCGGCAGAATGGCTGCAAAAAGTCGCCAAGGGCGTCTGGGAAACGCTGGCGATTTCCGTCGTTGGCACCTTGCTCGCCGCCATCGTCGGCCTGCTGCTGGCCTTGCCGCGTCCGCACGCGCCGTTTGCCTTCGTGCTTAACACCCTGCGCTCGGTGCCGGAACTGGTCTGGGCGACGATCACTGCGCTCGCCGTCGGCCTCGGCCCCTTTGCCGGCGCGCTGGCCCTGGCGCTGCACACCGCCGGCGTGCTCGGCCGCCTGTACGCTGAAGCGCTCGACAACGCCCCGCCCGCTCCGGCGCAAGCGCTGCGCTTGGCCGGTGCGCCGATCGGCCTGCCTTTCCTCTACGGCACCTTGCCCGGCGCCGCGCCGCAACTGATCGCCTACACCCTCTACCGCTGGGAAATGAACATCCGCATGGCCGCCATCCTCGGCTTCGTCGGCGCTGGCGGCCTCGGGCAACTGCTGTATTTCGAGCTGTCGCTGTTCCACTACGCGCAAGCCTCGACGGTGATTGCCGCGATGCTGCTGCTGTCGATAGCCGTCGACCAGACCAGCACCTGGCTGCGGCGGAGGATGCGCTGAGGAAAACCGTCATCCCCGCGTAGGCGGGGATCCAGCTCCTTGCTTTCTGGATTCCCGCCTGCCCTGGAATGACAGGATTGAATTACCCAGCGCCTCTGCGAAATAGTCAATAAGCATATAATCGCGCGGTGGCTCAAGGCCGGAGCACGTGCGTTCCGGCCTAATTTTTGTAGCTACAAAAAATCCTTGTTCCCGATAATTTTTGTAACTACACTAATTGTGCAAATCGAATTCGACCCCGAAAAACGCCAGCGCACGCTGGCCGAGCGGCAACTGGATTTTGCGCGGGCTGGCGAGGTGTTCGCCAATGTCACGGTGACGCAGAAAGATGTCCGTTTTGAATACGGCGAAGCCCGTTATACGACAGTCGGCGTACTTGATGACCGGATGGTCATTGTTGTCTGGACCCCGCGTGGCGACGCGCGCCGCATTATCAGCATGAGGAAAGCCAATGAACGAGAAATTGCCCGATTCTCCCCAGCCCTGGATTGACCCCGACGATGCCCCGGAACTGACGGATGAGTTCTTTGAAAACGCCATCTGGTTGATTGGCGATCAGCCGATTTTCCGAGAAAAAGGCGAGGCGACGCTACGCCAGGCGCTGTCGCGTGGTCGCCCCAAAACCCCCCAACCCAAACAGGCCCTGACCGTGCGCTACGATGCCGACATCGTCGCTGCCTTCAAGGCCACCGGCAAGGGTTGGCAGACGCGGATGAACGATGCCTTGCGCGACTGGCTGAAGACGCATTCGCCAGCCTGAGGCCTTATCATTGCCGGGTATTCCATGGAAATGTTTCCCAGGCCGGCATGAGCGAGAACCAGAACCCCGAACAGCAAGCCCGTGACCGGATCGATGCGCAATTGCGTGCCGCTGGCTGGGTTGTGCAAAAGAAGATCGATTTCGCCGCCGGCCTCGGCGTCGCGGTGCGCGAATGGCACACCGATGCCGGTCCGGCCGATTACGTGCTCTTCGTCGAGCGCCAGGCGGTCGGCGTCATCGAAGCCAAGCGCGAGGAAGAAGGCCAGCGCCTGACGGCGCATGAAACGCAGACCGAAGGCTACGCCAGCGCCAAACTGAAGTGGGTCAACAATCGCGCGCCGCTGCCTTTTCGCTACGAAGCCACCGGCATCGTCACCCACTTCACCGATGCCCGCGACCCCAAGCCGCGCGCGCGTGAAGTGTTCAGCTTTCATCGCCCGGAAACCCTGCGCGACTGGCTGCAACAAAGCCACAGCCTGCGCGCCCGCCTCGCCGGATTGCCGCCGCTGAACCCGGAAAAACAGCCCGCCACCCAGCTACGCCTGCGCGATTGCCAGGAAACGGCGATCAGCAATCTTGAACAATCCTTCCGCGAGGCCCGCCCGCGGGCGCTGATCCAGATGGCCACCGGCGCCGGCAAGACCTATACGGCAATCACCAGCATCTACCGCCTGTTGAAGCACGCCAACGCCCGGCGCGTGCTCTTTCTTGTTGATACCAAAAACCTCGGCGAGCAGGCCGAGCAGGAAATGAT
>JAVBXO010000417.1 GCA_030824535.1 Azonexus sp. | reverse complement strand
GTAAGGGTTGATGTCGATGGACTCGATACTGACTTCGCGCTGCAATTCCTGCGACAGCTGTTTAAGTAACACCGACTTGAGCAGCGGCGGCGCAGCGAAGAAACCGAGGAGGCCAAGCAGCACAACAGCAATCGCCAGCCATTTGCCGATATTTTTGCTGCGCGAGGATTTCAATACTGTCAACAGGCGATGCTCGCCGGCCGGTTTTTCCGCAGGTTCGGTCATTTTGCTGCTCCTCAAGTTTTTCCCGGCGAATTTAGCACAGCCCCCACAGGCTTTACCCCTCCAGCAGGGCAATTCCGGCAAATCACTGCCCCCCAAAGTCAAATTGGCTAGATTGCCCTAGATACTTGCATTCATTGCATCCAATGAACCACAATGAATGCATTGAATGCTTTTTCCCGAGGTGACACATGGCCATGCTGACAGTACGCAATCTACCCGACGACGTGCATCGCGCATTGAGGATGCAAGCCGCTCAACATGGGCGAAGTACCGAGGCTGAGGTTCGCGAGATTCTGGCACTCGCGGTCAAACCTGAGACGCGCGTTCGATTGGGTGAAGCCCTGGCTGCATTGGGCCGCAAGATCGGCCTGAACAACGAGGATTTCGCAGCCCTAGACAAGCTAATGGACAAGACAAGCGCCGAGCCGCCGAGGTTTGAATGATCGTCCTCGATACCAACGTCGTTTCCGAGGCGATGAAGCCAGAACCGCATCAATCCGTGCGCGCCTGGCTGAACGATCAAGCCGCCGAAACGCTGTATCTGTCGAGTGTGACGCTGGCTGAACTGCTCTTTGGCATTGCGGCGCTCCCGGCGGGCAAACGCAAGGACATGCTGGCGCAGGCTTTGGCGGGACTGCAAGGACTGTTCAGGGAGCGAATACTGCCTTTCGACAGCGATGCCGCAAGCCACTACGCCAAACTGGCCGTCCTGGCCCGGGCTAGCGGGCGAGGCTTCCCGACGCCTGATGGCTACATCGCCGCAATCGCGGCCTCGCGGGGCTTCATCGTAGCCTCACGTGACACCGCCCCATTTGAGGCTGCAGGCGTCCCCATCATCAATCCATGGCACACGTGATCGCTTAAGGCAACACTGATTTATTCACCAATGCCATGCCTCCAAAATCGGGAATCCCGAAAAATCAATTAACTGGATCGCCGCCTGCGTGGGGATGATAGCCCCCCTCACAACCCCCGTGCCCAGCCCGGCCTTAAACCGGCTTTTTCCGGCGCGGCGATGGCTTCCCTGACCTGCGCCAGCAGCCGCGCCTTGTCGGCCCCCAGCGTGCCCTTGAGCACCAGCCAGTTCGAGGCATGATCGGAGCGGAAAACTGTGCGCTTGAGTTCCAGGCGCGACAGGAAAGCTTCCATTTCGCCGAATAGCTGGTGCTGATTCAGCGGTTCCCAGCCGGGAAAACCAGCACGGAAGCGTTGTTCGCCAAGCGGGAAACTGACGACCAGCGTTGCGAGATATTCAGGCTGCGTGGCGTTGGCCAGCCGGGCGGAGTTTTCGGCGTGTTGCGCGGAAAGCGCCTGGCCGCCGAGGCCGTTAAGGATCATCACCGAGCGGGTAATGCCGGCAGCGCCGAGCTTTTCCAGCGCCTCGCGCGTGCTGTCGAAAGTTTCGCCCTTGTTGACTGCCGCGAGCACGGCATCGTCGCCGGATTCGGCGCCGACATAGACCATCTTCAGCCCGGCAGCGGCGAGTTCGTCGATTTCCTGCTGGCTTTTCTTGCGCAGATTGCGCGGCAGGCAATAGCTGGAAATACGCCGCACGGCGGGCAGGTGGGTGCGGATGGCCTCAAGCACGGTCAACAGCCGGCGGGTGGGCAAAACCAGCGCGTCGCCATCGGCGAGGAAAACGCGGCGAATCTGCTCGCCGTAGCGTTCGCCGGTACGACGGATGCTTTCGAGCACCTCAGCCTCGTCACGAGCATGGAATTTCTTTTGTGGCGCGGTATACATCTCGCAAAAAGTGCAGTGATTCCACGAGCAGCCATCGGTCACCGGCAGGATCAGCGATTCCGCTTCGCTGGGCGGGCGATAGACCGGCTCGACGTAGCGGATCGGGATCATTGCGCGCCCACCTTGGCGAGGAAGCCCGGCGGCACGCCGACGGGTTTCTTGGCGGTGTAATCGAAAAACATGATGCCGTGCTTGCCGCGCGCCACTTCGCGGCCACTGGCCTGGTCGCACAGACGCCAGACAAAGTCGCAACCGTATTTATTGAAGTCGTCGGCGGCCATGTCGATGACCATGGTTTCACCGTGGAAGGCTTCGCTGCGGTATTGCGCCGCCACGTCGCTGACGACCATGCCGACACCTTCGATGCTCAACTCGCTATAGCCCATGGATTTGAGAAAACGCACGCGTGCTTCGGAAACCAGACTCAGCATCTGCACGTTATCAAGATGGTTGCCATAGTTGATATGGCTGATGTAGAGCGGGATTTCGGTCGAGAAGATGAATTTCTCAGGCAGATCGATCTTGATGCGCGGCATGATGGGCTAGTCAATAAAGGTAAAGCCGCATTCTATGGGCTACGGCCTCAAATCCGGAATGTCTCCTACCTGGCGCCACCAAGGCCATCTATCGCATTGAGATAGACAAACGCCAAAATCAGATCAAATGTCATAGAATCCCCGCGCATCCGAAATCCCCCTACCAGCGGACAATTACCCGCGTTATCCATCCCTGTCGAAAACGAAAAACATTCATGGATACGATCATTGGGTTATTGATCATTTTGCCGATTCCCGTCTCGGCACTCATTCCCCGACGATGGTTATTGCCCTGGCTACTGCTAATTACGCAACTAGTCGCCGCTGTATGGCTTGTGGAATCCCGGCGCCAATGTTTGACTTGTGGCAGCGGAACGATTGAATTTTTGTTCAGTCTGGAAGCCCCGATAATCGCCGTTATCGTGCTTGCACGATTGGTCATTTTTGCGAAAAAAAGCAAAGAAAAACACAGCACAGAAACCAGCGCTGCCCCCCTGGTTTCGTGGGCTTTATGGGCAGCAGGAGCGGCAGCAGCTCTGACGGTTTTATGTGTGAAAGGCTGGAATCGTGTTCTGGACTCCGGGCTGGCAACCCACTTGGCCGTCGCTGGACTGGCTATCGTTTGGTTCAGGTTGACGCCGCTACTGTGGAAAAACAGACCTTCACTAAACACACTTGGCTCCCCTCATCCCGCCAACGCTTTCAGACTTGCCGGCACTTTGATGATCATCGGAATGCTCGCTTGGTCGATTCTGGTCATCCCGAAAGTTATCTGGCAAGCACAAGCAACAGCGCATGGACAAGCCTATTGCCTGCTCGCAAATAGCGCGCATGGATTAGTGCCAGCACGGACTTACCTGGATCTGAGCGGTTTTTTGCTGCATGCAAGCACCAATAGCCGCAGGCATGCCCAATTGTCAACAGGAGAAGCGCGCGCTCCTGAGTGGCAATACTGGTCTTATGGCGAGGGAAAATTCGAGCATGACGTCATGGGAGGCGTCCTGAGCTGCAACTTGCAGCATGATTTCGCAAAAAGCCTGAGCTGGTTTGCCAGCGCGCAAGCGATGGATGGTGATTGGCAATTCTGGCTGGGCCGAGGTCAATGGCGAATTCCCGCCGAATTCCATGGATATGCCAGCGATGCCCCACCCGAGCTAAGTTTTTATGCGCAAGGTGATCGTTTTCTTCCCATTGACGAGGTTCCGGTTCGCACTGGAGCAGATAGCTGGAGACAATATGGAAAACGAATCAATGTGTTGTTGTGTACCCCAAAAAAACTAAATTCTCATTTAGCTGTGTCCTCCTCCGGGAGCAAGCTTGAATCGGTCGGCAACGTATATGGACTCGAAAAACAGCTGACGCATTGGCATCCAGGACAAGAGCCGGTATTTCAATACATCGAATATGACCAAACGGGCCAGCCAAGCACTTGGCTCCTTTGTAAGGACGAGTGGGATAGTTGTAGTCACGCCTTTATTCGTGAAGGCCTATTGATCAGCTTTCACCATTCCGGGCAATACTTCAGCCAATGGCGGGATATGCAAGACGCTGTCTGGCGACGTCTGCAATCCTTTGCAGTGAGCTGGCCGGATCTTTCACCGGCAGCATGTAATCCTTGAGCCAAGCCCATGCGAAGCACCTTAGCCATCAGGAAATCAGCGGCTGTGAACCAGTCCCTGTAACCGCAACGTAAAATCCCGCAAAACTCCCGGAGACCCGCATGAAAACCATCAATCACCAGCGCCTCGACCAGGTCGTGCGCGATGCCCGCAAAGCTGCCGATACCCGCGCCGAGGGCTATCGCGAAAAAGCCCTGAAAATTTATCCGTGGATCTGCGGCCGCTGCACCCGCGAATTTACCCAGACCAATCTGCGCGAACTGACGGTGCATCACCGCAATCACAACCACGACGATAACCCGTCCGATGGCAGTAACTGGGAGCTGCTCTGCCTCTATTGTCACGACAACGAGCACCAGAAGCAGATCGAGGCGGATCGCGGCTATACCGACATCAGCAGCCAGCGCGGCGGCGGCGCCACGCACAATCCCTTTGCCGCGCTGCAAGGCCTGCTGAAAAAGGATTGAGCGGCAAGCATGGCCGAACAGCATCGTCTGCGCATCAGCACCCGCGCCCGCAGCAGCCACGACATCACCGGCGACATTGCCGCGCTGGTGGCCAATTCTGCGGTCGACGCCGGAATTGCCCATATTTTCGTCCGCCATACCAGTTGCGGACTGGCGATTACCGAGAATGCCGACGCCGATGTTCGCCGCGATCTCGAAACCCTGCTCCGCCGCTGGGCGCCCGATGGCGATCCGGCCTATCGCCACGATATGGAAGGCGACGATGACATGGCGGCGCACGCGCGCAGCCTGCTCACCGGCATCGAGCTGAGCGTGCCTTTCGCCCATGGCCGGCTACTGCTCGGCACCTGGCAAGGCATTTACCTGTTTGAACACCGGGCGCAAAGCCATCAGCGGGAAATCGTGATCACATTGTTGGGTTAAAGTTCCCCAATAAATAAACTTAATACTTGTAGGGGTATTGAGGGCCGTCCATTACACTGGGTTCGGGATTTCGCCGTAGTCCAGCGTGCCCGCTCCCCTCCTGCTTATTCCCCTCTGGCTCGATTGCAGCGCGAAATGGCCACTTGGTGATCGGTCGCTGGCTGCCGTGATGCGCTGGTGGCAACCTTGCCGACAGCTTCCCGCACCTCAGGAGCAGCACATGAGCTGGAATATCACCGATGCCGACTGG
>JAVBXO010000231.1 GCA_030824535.1 Azonexus sp. | reverse complement strand
GGGCGGCGTTCAGCGGCAGACCGTCGTCGATCTCGGTTTCCGCTTCCGTCTGGCGCAAAACGCCGTGCCCGGCACCTACCAGTGGCCGCTGCAGATGAACATCACGCCGCTTTGAATCCTGCGGCGACAGGCCGGCCCGAGTAGGGCCGGCCGAGCCGGAATTACAACAGCGGTGCCAGCCAGTATTCCGCGTCCTTGATGCTCATTTCCTTGCGCGCCGCCCAGTCTTCCAACTGGTCGCGGCCGATCTTCGGAATCGCAAAGTAGCTGGCCGCCGGGTGGCCGATGTAGAAGCCGGACACTGATGCTGCGGGGGTCATCGCGCAGGATTCGGTCAGACCCATGTCGGCGTTCGCCGGCGCGTCGAGCAAGGCAAACAGCGTGCGCTTGGCCGTGTGGTCCGGGCAGGCCGCATAGCCGGGGGCGGGGCGGATGCCCTGGTACTTTTCGGCGATCAGCGCGTCGTTGTCGAGCTTCTCATCCTTGGCGTAGCCCCAGAATTCGCTGCGTACCTTCATGTGCAGCCATTCGGCGGCGGCTTCGGCGAGGCGGTCGGCGAGCGACTTGAGCATGATTGCCGAGTAGTCGTCGTTGGCGGCTTCGAAGGCGGCGACGCGGGCGTCGATGCCTAGGCCGGCGGTGACGGCGAAGGCACCGGCGTAGTCGTTTTCACCGACAAAATCGGCCAGTGCGGTATTGAAGCGCCCTTGCGGTTGCTTATGCTGCTGGCGCAGGCCGACCCAGCGGGCGGCTTCTGTGGCGCGGCTGTCGTCGGTGTAGAGGACGATGTCTTCGTTCTCGCTACGTGCCGGGTAGAGGCCGAACACGGCTTTTGCGGTCAACCAGTTTTCTGAGACGATTTTCGCCAGCATGGCCTGGGCGTCGGCAAAGAGCTGACGCGCGGTTTCGCCGACGATTTCGTTTTGCAGGATGGCTGGATAGCGGCCGGCCAGGTCCCAGCTCTGGAAGAAGGGCGACCAGTCGATGACCGGTGCCAGCTCGGCGAGCGGAATGGTCAAGGACTGCAGGCCGAGTTGCGCCGGCTTGACCGGGGTGTGCGGCTGGTTCCACGTGAAACGGTTGGCGCGGGCGTCGGCCAGCGATACCAGGGTTGCGCCCTTGCGGCCGGCGTGTTCGGCGCGCACAGCGTCGTATTCGGCGGCGATTTCGGCGTGGTAGCCGGCGCGCTGGTCGATGGAGAGCAGCTTGGTGGCCACGCCGACAGCGCGCGAGGCGTCCGGCACGTAGACCACCGGGCCATCGGTGTTGGGTGCAATCTTGATTGCGGTGTGGGCGCGGCTGGTCGTTGCCCCGCCAATCAGCAGCGGCTGGCTCATGCCGCGGCGCTTCATTTCGCTGGCGACGTGGGCCATTTCTTCCAGCGAAGGCGTGATCAGGCCGGACAGGCCGATGATGTCGACCTTGTGCTCCAGCGCCGCCTTCAGGATGTTGTCGCAGCTGACCATGACGCCGAGGTCGATGACGTCGTAGCCGTTACAGCCGAGGACAACGCCGACGATGTTCTTGCCGATGTCGTGCACGTCGCCCTTGACGGTCGCCATCAGGATCTTGCCCTTGGCGCCGAGACCGGTGCGGGCCTTTTCGGCTTCGATGTAGGGCAGCAGATGGGCGACGGCCTGTTTCATGACGCGGGCCGATTTGACGACCTGCGGCAGGAACATCTTGCCGGCGCCAAAGAGGTCGCCGACGTGGTTCATGCCGGCCATCAGCGGGCCTTCGATGACGGCGAGCGGCGGCTTGCCGGCGGCTTCGAGCTGGGCGCGCACTTCTTCGGTGTCAGCGACGACGAAATCGGTGATGCCCTTGATCAGCGCATGTTCCAGGCGCTTTTCGACGGACTGCTCACGCCAGGAGAGATCCGGGCCGCTGTCCTTGGCTTTGCCTTCTTTCACGGTTTGCGCGAAATCGACCAGCGCCTCGCCGGCACCGGGGTTCTTGTTGAGCACGACATCCTCAACTTTGGCGCGCAGTTCCGGCTCGAGGTCGTCGTACACGCCGAGCATGCCAGCATTGACGATGCCCATGGTCATGCCGGCCTGGATGGCGTGGTAGAGGAAAACGGTGTGAATCGCCTCGCGCACCGGGTCATTGCCGCGGAAACTGAACGACACGTTGGAAACGCCGCCGGAAATGTGCGCGTGCGGCAGGTTTTGCTTGATCCAGCGCACCGAGTTGATGAAATCGACGGCGTAGTTGTCGTGCTCGGGAATGCCGGTGGCGATGGCGAAAATGTTCGGGTCGAAGATGATGTCTTCGGCCGGGAAGCCCATGCCAGTCAGTAGTTCGTAAGCCTTGGCGCAGATTTCGATCTTGCGCTCGTAGGTGTCGGCCTGGCCCTTTTCGTCAAAGGCCATGACGATCACTGCCGCGCCGTAGCGGCGGGCGAGCTTGGCCTGTTCGAGGAACTTGGTTTCGCCTTCCTTCATCGAGATCGAATTGACGATGCCCTTGCCCTGGATGCACTTCAGGCCGGCTTCGATGACTTCCCACTTCGAGGAGTCGATCATGATCGGCACGCGCGAAATGTCCGGTTCCGAAGCGATCAGCTTCAAGAACTTGTCCATGGCGGCGATGGAATCGAGCATCGCCTCGTCCATGTTGATGTCGATGACCTGCGCGCCGTTTTCCACTTGCTGGCGGGCGACGGCCAGCGCGTCGTCGAAACGGCCTTCGAGAATCATGCGCGCGAAAGCCTTGGATCCGGTGACGTTGGTACGCTCGCCGACGTTCACATACAGCGAACCCGGCGTGACATTGAACGGTTCCAGCCCGGAGAGGCGTAGCGCCGGTCCGGTTTTTGCCGGTTTACGCGGGTTGACCGCAGAAACGCGCTGGGCGATGGCGGCGATGTGTTCCGGCGAGGTGCCGCAGCAGCCACCGACGATATTGACGATGCCGGCCTTGGCCCAGCCTTCGATTTCATCGGCGAGCATGTCGGCGGTTTCGTCGTAGCCGCCAAAGGCGTTTGGCAGGCCGGCGTTGGGGTGGGCGGACACGTAGCAGTCGCAAACGCGCGACAGTTCTTCGACGTACTGGCGCAATTCCTTGGCACCGAGCGCGCAGTTCAGGCCGAAGCTCAGGGGTTGAACGTGGCGCAGCGAATTCCAGAACGCCTCAGCGGTCTGGCCGGACAGCGTGCGGCCGGAAGCATCGGTGATCGTGCCGGAAATCATCACCGGCCAGCGACGCTTGGCAGCATCGAAAAATTTCTCGATGGCGAACAACGCCGCCTTGGCGTTCAGCGTGTCGAAAACGGTTTCGACGAGCAGGATGTCGGCGCCGCCTTCAACCAGACCAGTGATGGCTTCGATGTAATTGGCGACGAGTTCGTCAAACGTCACGTTGCGATAGCCGGGGTCGTTCACATCCGGCGAAATCGACGCGGTGCGCGAGGTCGGGCCAAGGACGCCGGCGACGAAACGCGGCTTGGCCGGGTTGGCGGCGGTGAATTCGTCGCACAGCTCGCGGGCCAGGCGGGCACCTTCGAAATTCAGTTCATAGACGATTTCGGTCAGGTTGTAATCGGCCTGCGACACCGAAGTCGAATTGAAGGTGCAGGTTTCGAGAATGTCGGCACCGGCTTCGAGGTATTCGCGGTGAATGCCGCCGATGATCTCCGGGCGGGTCAGCACCAGCAGGTCGTTGTTGCCCTTGAGGTCGTGCGGGTGGTTGGCATAGCGCTGGCCGCGATAATCGGCTTCCTGCAGCCCGTGGCGCTGGATCATCGTGCCCATCGCACCATCAAGAACAAGCAGGCGCTGCGCGAGCAGTTGGGTTAATTCGGCGGAACGGTCGGGCTGGAGCATGATCACCTCGGCAAAACGTGAAATACCGGGGACGCCGCAAAAACGAACGGCGCCGCAAACCGGCGAGTAACTAGGGTTTGCGAGCGCCGTTGATCATTGCCGAGCCTGGCCCCTCAAGTATCAGGGTCGCAGCGCTCCTCGGCAGAGGCGCGTAGTTTACCGGGCAAGTCGCCAGATGCCAAGTTAAGGGACTGATTTTGTGAGGAAGGTTAGGTGATATTTCATGTCGTTTTACTTCGGAATAATTAAAATACCCGCTTAGAATTTTCTGTTTGAGGTTTGTATGAGTGCATTAGTAGCTGCCCTGACGGCCATCGTTGCCCCTCCACAAAGTGCAGCCGTAGAAAATCCAAAAATTCCCCGGTTGAAAGATCGCCTGACTGAAGAGTTGGTAATCGCTTTGGTTGGACCGGTTGGGTCTGGATGCTCGACAACTTACGAGATATTGCAGTCCGTGCTCAAGAATGAGTACTCGTATTTGGTGCACTATTACAAGTTGAGTGATTACATATCGGAGAGTGCCAAACTTGTCGATGGAGATATAAGCGGGAGTCTTTCAGCTGCAGAGCGAGTTGATCGTATGCAAACTGTTGGGGATGAATTAAGGAAAGTTTGTGGTAGCGCATATCTTGCAGCTAAAGCGGTCGAAAAGATTGCTGAGCGACGAGATACTGAGGGCTTTGGCAAAGCAGCCAGTGGTTCAGCTATCCCCAAAAAGCTACGTCAGATTCATATTATTGACTCCATAAAGCACCCCGAAGAACTGAGGCTTCTGCGTGCGACTTACGGTGAAATTTTCTGGCTAATCGGCGTGTTTGCTCCACAGTCTGTTCGAGAGCAACGGCTTACGGTTCAACAGAGTCTAGATAGGGCTTCACTGGGTACGATTATGCAAAGAGATTATCGCGAGGAAGATGATCACGGACAGAAAGTTCGTGATGTTTTTTTTCAAGCTGATTTTTTTGTCAGAAATGACCAAGAGAACAAGAATCAGCTTGAAAAATCACTAAGCCGTTTCCTTGAGATTATTTTTGGCAGTCCTGTGCATACGCCGACCCTTGATGAGTCTTCAATGTACGCAGCCTATGCAGAGGCTGCAAAATCTGCGTGTTTGTCGCGGCAGGTTGGTGCAGCTATTGTTAGCCCAAGTGGTGAGTTAATTGGGGTTGGTAGAAATGATGTGCCACGATACCGTGGTGGTCTTTATACGGAAGATGCTGGTGACGGTGATCATCGTTGCCATGCATGGCAGGACAAGCGTTGCCACAATGACAAAAGGAAAGATGTGCTGTACCAGCAAATCTTTTCGAGGCTCAAAAGCGTTATTTGTCAAGATAGTTGTCACGGTACTTAAGCTGCCAATTTTTGTTTTGTATCCTTTTGTCGTACTGGATTGAGGCAAACGGTGCCTGGGCGATCCCAATTTCTGGTGGGGCC
>JAVBXO010000370.1 GCA_030824535.1 Azonexus sp. | reverse complement strand
CCTTGAAGTCGACCAGCGTGGCCGCCGAGACGATGATGCTGGCAGCGAGCGCCGCCAGTGGCAGACGGGCAAACCAGGGCGCGGCGCCGGCAATCACGCCTATCATCGCCAGCGCCGAAACAATGCTGGCCAGCGGTGTGCGGGCACCGGCCGCAACATTGATGACCGAACGCGAAACGCCGCCGCCGACCGGCATGCCACAGGCAAACGCCGCCACCACATTGGCCGCGCCGAGGCCGAGCAGTTCGGTATTGGCGTCGATGCGCTCATGGCGCTTGATGGCCAGGGCCTGACCCATGGAAATGTTTTGCACCATGCCGATCAGGGCCATCAGCAACGCCGGCATCAGCAGGCTGCTCAGTTTGTCGCCATCGGGCAGGCTGATCAGGCGGAAGGCTTGCGCATCGATGGCAATCGAGCCGACGACGGTGACGCCGGCGAGCTGGTCGAGATCAAAACGGATGACTGCCAGCATGCTGGCGAGCACCACCAGCAGCGGCATCAGGCGGATGATGAAGGCGCTGTGCGGTTCGCTCAGGCCGGCGTGGCGCAAAAGGCGCGGCAGGGTGTTGCGGGAAAAAATCAGCAGCACAAAAGCGCCGAGGCCAAGCATCGGCGTCATGCCATGCAGGCCTTGTTCCGCCAGGGCCTGGAGGATCGCCGCTGGGGCGTTACCGAGCGGGGTCAGGCCGAGCAGATACTTCAACTGGCTGAACACGATCAGGACCGCCGAGCCGGACAGAAAGCCGTTGATCACCGGGCGGCTGAGCAGTTGCGCGAGAAAGCCGAAGCGCAGCAGCCCACAGGCCACAAGGATCAGGCCGGAAAGCAGCGCCAGAACTGCCGCCAGCGCCAGATAGTCCGGGCTGCCGGGCGCGGCCAGCGGGCTCAGCACCGAAAACGTCATGATCGCGGTAATTGCCACCGGGCCAACCGCCTGGACCATGCTGCTGCCGAGCAGGGCATAGGCGATGACTGGCAGCACGCTGGCGTAGAGGCCGGCTTGCGGCGGCAAACCGGCGAGCAGGGCGTAGGCCAGGCTTTGCGGAATGACCAGAATGGTGACGATGATGCCGGCGCTGAGGTCGTCGCGGAGAAAGTGCTTGGGGTAGTTTTTCAGCCAGGACGGAAGAAATTTGTGCAGGATCGCCATCGGAACGCCAAAGAAGAGTATTGCAATAATCTGATGGAGGCGAAGTATTGGGGCAAATGGTGGGGCTGGCAAGGCGAACGCAGTTCAGGAATTAAAGGCCCCATGAAAAACGCCGACCTTGGCGGTCGGCGTTGGTGTCGGCATTTTTGCCCTTTTCTGCGGGTTGACCGCAGCAGCGGTCGATCAGCCCGGCAGCGGGTCGGCGTTGCCCAGTGCAACGGTGTTCATGCCGCCGTCGACGTACATGATCTCGCCGGTGATGGCGCTCGCCAGGTCGGAGAGCATGAAGGCGGCGGCATTGCCGACTTCGTCGATGGTTACATTGCGACGCAGCGGTGCATTGTGCGAGTTGTAGGCCAGCAGCTTGCCGAAATTGCCGATGCCGGACGCCGCCAGGGTCTTGATCGGACCGGCGGAAATGGCGTTGGCGCGGATGCCTTCAGGGCCGAGGCAGAAAGCCAGGTAGCGGGTAGCCGCTTCCAGGCTGGCCTTGGCCAGACCCATGGTGTTGTAGTTCGGCATCGTGCGTTCGGCGCCGAGGTAGGACAGCGCGAGGGCGGCACTCTTGCGGCCGCGCATCATCGGGCGTGCGGCCTTGACCAGCGCCGGGTAGCTGTACGACGAAATTTCGTGGGCGATGCGGAAGGCGTCACGGGTGATGCCGTCCAGGAAGTCGCCTTCGATGGCTTCAGTCGGGGCGTAGGCGATGGAATGGACCAAGCCGTCGAGGCCATCCCAGTGCTTGGCCAGTTCAACGAAGAGGTTGGTAATTTGTTCGTCGCTGCTGACATCGACCGGAATGGTGATGTCGCTGCCAAACTCGGCGGCAAATTTCTTGATGCGGTCTTCGAAACGCTCGGTCTGGTAGGTGAATGCCAGTTGAGCGCCTTCGCGGTGGCAGGCCTTGGCGATGCCGTAGGCGATGGAATGCTTGGAAAGCAGACCGGTAATCAGAATTTTCTTGTCGGCGAGAAAGCCCATGTGATGTTCTCCCTTAGGGGTTAAGCCGAAGGATTATAAACCGGGAAAGGGCGTTTCAAGCGGCCCGAAGGCCGCTGAAACGCATTCCGGGATTACATATTCGGATAGGTGGGCCCTTCGCCACCCTGCGGCACGACCCAATTGATATTTTGCGTCGGATCCTTGATGTCGCAGGTCTTGCAATGCACGCAGTTTTGCGCGTTGATCTGCAGGCGTGGCTGACCTTCTTCCTGACCGAGGATTTCATAAACGCCAGCCGGGCAGAAGCGCTGCTCGGGGGCATCGTAGGTTGCCAGATTGACGCGGATCGGCACGCTGGCATCCTTCAACTGCAGGTGGCAGGGCTGGTCCTCCTCATGGTTGGTGCTCGACAGGAAAACCGAGGAAAGGCGGTCGAAGGTCAGCAAGCCATCCGGTTTCGGATAATCGATTTTCGGACATTCGCTGGCCGGCTTGAGCTTGGCGTAGTCAGGCGTGGTGTGGTGCAGGGTCCACGGGGCCTTGCCGCCGAAAACGAGCTGATCGATGCCGAACATCAGCGAACCGAACTTGAGACCCTTGTTCATCCACGGCTTGAAATTACGCGCCTTGTAGAGCTCTTCGTACAGCCAGCTGTTCTTGAAAGCTTCCGGATAGGCGGCCAGTTCGTCGCGCTGGCGGTCGGCAGCGAGGGCGTCGAAGCAGGCTTCGGCGGCCAGCGCGCCGGTCTTGATCGCGCAGTGCGAGCCCTTGATGCGGGCAGCGTTGAGGAAGCCGGCATCGTCACCGATCAGCGCACCGCCGGGAACGGTCAGTTGCGGCAGCGATTGCAGGCCGCCGGCGGTCAGCGCGCGGGCGCCGTAGGCAATGCGCTTGCCGCCTTGCAGGAACTTGCGGATTTCCGGGTGCGTCTTGAAACGCTGGAATTCTTCATAAGGCGACAGGTGTGGGTTGCTGTAGCCGAGGCCGACGACGAAGCCGACGGCGATCTGGTTATTTTCCAGGTGATAGAGAAAGCCGCCGCCGTAGGTGTCGGGTTGCATCGGCCAGCCGCCGCTATGCACGACCAGGCCAAGCTGATGCTGCTCGGCGGGGATTTCCCAGAGTTCCTTGAGGCCGATGCCGTAGGTTTGCGGGTCGGCGTCACGGTCGAGCTGGAATTTTTCGATCAGCTGCTTGCCGAGATGGCCGCGGCAGCCTTCGGCGAAGAAGGTGTATTTGCCGTGCAGTTCCATGCCCGGCTGAAAGTTCGGGCCTTCGCTGCCATCGTGCAGGCGGCCCATGTCGCCGGTGGCCACGCCCTTGACCGCACCGTTCTCATCGAACAGCACTTCGGCGCCGGCAAAACCGGGATAAATCTCGACGCCCAGCGCTTCGGCCTGCTCGCCAAGCCAGCGGCAGACATTGCCAAGCGAGATGACGTAATTGCCTTCATTGTGGAAGCAACCGGGCAGCAGCGAGTTCGGTACTTGTGTCGCGCCAGTTTCGGTCAGGATGTAGAAACGGTCTTCGGACACCGGCGCGTTGAGCGGCGCACCGTCGGCCTGCCAGTTGGGCAGGAGTTCGTCCAGCGCGCGCGGGTCCATGACCGCGCCGGAGAGAATATGGGCACCGATTTCGGCGCCTTTCTCGATCAGGCAGACGGAAATCTCCCGCGCTTTTTCCGCCGCCAGTTGTTTCAGTTTGATCGCCGCCGCCAGGCCGGCCGGGCCGCCGCCGATAACGACGACGTCGAATTCCATGGATTCGCGTTGCATGTGGTCTCCTCGTTTATTGTTAACTTATTGACTATACGGTACAGTATGGAAAAACATAGATCAACCCCTCTGGAGAACCGCCCCATGGAACAGCGCAGGAAACTCGTTCATATCACCAAAATGCCCATTCGCTGGGGGGATATGGATGCCTATGGCCATGTAAACAACACAGTTTACTTCCGTTTCATGGAACAGGCACGGGTCGAATGGATTGAAGAACTGAAAGTGCCGGTGCGTCCCGGCGGTGACGGTCCGGTGATCATCAATGCCAGCTGTACTTTCCTGGTGCCGATGAATTATCCGGGCAATGTTGAAGTGCGGACCTATGTCGGTGCGGTGGGGCGTTCCAGTTGCCAGACTTATGTCGACATGCGCCTCGAAGGTGATGAACGCATTTACGCCGAGGGCGCGGCCAAGGTGGTGTGGATGGATACCCAGAGCGGTAAATCGGTGCCCTTGCCGGATCATGTGCGGGCAGTCATCGAAGCAGAGTAAACTCGCAGCCCATCGCAAACGCATCTGAAACCGGCATGGGCAAGCGCAAAATCTGGGAAAAACTTCTTTCCGCCGAACGACTCGGTGCCGGCAAGGCGCCGGGTACGCCCGAGCGTACGGCCTTTCAGCAGGATTACGACCGGATTGTCTTTACCTCGGCATTTCGCCGCCTGAAGGACAAAACCCAGGTTTTTCCGCTGTCCAAGAGCGATTACGTGCGCACGCGTCTGACGCACAGCCTCGAAGCCAGTTGCGTCGGCCGGTCGCTGGGCGCCGTGGTCGGTCGCGAGATCATTGCCCGGCATGGTCTGCATCATGTTGAATCCGGCGATTTCGGGGCGATCGTTGCGGCGGCCTGTCTGGCGCACGACATCGGCAATCCGCCCTTCGGACATGCCGGCGAGGATGCCATTCGTGAATGGTTCCGCAGCTCCGGGCTGCTCGAGCGGCACGCCTTTACGCCGGCGCAGAAAGCCGATTTCGCGCGTTACGAGGGTAATGCCCAGGGTTTTCGCATCGTCAGCCGTCTGCAGAGCCCGGCCAATCACGGCGGTTTGCAACTGAGCAGCGCCGTGCTGGCAACTTTCACCAAATATCCCCGGCCCTCGCATCTGGAGGCTGAACTCGACGGTAAAAGCGGCACGAAATTCGGCTTCTTCCAGCAGGATGCCGACAATTTTGCCCGCGTTGCGCGGTCGACCGGTTTGGTCGAGCGAATTCCGGGAACGGCCTGGCGACGGCATCCGCTGGCCTTTCTGGTCGAAGTCGCTGACGACACCTGCTACCTGATTGTCGATCTCGAAGACGCGGCCCGCCTGGGTTTTGTCCCCTACAAGGATGCCGAATGTCTGCTCGCTGACTTGGCCGGCAGCAGCATCAACAGCGGCCGGCTCGAACGCCTGCACGACCCCAAGGAACGCCTC
>JAVBXO010000232.1 GCA_030824535.1 Azonexus sp. | reverse complement strand
GCACTTCTTGGATTGTTCAACGGAAACGTCATTGGACGCCAAATGCTTGGTGCGGTCCTTTTTGGCTTTTTCCGGATAAACCTCGAGCACCTCGGCGATGAGGGCTTCGGTTTCTTCGCGAGACAGAGTCGTCATGTTTTCCTCCTGACGCCGCCACCAATCTGTGGCCGACGTGCTGGTTGAAAGTGGCGGGAGGGATGGCCCCCGCCGGAGCTTGCGGGGTGTTGCTTAGGCGGCCAGGTCGGCGGCAGTCTTGCCGACGATGGACTCGTCTTCGACTTCCATGATGCCGAATTCCATCAGCAGGTCTTCCAGCTCTTCCATCTCGATCGGGGTCGGGATGATGAAGTTGGTGTTGTTGTTGATCTTGTTGGCCAGCTGGCGATATTCGTCAGCTTGCTTGTGCTTCGGATCGTATTCGACCATGGTCATACGACGGATTTCAGCGTGCTGAACAGCGTTGTCACGCGGCACGAAGTGGATCATGGTGGTGCCGAGGCGGGAAGCCAGGGCCATGATCAGCTCGTCTTCACGGTCGGTGTTGCGGCTGTTGCAGATCAGGCCGGCCAGACGGACACTGCCGGAGTTCGCGTACTTCACGATACCCTTGCAGATGTTGTTGGCAGCGTACATGGCCATCATTTCGCCGGAGCAAACGATGTAGATTTCCTGGGCCTTGTTTTCGCGAATCGGCATGGCGAAGCCACCGCAGACCACGTCGCCGAGCACGTCGTAGAACACGAAGTCGAGATCTTCGTCGTAAGCGCCTTCTTCTTCAAGGAAGTTGATGGCGGTGATAACGCCGCGGCCGGCACAGCCAACGCCAGGTTCCGGGCCACCGGACTCAACGCACTTGATGCCGCCGAAACCGACGGAGAGGACGTCCTCGAGTTCGAGGTCTTCCACGGAACCGGCTTCAGCAGCCAGGTGCATCACGGTGGTTTGGGCCTTGGAGTGCAGGATCAGGCGGGTCGAGTCAGCTTTCGGGTCGCAGCCAACAATCATCACTTTCTTGCCGGATTCGGCGAGAGCAGCAACGAGGTTCTGGGTGGTGGTGGACTTGCCGATACCGCCTTTGCCGTAGATGGCGCATTGACGCAGTTTAGCCATGGTGTAATCTCCTTAATCTGTCAGTCGATATGCGAAGGAATTGGTGAGTGTCGCGACTAACCAGTTGCATGTAGCGTGCCAGGTCGACTGACAGAACCTATCTGATTGATTTTTAATGAAAAGCCAAATTTTTCCGGTGTCGACCGGTGCGCGGATTTCCGACAATGCCCCTACGACGTGTAGGGCTGACGACAAAGCGACACTACCGCGCGAAGCACGTCTCCCCATTAATCGTTGCAACCTGCCGGCCGTTATCCTGGGGAGCCTGAGTTTTCAGCGTCACCCGACAGAACTGGTCCTCGACGGGGTGGCTGAATTGCACGCCGATTTGTTCCGGCGCTTCAATGCGGCTGAAGATGCCTTGCGGGCGGAGGTATTCCGGGATTACCTGACAGTGCATTTCCGGCTGGAGAATCCCGAAGAGGCGGGTTTGACCGGGCCGCGAAAAGGCCGCGCCAAAGCCAATTACATCAAGACCATCCGCGGCTGGAGTTTCAACTCGGACAGCCGCGAAGGGGCGGTGCTCAAGGGCTGGGTCGAGTCGCGTTTTGGTCTGACGCCGCGTTATCACGGGGAAGCACTGCGCGATCCCGGCAGCGATGCTTATATGCACTACCTGGAAATGCGTGCCCAGGGGCTGTACGGCACCAATGCCCTGGAGGCTCAGCTGGATCTGGTCTATACCTATTGCCAGTTCGAACTGGCCCGGCGTCATCCCGGCGGGCGCCATGTCACCCTTTATCGGGGGGTCAATCGCCTCGCCGACCATGAAGTGCTGGAAAAGGGCCGCGATGGACAGCATGTCGTGCTGCTCAATAATCTCAATTCCTTTACTTGCAGTCGCGAGCGGGCCTGCGAGTTTGGTGATTACATTCTTGCGGTCAACGTGCCGCTGACCAAGATTTTCTTCTATTGCGGTTTGCTGCCGGGGGTGCTGCGCGGGGAAGACGAGTTCCTGGTCATCGGCGGCGTGGCGACCGTCTCCCTGAGCGTCTTGTAGGAAAGTCGACAAAGCCGCTATCCGGCATGCACCGCAAGGTGGCAGTGAATTTTGCGGTCGACCTCTGAAAAAGCGCCTTTTTGCCGGGTTCACCGCAGAAACGGGCGGGGCAGCGAAAGGCGGGTGTGGAAATTGCTCGAAGGGGCTTACTCCCCCTACAACAGAGCGAAAACATGACTCCAGAACTGCAACAGAAACTGCTCGCCGGCCTCAAGGATGGCAGCATCGTTCCTTATCTTGGACCGGGCGTCCTCGCTGATGTGAAGAACGCCGTCAGCGGCGAGGCCATTCCTGCCAGCAGCGATTCGCTGATCATCGCCATGAACGGCGGCAAGCCGATGGCGCCGAAGCTGATGTACGAGTTCCCGCGGGCGGCGATGAATATCGAGCTCAAGCGCGGCCGTTCGACGGTGACCAAATTCCTCAATCGCACTTACGGCGAAACGCAATGGACGCGCGGCGCGCTGCATGACTGGCTGAAGGACATCGCCCCGGCTTACGTCATCGATATCAATCGCGACACGCAATTGCAGGATTCCTACGCTGCTACGCCGCACAACCTGATCGTCGGCATTGCCCGCATCGGGGGCACTGATTTCCGCTACAAGATTTATCGTTGGGATGGCGCCGCCTACCTGAAGAGCGAAAGTATCGATGCCGCCCTGCCGATTCTCTTCAAACCGATGGGTACGCCCAAGCCGGAAGGCGTTTATATCGCTTCCGATGCCGACTACGTCGATTTCATCACCGAGCTGATGGGCGGCTTCTCGATTCCGCCGATGGTCAAAGAATTGCGCAAGGGCAAGCAATACCTGCTGATGGGCATGCGCCTGAATCGCGACACCGAGCGCATGGTCATGGCTGACATGATCTACGCCGCCGCGCAGCCGCCGGGCTGGGTCTTCATCGTCGAGCCGACCGACAAGGAAAGGCGTTTCTGCAAAAAGCTCGGGCTCGAGATCATCGAGGAAGATGTTTTCGAATTCATCGGCGCTGCTGCCGTCGCCTGAGGCAGCAAGTCAGGGCGGTAAAGTCGGGCGTCGGGTTCGTGCCGGGGTGCTGTGCCGAATCCGACAGCTTTGGCGGTCTATATGCCGAAAAGTCCGGTTTTTCCCGTCTGGAGTACAGGCAAGGAAATTGCTCACTCGCGTAATACAACCAATTTTTTATCAGGGAAGGAACAAAAATGCTGCTCGACCGCTACGAACACCTCTTCTTCAATTCCAACTTCAAGGAAGCCGCCAGTGATGCCGGCTGGGCTGCCTATCGTGGCGAACTGGTCGTCAAGGAAGGCGAAGTTGCCGATGTCCACGGCCGGCGCAAGCCGCCGGTCCAACTGCTCAAGCAGGCCGCCGCGCTGGTCTGTGGCGACGAGCTGAAGCTGCTCACCGGCTCGCTCGACGAACTGCAGTACATGAACGCCTTGCTCGAAACCTACGGTGCCGACATCAACGCCGGTACGCTGGGCGTGATGTTCACGGTCAATATCGACAAGCCCTTCGTGGCCCCGATCAACGGTGCTTCCTTCGTTTTCATTCCGCTGGTGCAGGGCATGGCCTGGAACGAGCTGATCGACACCGTCGGCCTGGAAAAGAGCGACTTCAAGGGTCAGAGTTCCGCTGACAAGGTCATGACCGTCTATAACGCACTCAAGAGCCACAAGTTCAAGTATCCGGAAGTGGCGCTGGAAGAGGCGATGAAGACGACCAACAAGGCCAAGCGCGAAACCCACGGCGCGATCTGATGCCCTGGAACGAGCAAATGACGCTCGGGGTGGCGGACATGGACGCCACCCACCGGCAATTCGTCGACCTGGCCGACGCCCTGGCGGCGGCGGGGGATGACGAATTTCCGGCCCTGTTCGCCGAACTGCGCGAACATACCCGGCGGCATTTCGAGCACGAAGGCGTGCTGATGAAATCCTGCCGCTTTCCCGCCATCGGCGAACACAACAGCGAACACCTGCGGGTGCTCGGCGAACTAGCGCATTTCGGCCGCGGTGTTGCCAGCGGCCGCCTGAGTCTGGCACGCCAGTACGTGCAGGGCTTGCCAGGCTGGTTTTCCACCCATCTGGCAACGATGGATGCGGCGCTGGCCGGCTGTCTGAAACAGCAGGCTGCCAAGCGCTGAGGGCTGCCGTGGCCGGAAGCACGGTTTGTTGAGATTCGCCAGTTTGATCGGCTTTCCTTTGTGGAGGCCTTTTTCCACGCTTGCAGTGCGATTGACTTTTTTGCGAAGCGTAACTACTCCGGTAGGCATTCTTGAATTCAGCGCCCACGCCCGCAGCCAAGGCCTTGTTGATGTACTTGCGGATCATCGGGTGCTCGACACCCAACAGACGCATCAATTCACTGATTGATCCACCATCCGCATAGCCGAGCAGAGTCTTGTTGCGTTCCTCTGTATCGGCGCCATCTTGGTGTACGCAAGTTCCGCGAGCGTCGCTTGCTGCTAAATCGTCAATACCAGTATCGTCCGCTTCGTCTTTCTGGTGATGATGACTCCCTCGACTATTTTGTAACCTGATTGATAGAGGGATTTGGTGGAATCCCGTATTTGTCGGACGGAGCTGACCTTGATTCATGCGCTCTTGTTTGGTCGTCTAATGTTTCTGTTACCTGCTGCATAACTCAAGCGTAAATTACATTGAGCGGCAGCTTTCCTTTCTTGGTTACAAATGTAGTGCCAGAGTCTTGATCCGACAGAGAACGAAAGAAACAGAACGCTCATCAGGAACTCCGGGATAGGCTTTGCACTTAGTCGTGTTTCAGCGCCTCGCCATCTGCTATTCGCAACCGGCGTAAGATGTTGTCACCATTAAAATAAAGCCATTCAACATGCTCAGCCCAACTCTTCGCCCTCGTGAGCGCGATGCTCTCATCCAATCTCTGCGTGCAGGTGTCACCCCTCGCCTTGGTGCCCGACACATGCAGGTCGGGCGCGATGCCGAGATCGCCGCGTTCGACAAAGACCTGAACCGCATCGCCGATGGCGGCTCGGCGTTTCGTCTGGTAATCGGCGAATACGGCTCTGGCAAAACCTTTCCTGATTAGCAACAAAGCTCAGCTAAGTAGGGCGGGAAGCGGTTTTTGGGTCTAGTAGTCAGTCATGATGAAAGACGAGGATAGAGACGGGCGAGTTTTCGCCGTGCATCTTGGGTGGAGAATCGCCATTTGACGGGAGCGGCCTTGGCATTACGTTCGCGCACGTTGGC
>JAVBXO010000273.1 GCA_030824535.1 Azonexus sp. | reverse complement strand
GGTGTAGGCCTTGTAACCCAGCACGCCAATGCCCGGCAGCGCCCCCTGCAAAATATGCAGCGCCGTCTGCGGCAGGCGACTCCTGGCGCGCGGCGTATCCTGAGCATTGCCCAAGGCCAGTTCGCGGTGTGCCAGTTCAACGGCCTCCATCGCCATTTCTACGGTCAACAGCTGTTTGACCTCATTTTCCGTCAGAAACAGCGCCATCATTCGCTCCTAAACAAGGGTGACATCCTGCCTGGCCAGGATTCGCTGCTCCAGCCAACGCCCCACAGCAACTACCAGCACCGCGCCGACGCCGCCGGCCAGGGAATCAGCCCAGTCTGGCAAGGGCGGCAAGAGCGCCAGTAGGCCAGGATCGGTAATCATCATCTCGGCCGCAACATAGCCGAGCAGCCCGGCGCCAAGCATGACCATGAGTGGAAAGCGCTCCATCCAGTGCATGATCAGCTGACTGGCCCAGACGATCAGCGGAATACTGACTGCCAGACCGAACAACAACAGTGCCAGACTGCCATGCGCAGCACCGGCAACACCAATCACATTATCCAGACTCATCACAAAATCGGCGACGACGATGGTCTTGACCGCCCCCCAAAGATGTTCAGAAGAAGGAATGTCGTGCCCATCTTCGTCTTCTGGCAAGATCAACTTGATAGCGATCCAGACCAGTAAAAGTCCACCCACAAACTTCAGCCACGGAAAATTCATCACCAGCGCAGCGAACATTGTCAGCACCACGCGTAACAATACCGCCCCGCTCACCCCCCAGAAAATACCTTTCCGGCGTTGCTCCTCTGACAAATTACGGCAGGCCAGCGCAATCACCACCGCGTTATCACCAGACAACACCAGATCGATCAGGATGATCTGGCCAACAGCGATCCAGAATGCAGCAGAAGCAAGGTCAATTTCCATGAATCTTCAGACAAATAAAAAGGCGGACCCAAGGCCCGCCTTTTTTGGTTGAGCTAAGCTCGAATTTTACAGCATCGCCTTCAGCAGCTTGGCCATTTCGGACGGATTACGCGTAACCGTGAAGCCACACTCTTCCATGATGGCAAGCTTGGCATCAGCAGTATCAGCACCGCCAGAGATCAACGCACCAGCGTGACCCATGCGCTTGCCGGCCGGCGCGGTAACACCCGCGATGAAGCCAACGATCGGCTTCTTCATGTTTTCCTTGCACCACTGAGCAGCTTCGGCTTCGTCCGGACCACCGATTTCGCCGATCATGATGACGGCGTCCGTATCCGGATCGTCGTTGAACATCTTCATGACGTCGATGTGCTTCAGGCCGTTGATCGGGTCACCACCGATACCGACTGCAGACGACTGGCCGAGACCAATTTCGGTCAACTGGCCAACGGCTTCATAAGTCAGGGTACCGGAACGGGAAACGACGCCGATACGACCCTTGCGGTGGATGTGACCCGGCATGATGCCGATCTTCACTTCGTCCGGGGTGATCAGGCCAGGGCAGTTCGGGCCAAGCAGCAGGGTCTTCTTGCCGCCCTTGGCTTCCTTTTCCTTCATCTTGTTGCGCAGCATCAGCATGTCGCGAACAGGAATGCCTTCGGTAATACAGATGGCCAGATCGAGGTCGGCTTCAACAGCTTCCCAGATCGCAGCGGCAGCACCCGGGGGCGGCACGTAGATCACGGAAACAGTCGCGCCGGTTTCAGCTGCAGCTTCCTTGACGGAGGCGTAGATAGGAATATTGAAGATGGACTCGCCAGCCTTCTTCGGGTTCACACCAGCAACGAAACATTCCTTGCCGTTAGCGTATTCCTGGCACTTTTCCGTGTGGAACTGACCGGTCTTGCCGGTAATGCCCTGGGTGATGATCTTGGTGTTCTTGTTGATCAGAATAGACATTCGGTAGCTCCTTACTTGACCGCTTCGACGATCTTGGTGGCGGCTTCAGCCATGGAATCGGCAGAAATAATGGGCAGACCGGAATCCTTCAAAATCTGCTTGCCCAGATCTTCGTTGGTGCCCTTCATGCGCACGACCAACGGCACGGACAGGTGGGTTTCCTTCGCTGCGGCAACGACGCCGGTAGCGATGGTGTCGCACTTCATGATGCCGCCGAAGATGTTGACCAGGATGCCCTTGACCTTGGTGTTCTTGAGCATGATCTTGAAGGCTTCGGTAACCTTCTCGGTCGTGGCGCCACCGCCGACGTCGAGGAAGTTGGCCGGCTCGGCGCCGAACAGCTTGATGGTGTCCATGGTCGCCATGGCCAGACCAGCACCATTCACCAGGCAGCCGATGTTGCCGTCGAGGGAGATGTAGGCCAGATCGAACTTGGAAGCTTCGATTTCGTCAGCATCTTCTTCGTCCAGGTCGCGCATGGCGACGATTTCCTGCTGGCGATACAGCGCATTGGCGTCGAAGTTGAACTTGGCGTCAATAGCCTTGACGGTGCCGTCGGTTTCGTGGATCAGCGGATTGATTTCGGCCAGGGAAGCGTCGGTTTCCATGTAGCAGGTGTAGAGCTTCTGCAGGGTATCGATACACTGCGGAATCGAGGATTCCAGCATGCCCATGCCCTTGGCCAGTTCCAGGCCCTGCGCGTCGGTCAGACCAACCAGCGGGTTGATGAAAACCTTGACGATTTTTTCCGGGGTGTTGTGGGCAACTTCTTCGATGTCCATGCCGCCTTCGTACGAGGCCATCATGGCCACGGACTGGGTTGCACGGTCGGTCAGCGCGGCAACGTAGTACTCGTGCTGGATGTCGGCGCCTTCTTCGATCAGCAGGTTACGAACCTTCTGGCCTTCCGGACCGGTCTGGTGCGTGATCAGCTGCATGCCGAGGATCTGGTCGGCGTATTCGCGAACTTTTTCGAGCGAGGTTGCGACCTTGACACCGCCGCCCTTGCCACGGCCACCAGCGTGAATCTGGGCCTTGACGACCCAGACCTTGCCGCCCAGGGTTTCTGCTGCCTTGACCGCGTCTTCGACGGTCGTGCAGTGAATCCCGCGCGGAACCGTAACGCCGAATTTCTTCAGGAGTTGTTTACCCTGATATTCGTGAATTTTCATGCGCTTTCCTTGCGTTTAGTTGAGTTGCGAGCAATGAGCAGTGGCCGCAGTTCCCCCCGACCCCACCCGGTTATACCGTCTTGAGCCCAAAATCTTACCACAATCGGTAAAAATTATTGCAGCCTGAAATTCATAATTACGGTCTCGATTCAAAGCTTCGCGCCACTTTCAAGCACAGCGGCAACACCACACGCGACGAGTTGCCAAAAAGCGCTCAATCAGACCATCCGCGCGCTGAAGCCGGCAATCCCGTCCACCCCACCGGTCATCACATCACCTCGCAGCAATGGCCCGACACCCGCCGGGGTGCCGGTATAAATCAGGTCACCAGCTTCCAGACGAACAAACGTTGAAAGATTGGCGATGATTTCAGGGATTTTCCACATCATCGACGACAAATCACCGTCCTGCTTCAGTTGCCCATTCACCGTCAGCCAGATCCTGCCACGCTCAAGGTAGCCGCATTGCGCGACCGGCGTAATTTCGCCCAGCACGGCTGAATGATCAAAGCCTTTGCCCATATCCCAGGGATGGCCTTTTTCCTTGGCCTTGGCCTGTAAATCGCGACGCGTCAGGTCAAGCCCGACGGCGTAGCCGAAAATGAGCTTATTTGCCGCGTCGACCGCAAGATTCGCCCCGCCAGCACCCAAGGCCACGACCAGCTCCACCTCGTGATGGAGATTATTGGTTTGCGGAGGATAATTCACGACAATCTCGCCGCTGCCGGCAACGACTGCATCTCCCGGTTTGCTAAAGAAAAATGGCGGTTCGCGGCCATCAGCCTGATCAAGAGCCCCCATTTCACGAGCATGATCGGCATAATTGCGACCAACGCAAAAAACCCGACGAACCGGAAAAAGTGCTGAAGCTGCCACAATGGGCACACCGGTAAGCGCAGAAGGTGGAAAAACGTAATTCATGACATCAGCCTATAAAATTGGATACACACAAAAGTGTGCCGTATTTCTACGCGAATTCTCCGGACGAATGCTAAAGTTGCGCAGTGCCCAACTAAAACAATACGCAGCTCGCCCCCCCTTCTGAATGAAAATAAGACCTTCAATTTTGGTCTTGGTCATCGCTGTTGCGGCCCCCGGGCTGGCCAGCGCCATCGGACTCGGAAACATTGTACTGTTGTCGCGGATCGGCGAACCGCTGAAGGCCGAGGTTCCCGTTTTAGCCGAGCGTGATGAAAAGCCGGAAAATTTCTGTTTTACGCTTGAAAAAAAGTCACGCAATGCCGATTTTCCTGCCGTTAGTGCCCTCCGAACACGCTTAGTCCAACGTGGCGACCGCTACATCCTGCAACTGATCGGGCTCACCCCGATTCGGGAACCGGTCATCAGCCTCAGCCTGCGCGTTCAATGCGGCACCGCTTTGCAGCGTGACTATGTCTTGACCCCGGAAGCTCCGCTTGCTCCGATCACGTTCGTCGATTCTGGTGGAACAGCCGACGACGACATTGCGCCGCCGCCTCAAAGTTCACCCAAATCCGCACCGTATCGCATCTGGCGGGCAAGCGCCGGTGAAACGCTGGAGAGCATCGCCAATGCCAGCGAAGGAGGCGCGCGTCAACTGGCGGCAAAACTAGCAGCAATCAAACGCGCCAATCCGCATCTGCGCGCAGATGAAGCCCTCTACGAGGGTGCCGAAGTCCGCATCCCGCGCACACGCGCCAGACCCGCCTCGCCGCCTCCGTCCCTTCCCGTAGCAACATCACCGGGCAAGCTACAGGGCCAGACAGAACTTCCCGGCGAATTACCGCCCCCCCCCCGGCGAAAGAAAACAGCGGCTGAACAGCAAACCGGCGACCGGCTGCAACTGACCACCGGTCCGGTCGACGCGCGCAGCTCCCGGCAAACCAATGCCGAGATTTCTGCGCTGGCGTCGATGGAGGAGCGGATGCTCCAGCTGGAAACTTCCCTGCGCTTGTTGCGTACAGAAATTGACAAGATGGACACTGCCATCACCCAGGCAGAAAAAGCCAGCGAAGCCGGGCGGGCACTACGTCAATCCACGGCCTTGCAAAACCCGCCGGCCGCTGCCGGCAGCGCCCTTCCTTCCCCACTGCCCGTGCCTGAACCAGAACATGACTGGAGCTGGCTTATTCTCTTGCTCAGCATGACTTTCGGCAGCGGACTGGCTATTGTGGCACTGCACTTTTATGAGCGACGGGAACGCCACCGGGTTCTTAGAACGCTGTCGATACCCTTCACTAGCGACGACAGCCAACTCAGTAAAGCTAATACCCGCTCATCTTCGCCCCTCCGTCAGAGCCC
>JAVBXO010000277.1 GCA_030824535.1 Azonexus sp. | reverse complement strand
GCCGCTGGAAATCGTCGAACCCTTCCGCAGCAATCTGCGCCAGCAAAAAGCCCAATACACCGCCGACGCTGAAGCTTTGCTGGCCAAGGTCGGCCTCGCCGGTTATGGCGAAAAATTTCCCTGGGAACTCTCCGGCGGCATGCAGCAACGCGCCTCGATCTGCCGCGCGCTGATCCACCAGCCGCGTTTGCTGATGCTCGACGAACCCTTCGGCGCGCTCGATGCCTTCACCCGCGAAGAGCTCTGGTGCATGTTGCGCGACCTCTGGCAGCAGCAGAAATTCACCGTCGTCCTGGTCACGCACGATTTGCGTGAAGCGGTTTTCCTGGCCGACACGGTGTACGTGATGAGCAAGCGCCCCGGCTGCATCCTGGTGCGCAAGGAAATCGATCTGCCGCGTCCGCGGCCGCTGGACGTGACTTACACCGACACCTTTGCCGGCTACGTTCATGAATTGCGTGAACACATCGGCCGTATTCGTGAATCCTGAGGAGCACTCGCATGGCTGTTAAGCAATCCACCCTGATCAAAGCCGCGCCCTGGGTGCTGACCATCACGCTTTTCCTGATCTGGGAAGTCATTTGTACCGGTCTCAAGATCCCCGATTACCTGATGCCGGCGCCGAGTGCGATCTGGGTAGCCGGGGTCGAGTTCGCCGCGCCGATCATGATGCACTCGACGCAGACGCTGTTTACCACGCTGGCCGGCTTCGCGCTGGCGGTGGTGGTCGGCATGCTGCTCGGTCTGGCGGTTGGCGCTTCGCCGCTGGTCTACAAAGCCTGCTATCCCTTGCTGGTCGGTTTCAACAGCATTCCGAAAGTCGCTTTCGTGCCGGTGCTCGTTGTCTGGTTCGGCATTGGCACCGTGCCGGCGATTCTGACTGCCTTCCTGATTTCCTTCTTTCCGGTCGTGGTTAACGTCGCGACCGGGCTGGCGACGCTGGAACCGGAACTGGAAGACGTGCTGCGCTCACTCGGCGCCAAGCGCTGGGACATTATGGTCAAGGTCGGCCTGCCGCGTTCGCTGCCGTATTTCTTTGCCTCGCTGAAAGTCGCCATCACGCTGGCGTTTGTCGGCTCGGTGATCTCCGAGACGGTGGCCTCGAACCTCGGCATTGGCTACCTGATGATGTCGGCTAGTTCGTCGATGAACATGCCGCTGGTGTTTGCCGGCCTGATCGTCATCGGCGTCATGGGCGTGGTCATGTACGAGTTGTTCGCCCTGCTCGAAAAGCGTCTGACCGGCTGGGCGCATCGCAACCCGAATGCACCGGGTTGAGGTGGCCGCATGCTCTTCCATCTGCTTTATTTAATAGAATTCATTAATCAGGAGGCTAGTCTCTAATGAGCACGTCTTATGTTCACCCCGTTGATGAAAAACTGCCGACCGGGAAACTGGCGGCCTTGGGTTTGCAGCATGTGCTGGTGATGTACGCCGGCGCCATTGCCGTGCCGCTGATCATCGGCCGGGCGCTGAAACTTGATCCGGAACAGGTCGCGATGCTGATTTCGGCGGATCTTTTCTGCTGTGGCATCGTCACCCTGATCCAGTCGCTGGGCGCGACGCAGTGGTTCGGCATCCGCCTGCCGGTGATGATGGGGGTGACTTTCGCCTCCGTTGCGCCGATGGTCGCCATGGCCAATGGCAATCCGGGTGTGGCCGGCGCGCAACTGATCTTTGGTTCAATCATCGGCGCCGGGGCCATTTCCATGCTGATTGCGCCGATGGTCAGCAGGATGCTGCGCTTTTTCCCGCCGCTGGTGACCGGCTCGATCATTCTGGTCATCGGCATCAGCCTGATGCGGGTCGGCATCAACTGGATTTTCGGCAACCCCTTCGGCCCGACCGCGCCGAATATCGTTAATCCGGAACATCTGAAATGGCTGGCGGAAGTGACCTCGCCGGGTTCGCCGATTCCGCCCGCACCACAGGGCGTCGCCCTGTTGCCGACGGTGCCCAATCCCAAATACGCCGAGCCGACCGGCGTTGGCATTGCCGCACTGGTGCTCTTTTCCATCCTGATGATCTCCAAGTTTGCCAAGGGCTTCATCGCCAATATCTCGGTCCTGCTTGGCATCGTGATCGGCGGGATCGTGGCGAGCTTTCTTGGCCTGATGAACTTCGACAAGGTCGGCAAGGCCGCCTGGTTCGATGTCGTCATGCCTTTCCAGTTTGGCATGCCGACTTTTGATCCGATCCTGATCCTGACCATGACCCTGGTCATGATCGTCGTGATGATCGAATCGACCGGCATGTTCCTGGCGCTGGGCGAAATGACCGACAGCAAGGTCGATCAAAAGGCGCTGGCGCGTGGTCTGCGGACCGATGGCCTGGGAACGATGATAGGCGGCATCTTCAATACCTTCCCCTACACCAGCTTTTCGCAGAACGTTGGTCTGGTGGCCATCACCGGCGTGCGCAGCCGCTTCGTTTGCGTTGCCGCCGGTCTGATCATGGTCGTGCTGGGGGTCTTGCCGAAGATGGCGGCGCTGGTTGAATCCCTGCCTACCGTCGTGCTCGGCGGTGCCGGCTTGGTGATGTTTGGCATGGTGGCGGCAACTGGTATCCGCATCCTGGCAAGCGTTGATTTCAAGTTCAATCGCTTCAATTCACTGGTTGTTGCCATCTCGATAGGTGTCGGGATGATTCCGCTGATCGCGCCGAACTTCAAACAATGGATGCCGCATGGGCTGCACCCCTTGATCGAGTCGGGCATCCTGCTGTCGTCGATTACCGCCGTGACCTTGAACATGTTCTTCAATGGCACCTCGGACGCCGATGCCGACGCGGCCATCGCCGCTGCCAAGCTGGCCGATGCCCACTGATTGATCAGTCAGACCTGTTCATGGTGCTTTCCTGCTGGCCATCATGAACAGGCTGCCGTCAAACGGATGACCGCAATCTCCTCGTTCTACAACGCCTGAAGGACGGCGATGCCATTTCCGGTTTATTTGCCGAGATAGACCGGCAGGCGTTTTTCCTTGAAGGCGTTGATGCCTTCGGCGTAATCGCGACTGTTATAGACCGCGCGGCGCAGACCCTGGATGCGCTCGAAGTCGGCCGGTGACAAGGCGTGGGCGGCCGCCAGAATGCGCAGTTGCTCTTTCATGACGCCAATGGCCAGCGGCGAGTTCTGGGCGATGGTCTGCGCCATGTCGTGCGTGAATTCGCTGATTTCGCCAGCCGGAACGACGTGGTTGATGATGCCGTGGCGTTCGAGGCGGGCCGCGGTCATCGGTCGGCTGGTAAACAGCAGCTCTTTGGCAATATGCGGCGGCGCGGCGTTGAGGAAGGTCAGCAGGCCGGTCGCGTTGTAGGGAACGCCGAGTTTGGCGGGGGTTGCGGCGAAAGTCGCCTCGGGGGTGGCGACAAGCATGTCGCAGGCAAAGACCAGTTCGCAGGCACCGCCCCAGACGCTACCTTCGATCAGCGCGATGACCGGGGCGGCGAAATTTTCGACTTCGCGAATCAAGATACGCAAAGGGTCTTGCCAGCCGAGTGGATCGAGACCGCCGATGGGCAGTTCGGCAACATCGTGACCGGCTGACCAGACCTTGGCGCCGGGTTGCGCGCGCAGGATGGCAACGCGGACGCCGGCATCCTTGAAGTCGTTCAAGGTGGCGGCAATGGCGTTAACCAGTTGTTCCGACAGGGCGTTGCACTTGGCGGCGTAATTCAGCGTAATGGTGCCGACACCATCGTTGATGTCGGAAAGAATCTGGGGCATGGCGTTTCCTGTGAGTAAAACTGTGCCGCATTGTGCCCGAGACTTATGACTGAAATGCCAGCTTGCCCATGATATGCGTCGCCTTGACGCAGCGTTCGTCGCCGAGAATCATCATCGCGAACAAGCGTTCGGCCAGGCCTTCGCCGCCCTTGAGGCGGAAATCCAGTTCCGGCGTGGCGCAGGGATCGAGGACGACGAAATCTGCTTCCTTGCCCGGCATGAAATTGCCGATGAATTTTTCCAGATAGAGGGCTTGCGCGCCGCCCAGCGTCGCGAGGAACCAGGCGCGCAACGGCGGCAGCGGGCGCTGGTGCAGTTGCGACACCTTGTAGGCTTCGCCCAGCGTGCGGATCAGGCTGAACGAGGTGCCGCCGCCGACGTCGGTGGCCAGACCGACGCGAATGCCGGCATCGCTGGCGGCCGGGTGATTGAAGAAACCGCTGCCGAGGAAGAGATTGGACGTCGGACAGAAGGCGGCAGCGCTGCCGGTGCTGGCCATTTCCTCGATTTCCACCGGCGCCAGATGGATGCAATGACCGTAGATAGTGCGCGGGCCGAGCAGGCCGTAATGGCTGTACACATCAAGATAGTCGCGGCAGTGCGGGAAAAGCTCGCCGACCCAGGCGATTTCATCGGGGTTTTCGGCCAGGTGCGACTGCACATGCAGGTCGGGCAGGCTGTGGTATAACTCGCCGGCCAGTGCCAGTTGGGCCGGGCTTGAGGTCGGGGCGAAGCGCGGCGTGATGCTGTAGCGCAGGCGGCCCTGGCCATGCCAGCGTTCGATCAGCGCCAGGCAGTCGCGTTCGGCATCGGCCACCGTATCCATCAGATTGGCCGGGGCATGGCGGTCCATCATGACTTTTCCGGTCAACATCCGCAGATGGTGCTTTTTCGCCGAGGCCATGAAGGCATCGACCGATTCCGGATGCACCGTCGAAAACACCGAGGCCGTCGTCGTGCCGTGCGCCAGCATGCGTTCGACAAAGTAGTCGGCCGTCGCCGCGCCGACCGCCGGGTCGGAGAAAGCCGCTTCGGCGGGAAAGGTGTAGTCGTTCAGCCAGTCGAGCAGTTGCCGGCCGAAGGAGGCGATGATGCCGGATTGCGGGTAGTGGCAATGGGTGTCGATCAGCCCGGGCAGCACCAGCTTGCCGGTGTAGTCGAAAACTTCGGCAGCGCCGCGAACGGCGGCGGGAATGCGGGCCTGCAAGTCCTGCCAGGCGCCGACATCGGCGATATGGCCGTCGACGATCCACAAGGCGCCATCCGGAAAATACTGGTAGCTGTCGGCGGCATCGTGCTCGCCGGGATCGCTGAGGAAATGCAGGATCTGGCCGAGAACGAGCTGGTGGCGGGGCGTAGTGGAATCGTTCATGAAATCTCAGTGGCTGCTGTTGATCAGCTGGCGGGACAGGCGGTTGTGTTGATCGACCAGCGGCTGCAGGTCGAGCGGTAGCAATTGCCCGTCGCTGACCACCGGCTTGCCGTTGATGATGGAATGGCGCACGGCCTGCGGCGTGCAGAAAACCAGCGCCGCGACCGGGTCGTGCACGGCGGCGCCGGCCATGTCGAGACCGCCAGTCGGGAAAGCCACCAGGTCGGCGCTCATGCCGGGGGCGAGTGCGCCG
>JAVBXO010000295.1 GCA_030824535.1 Azonexus sp. | reverse complement strand
CTGACCAACCTGGCCGCCGCCGACATCGGCGATCTCGGCAAGGTCAAGCTGTCGGCCAACTGGATGGCCCCGTGTGGCGTGCCGGGTGAAGATGCCCGCCTGTTCGACACCGTTGAAGCCATCTCCGACCTGTGCAAGGCCATCGGCGTGTCGATCCCGGTCGGCAAGGATTCGTTGTCGATGCGTACCGCCTGGGAAGATCAAGGCGTCAAGAAGCAGGTCGTTTCGCCCTTGTCGCTGGTCATCACCTCGTTTGCTGCGGTCGACGACGTGCGCAAGACGAAAACCCCGCAACTGGTTGTCGATCAGGGCGAAAGCGATTTGCTGCTGCTTGACCTCGGCAAGAGCCGTCTCGGCGGCTCGGCGCTGGCGCAGGTGTACAACGCCACCGGCAGCGATGCGCCGGACGTTGATGATCCGGCCAAGCTCAAAGGCCTGTTCGACGCCGTGCAGAAACTCAACCGCGACGGCCTGCTGCTCGCTTACCACGACCGTTCCGACGGTGGTCTGTTCGTCGCGGCCTGTGAAATGGCTTTCGCCAGCCGCCGTGGCGTGTCGCTTGACCTCGACGGCATCTGTTACGACGCCGGTGCAGGTGATGTCGATGGTTCGGAAAAACTGACCAACCTGCTGGCTGGCCGCGATTTCGAGCACATCGTCCGGGCGCTGTTCAATGAAGAACTCGGTGCCCTGATCCAGATCCGCCGCGCCGATCGCGAAAAGGTTACGCCGATTCTGCGTGCCTGTGGCGTGCCGTATCACTTCGTCGGGCACATGAACGAATGGGACGAAATCCGCGTCACCCGCAACGCCAAGCGCGTGCTGCGTGAAAAGCGCGTCGATCTGCAGCGTGCCTGGTCCGAGACCAGCTACCAGATGCAGGCGATGCGCGACAACCCGGATTGCGCCAAGCAGGAATTCGACCGCATTCTCGACCTCACTGACCCCGGCCTGACGCCGAAGGTCAGCTTTGATCCGCAAGACGACTTTACCCAAGTTTACCAGCAGATCAGCGGTCGTCCGCGTGTGGCCATCCTGCGTGAGCAGGGCGTCAACAGCCATTACGAAATGGCCGCCGCCTTCGATCGCGCCGGTTTTGCCTCGGTCGACGTGCATATGAGCGACATTCTCGCCGGCCGCGTCAGCCTCAAGGACTTCAAGGGCCTCGTCGCCTGCGGTGGTTTCTCCTACGGTGACGTGCTCGGTGCCGGTCAGGGCTGGGCCAAGACCATCCTGATGCACGACGGCTGCCGCAACGAATTCGCCGCCTTCTTCAATCGTCCGGATACCTTTGCCCTCGGCGTCTGTAACGGCTGCCAGATGATGAGCGCGCTGAAGTCCATCATTCCGGGCGCTGATCACTGGCCGGCTTTCCGGCGCAACCAGGTCGAGCAGTTCGAAGCGCGTTTCGTGATGACCGAAGTGCTCGACTCGCCGTCGATCTTCTTCGCCGGCATGGAAGGCTCGCAGATTCCCATCGTCGTTTCGCACGGCGAGGGCCGGGCGGTGTTCGACAATGCCGACGACCAGGGCAAGTGCCTGTCGGCCGTGCGCTACGTCGACAACAAGGGCGAGCCGACCGAAGTCTATCCGTACAACCCGAACGGTTCGCCGAACGGTCTGACGGCCGTGACTACGGCTGATGGCCGGTTCACGATCATGATGCCGCACCCGGAACGCGTTTTCCGCACCGTGCAGATGTCCTGGCACCCGGAAAACTGGGGCGAGGATTCGCCGTGGATGCGCATGTTCCGCAACGCTCGGCGCTGGGTAGCGTGATCGCCTGAAAGCGATCAGACAATAAAAAGGGCAGCCTGTCGGGCTGCCCTTTTTATTGCACCGGTTTTTGCCTGATTTTTGCGGTCGACCGCAAAAATCAGGCAATTTTCGTTCAGGACTCCTGCGCGGTGCGCAACTTGTCGAGTTGGGCCACCAGTTGATGCGAGGCTTCGCTGAGTTCCGGCAGCAACAGGTCGGCGTCGCCGGGCAGGCCGTTGCTGCTCAGTTCGACGATTTCGTTGGCCAGCGCATGGAAGCGCTGATGTATTGCCTGTAGCTCGGCCCAGGCCGGCGTCGATTTGTAGTCGCCTTCCGCCCGGTTCATCGACCCGCCGAGCAGGCAGCCCCGGTGTTCGGACAAGGGCATGTCGGCGTATGCACCGCCGGCAAACGCATTCAGGAACTGGCGTCGCCATTGATTGTGCAAGCGTATTGCGCCATCGATGTCGATACGCTTCATAAGACTTTTCTCCATCAAATCGTTGATGCGGCTCTCTGAATGGGCCGCGTAGCCTTGATTATGCCGCAGGGTCAGCGGATGCGAAGGCAATTTTTCAACGAAAAAACGCTGCTTTTGGAGAAAAATGAAGGATCGTCGGGGCAAAAATGATCATCAGCGCGGGTTGACCGCAGAATTTCTCCCTGACAAGGCCAGCGCCTGCTTCAGCGTCGGCACATCGCCCGGCGTCGCCAGCAGGCCGGGATTTCGAGCAGCGCCAGATTGGGGCCGGCGCTATTGAAGATGGCGTGAGCGCGGGCAAGTCGGGCGTGTTCTTCGTGCGAAATGCCGGCAAGGATTTCAAACCATTTCTGCAAACGTTCCATGATCCTGGTCTCCAGTCAAAACACTGTTTATAAACACAGCTATTACTGAAGTCGTATCTTAGTCGACGGCTGTATGTATGTACAGTATTTGTTTTTCCCTGTTCAGCCTGGGGGGCTTGCCTTGAGCGTGCCAGGCGAGATGAGCCCAAATCAAATGGGCCGGCGAAAAACTACGGTATGATTCCGCCTTTTTGGGCGAGTCCTTGTTCGCCTTCCTGAACATATCCGAAGGGTTTTTCCGCTCATGTTCGACGCAGTCCGCAATAACAAACGCATCGTCCAGGTCTTTCTGGCGCTGATTACGCTGCCTTTCGCCTTTTTTGGCGTTGAGTCTTATATGCGCAGCGATTCAAGCGGCCAGGATGTTGCCAGTATCGGCAACCTTAAAATCACCCAGCAGGAATTTCAGCAGGCCTTGCGCGACCAGCAGGAGCGTCTGCGGGCGCAGATGGGCGCGCAGTTTGATCCCAAGCTGCTGGAAAGCGCGCAATTCCGCGAATCCATCGTCAATGACCTGGTCAGCCAGCGTCTGCTGATGCTCGAAACGGTCAAAAATCGCATTGCCGTCGGCGACGATGCCGTGCGCCGGGCGATTATCGGCATTGATGCTTTCAAGGCTGATGGCAAGTTTTCCAACGAGCGCTATGAGGGTATCCTTGCCGCCCAGGGCATGTCGCCGGCGTCCTTCGAGGCCCGTCTGCGCAATGATCTGACGCTGCAGCAACTGGCCGGCGGCATTGCCCAGTCCAACCTGGTGTCCAAAACGGTCAGCGAGCGCCTGTTGGCGCTGCAGACCGAAAAGCGTGAATTTGTCGAATACCGTCTGGCGCTCGACCACTATCTGGGCAAGGTCACGCTGGCCGCCAATGCCGCGCAGACCTTCTATGACGAAAATGCCCGCCAGTTCGAGCTGCCGCAGCAAGCGCGCGCCGAATACGTGGTCTTGTCGATGGAAAGCATCGGCGCCCAACTGACCGTCAGCGATGCCGAGGCCAAAGCCTGGTACGACGAACAGAAAAAAAGCAAGGGCCGCTTCCAGCAACAGGAAGAGCGTCGCGCCAGCCATATCCTGATTGAAAAATCCAAGGGCAAGGCCAAGGCCGAGGAAGTGCTCGCCGAAGTGCGCAAGAATCCGGCGAGCTTTGCCGAACTGGCCAAGAAGAATTCCGACGATCCGGGCTCGGCAGCCAAGGGCGGTGATCTGGGCTTTTTCGCGTCGGGGGCGATGGTCAAGCCTTTCGAGGATGCCGTTTTTGCCCAGAAGGAAGGCGAAATCTCCGGCATTGTCGAATCCGATTTCGGTTTCCACATCATCAAGCTGACCGGGATTCATGCCGGCAAGGAAAAACCCTTTGCCGACGTCAAGGGCGAGATTGTCGACGAGTTGAAGAAGACTGCCGCCTCGCGCAAGTTTGCCGAAGCGGCCGAAGCCTTCAGCAACATCGTTTATGAGCAGCCGGACAGCCTCAAGCCGACCGCCGAGAAGTTCAAGCTGCAACTGCAGCAGTCCGACTGGATCGGTCGCCAGGGTTCCCCGGCGGCTGGTGTGCTGGGCAACGAAAAGGTTTTGACGGCCTTGTTCTCCGATGATTCGATCAAGAACAAGCGCAATACCGAAGCCGTCGAAATCGCCCAGAACACCCTGGTCGCGGCGCGCATCATCGATTACCGCCCGGCGACGCTGCAGCCCTTTGCTGGCGTCAAGGCAGGTGTCGAAGCCATGCTCAAGCGCAAGGCGGCCCAGGACTTGGCACGCAAGGAGGGCGAAGCCCTGCTGGAAAGCCTGAAGAAGGGTGAAGACAAGCTGAGCTGGGGCGCCGCCAAACGGGTTTCGCGCATGGAAGGCCGCAGCCTGCCACCGGTCGTCGCCCAGGCCGTGTTCCGCATGGATGGCAGCAAGTTCCCGTCCTACGCGGGTGCCGAAGTACCGGGTAGCGGTTATGCGCTGTTCCGCCTGAACAAGATCGACGCCGGGGAAAAGCTGGACGAAGCGCGCCAGCAGGGCATGCAGCGGCAGCTGACGCAGTTGCTGGCGCAGGAAGACTTCCGGGCTTACCTGCAGGCGCTGCGCATTCGCCACAAGGTCGAAATCAACAAGGCCGCGCTGGAAGTCAAGGAGCGCTGAGCGCCGGGGATTTCCGGATTATTCGCAAAGCGGGCTCTGGCAGCCCGCTTTTTTCATGGGCGCTGCTGCCTGGAAAATGCTTCGAAAGCATCGTTGACCGCAAGAAAGACCTCGCCGCTCAGCGAAGACCACAGCGGTGAGCGGCTCAGGCGGTCATGCACCGGCCCCTTGACTTCGGCCAGGTGCAGGCGGATGTCGTGGCTGGCCAGTTCGCGATTGATGTCGGTCAGGACTTCCATGGCCGTGGTATCGACGCGATTGACCGCGCTCATGATCAGCACCACCTCGCGGGTCGCCGGCGCCTTGGCCAATTCCTGCGCCAGACGGCTTTCGACGGCGGCCAGGTTGCCGAAAAACAGGCTTTCGTCGATGCGCAGCAGCAGCACGCCGGGGATGGTCTCGACGCCGTGGCGCTCGACATTGCGGAAATGTTCGCTGGCGGGAATCCGCCCGATGACTGCGATATGCGGCGTACTGGCGCGCAGCAGCAAATTGGCCAGCGACAGCAGCAGACCGATGCCGATACCGCGTTCCAGCCCCAGCACCAGCACGCCGAGCGCGGTGCCGATAAAGGCGACGGCGTCGGCGCGATCATAGTCCCAGGTCTGGCGCAAGGCCTTGAAGTCGACCAGCGTGGCCGCCG
>JAVBXO010000398.1 GCA_030824535.1 Azonexus sp. | reverse complement strand
GGCAGGCGCGTCGTGTAGCGGGTTTCCAGCGGCGGCAGAGTGGCGCTGGCGAGTGACTCGCTGAGCTGCTGCAACAAGGCCCGGCCGACGCCTTGCCGGCGCTGCTCCGCGACGACCGCCAGCGACTGCAGCAAGGGCGGCGGCGAGTGCGGACCGTGGCGCGCTGCCGGCGGCCGCGCCAGCAGCGCCAGGCCAATGAGCTGGCCCTGCCGGCGCGCCACCCAGACGACACGCTGCCATTGCTCGGGCGTGGCGCAGGCCAGGCTTGCCGCCAAATGCTGGCGAAAAGCCGGAAAGGTCAGCACGGCGGCGGCCGGCAGGTCATCCGGACGCAGGCGATCGATGCTGAAGGGCATCGTCGCCGGCATCTCAGAACGCGCCAGCCGGCATGCGCTCGGCCTTGGCGAAAGGATCGTCGTCATCGCTGGCATAGCCGCCGGCGACGGCGTCGAGATCGCGGTCGGAGAGCTCGCCGCTCGCCATGCCGGCAAGTCGCAAGGCAAAGAGCGGTTCGCCGTTTTCGATGCAGCGGAACTGGAGCCAGGCCGGAAAATCAATGCCTTCCTGGCGCAGGGTGCCGGCGGTATCGGCCTGGAGGGCCATCAGGAAAGCCGGTTCGCAGTGGGCGCGTTCGAGCAGGCGGGAAAAGGTATCGGGAATGAGAGTGCTGGACATCGGATGCTCCTGGTGGATAGAAAGTGAGTTAGGGAGGCGCTGATTAAATCGTCATCCCCGCGCAGGCGGGGATCCAGTTCTTTGATTTTTATGGATTTCCCGCCTGCTCGGGAATGACATTTATGAATTGATTGGTGCTTTCTTAGAGCGGCAACAGCACGCAGGGGATGCGTTCCGGATCGCTGAGTCGGGCCTGCAGGTAGACTTCGCCGGCTATGCCCTTGAACAGGCCGATATCGCTGCCGGCCATGTCTTTGCCGGCAAACCAGTAACGGGCTGGCGGGGCGCCGGGGCTGGCCCAGCGCGCCCGACGCCGCGCGGCGGCCTGGTGGGCGCTGGCCTTGAGTGCCGGGCGGTCGAGCAGACGGGCGCATTCGAGCAGGATGTCGATGCTGCCGGCGCTGCCGCAGCAAAGGTCGTCGAATGGGGGGCCTTGATCGTTTTCCAGTGTGCGCAGGGTGGTGGCCAGCGCAATGTCGAGTTCCTGAGTCAGTTGTGCTCGTTCATTGCGGCTCAGATCGTCAGCCAGCAAGTTGAGCAGGGCGGCGCGAGCCAGCGCGATGCCGGGCGCGCCATGGCACCAGGAGCAGCCTTGGCGCTGGCTTTGGCTGAAGTCCTCGCGGCGCAGGCCACGGACGTCACGCCAGTTGCCCCACTCGCCGACGAACAGCCCGGCTTCATGCGCCAGCGCGGCGAAGGCGGCAGCACGATAGCGGCGGTCAGCGGTGACGCGGTAAAGCGCAGCGAGGGCGAGGGCAAAGCCGCTGCCACCGTGCGATAGCCCGCTCAGTCCGTATTCGCCGGCCTTGGCCCAGGTCAGGCCAGCGCCTTGCGGCCGCGCCTGACGCAGCAGGTGCTCACCGCCATGGCGGGCGGCCGCCAGCAGGCTGGCATCCGCTTGCAGCCGATGGAGACGCAGCAGCACCAGCACGATGCCGGCCAGGCCATTGAGCAGGTCGAGGCTGGCCGCGGCGGGGATTGGGGCGGCCAGCAGATCGTGGGCGAGGCCCTTGCGCGCCAGTTCGTGGCTGGCCGCGCTCAGTGCCGTTTGGCCGCTCAGTTGTCCACCCACTTGCAAGGCATGGAGAAGACCGGCCAGGCCCTGGTCGTAGCCGAGATTGATCGCCGCCAGGCCGGCACTCGGCCTCAGCAGCGGGACGATGCCGGCCAGCGTTGCCCCGGCCAGCTGGCGCGTGGCGGGGCAGTCGAGCACTTGCCCGGCGGCAGCCAGCGCCAGCGCCAGGCCGGCGCTACCGTTGTACAGGCCGGGCGGGAGCGGCCGCATGTTCAGTCCGTCGCCGAGATAACCCAGGCCCAGCCACAGCGGCGCTTGCCCGGTCTGGGCATGCTGGCGGCGACACAGATCGGCGGTCAGCGTTGGCAGATCCTGGCCGGCAGGCGGCGTGTGTTCGGCGAGCAGGGTCGGGATCAGCTCAGCCTCCCAGATGACGCGCTGCGGCGTCAGGGCGAGCAGACCCCGGCGCATGCTTTGATAGGGCGTTTCCGGGTACATGACGCCGAGTGGCTGGTCATGGGCATCGAAAATCTGCTGGCTGTCGGCGACAAAGCCGAAACGCGGCACGTCGAGCCGGCGCAGGTCGCGGCGTTCGGCCGGGAGCATCGCCCGGAAACCGGGTGAGAGCTGATGCAGATGGCGATGCAGGGCATCGAAGCCGAGATCGAACATGACGCCATCGCTCATCGCTTCCGGGTTGACGGCGCCCTGCATCAGAACGCCATAGTTCCAGGTGTTGCGCGCCAGATGCCGGCCACGCGCCTGGCTGAGTCCGTGCCACGGGCTGCTGGCGGCATCGAGCAGCCAGTCGCGGCGACTGAGCAGCAGCGTCAGGGTGTCGGCGTAGCCGGCTGCGATGGCCTTGGCCCAGGCCAGCGAATTGACCGGACCGGCCGCTGTCCGGGGTTGATGCTCGGTGCCGTGAGGTATCGCGGCTTGGGCCAGCACCATCCAGTCGCTGTTGATCTGGCTGAAGACGCGCGTCTCGCCACCTTGTAGCGAGGCTTTTTTGCCGATGCCACCGAGGTTGACCAGTTCCTGTCCATTGGCGCTAGCACCATAAAAAGGCAGGATGCCCATGGCGAACAGTTCGCGTGGCAAATGGGGTGCCGGGTCGCTGCGTGGTGCTTCGAGAAAAGGCTGGGTTGAGGGGTGCAGCAGACATTCGACGTCGATGAAGACCGGCTGGGGGCCGGCGGCCACGAGGTTTTCAAAGTGCAGGTCGGCGCCGCGCAAGGCGCGGAAGCAGCCCATCAGGCTGCCCAGGCGCCAGTGGTAGGCGGCTTCTTCGCCGGCGCTCATGGCCGCGCTGGCGATCCACGCCATCCAGCCATGTGTCCCGCAATCGAGGACCTCGGCGACCCGGTGCTGTTGTTTGGCGGCGCTTCTTTGCCTGTTAAGCCAGTTCAGGCTGCGGGCAAAGATGGCTTCCATGGCCATCGCACGCGGTTTGTACACCAGCTGGCGGCTGTCGGCGAAAGTCAGTTTGAGGACCGTCCGGCCATCAGCATGGGGGTCGGACAGGGTGGCTGAAATGGCTACCAGCGGCCCCGCTTCACCCGGCAACAGGGTGGCGCGGAGCGCCTCGTCATCGCTGGCCAGGCGGCTGCAGAATTCGCCGCAGGCGGCACTCCATTGCCCGACAAGTTCAGCCAACAGGCGCAGACAGACGGGGAAACGCTCGCCGAGTGAACGGTAGCCTTCAAGCAACTGTTGCCTGACAAAAGCCTGGTATTTTTCGCGCGGTGGCTGCTCTGCCTGATTGAACAGCGCCAGCAGGAGCGGCGAGATTTGTCGCTGCTCGTCGAACAAGCTGAGCAGGCAAGGACCGGCGATTTCGCTGAGGCGGCGGAGCAGGGCCAGCGCCATGCCGTCGAGTGCCGCTGGCGCCAGCAGGGTGGCGGGCAAGGGCGGACTGTGACGAGCCAGGCGCTGGCGGGCGAGCAGCAGGCAGGGGGCCAGCAGCTCGGCAAAAGGGATTGCCGCAGCACCGTCCGGCAAGAGTCCAAGCAGCGCCTCGGGCTGCCCGGCCGACTGTCTGGCCAGGCATTGCAGCTCGTGCAGGCAATCGGCCCAGGCGGGCCAGTCGTTGGCAGCTATGGGTTGGTAAACGGCGCTCGGGCGCAAACCTTCGGCCCGCATCCGGCGGCGCAGCAGGCGCCAGTCATGGCCGCCGCCAAAACGCAGCCAGCGGCGCCAGCGCAGGCGCACGGCCGCTTCTTCACAGCGTTCGGCGCGGGCCAATGGCGCGCTCGCCAGACCGTAATTGCGGCGGATAATTTCGCGGATGAAACGCCGCTCGTCGGGCGACAAGGCGTCAGGGGGCAGCTGCGGCATAGGGGGAAAGGGCTGGTGATTGAGGATGGGCAGGCATGGACTGCTGGCAGACCATGCCCGGGTTGCTGAACCCGGCAGCCGTCAGGGCGCCGCGCTCAGCGGTATTTCCTTTAGCACCACTTCATGTCCCGTGCACCTGCGGTGTACTCCTTGCCGCCTTCAGTCCAGGTAATTGGCTCGTTGCCGTAGGACATGATGGCGCAGGCGATCCAGAAGGTCAGTCCGGACAGGACGCCAAAGCCTTCGGAGGAAATACCGCCGGCGACCGATTCCAGTTGCTGGTCGCTGAGTGTGGTGGCAGCAGTCGGGCAGCTCAGTGAGCCGAGGAATTGTTCCAGCTCGGCGCTGGTAACGGCGATGCCGTTGGTGGTGGCGATGCCGGCAAGCAGGCTGGCCATCTCCTGCGGCGACTGGCTTTGCTGCAGGCGTGCCTGCAGTGCCGGGTCGGCGAGGAGCAATTGACGAAGTTGTTGGATGGTGGTGGTAGAAATGCTCATGGTGTTTCTTTCAGGCGTGGAAAAAAATGGGGCAGGCTGGCGGCGTCAGCACCATTGCAGGTCGAGACGGGCGCCGTAAGTGATCTCTTCGCCGCGGTGATCTTTCATGGTGATGGCTTCGTTGTTCGCGGACATGATGGCGCAGGCGATCCAGAAGGTCAGTCCGGACAGGGCCGTAAATCCTTCGTGGGAGATGCCGCCGGCGACCGCTTCGAGCTGCTGGTCACTGAGACTTGCCGGGCTGGCAGGGCGGGGCAGCTCAGCGAGGAACTGCTCTAGATCGGCGGCTTCGGCAGCGATGCCCCGGGCGGTGGCAATTTCGCCAAGCAGGCCAGCCAATTCACGGGGGGAATGGCTTTGATGGATGCGCGCTTGCAGTGCCGGGTCGGCAAGGAGCGCTTGGCGCAGCTGCCGCATGGTTTCGCTGGTGATGGTCATGGCATCTCTTTCAGAAAGGGGTAAAGGGGCTGTGTGTTCAGTCCGGGTTGCAGGTGGCGAAGTCGACTTTTCGCGAGCCTTTCGCCAGGCTGGCGGCAATGCAGCCAAGGCCCACGGTGACGATCGACAGCCAGAAAACGTATTGCATTTCATCCATGCCACCGGCGATGGTGCTCAGTTGTTCGTCGCTGAGTTCCTGATTGCCGGGGAGCAGCTTTTCGCCGTGGGCAAGGAGCGCCTGACTGTCGATGTCGATGCCCCGGGCCTGGGCAGCGCTGGCAAGGATCTCGGCCATTGCCAGCGGCGTGCCGGCCTGGCGGATTTGCTCAAGCAGCGGCGGTTGGTCGTTGATCAGGGTGCGTAGCTGTTCGAGTACTTCCTGCTGGATGGTCATAGCCTTGTGTCTTGGGGGTGCT
>JAVBXO010000431.1 GCA_030824535.1 Azonexus sp. | reverse complement strand
TTGCCGGCAGCCAGGTGGGCCTTGATTTCAGTGCTCCACTCGTCTGCTAGCGGGTGGCGTACCCAGCGCACTGCTGATTTCTCTTCTCCGGCTGCTTTGACTTCGCAATCCCGGTCAACGGTGAAGCCGGCCGGGGCCTCGCCGCCGGCGAGCCAGTCCGCCATTGCCGATTGTGGCGAGAGCTGGGTATGCAGCGGCTTCAACGGGAATTCGTCGAGGCTGTGGCGAAGATGCTCGATGATCTCCTCGGCTTTGCCCTGGCTGCCGGCGTCGACCACAAACCAACCGTTGACCGGATCAAGCCAAACGAAGGTCGTGCGCTTTCGCGTGAATGCACGAGGCAATAGCTCTTCAGTGACGCGCTCCTTCATTTCCTTCACCTGCTTGCGACCAGGTGCGTAGCCTTGTTGCTCGGCCAGCTTGTCAGCGCGCTCGTGGGTTTCTTCGTTGATCACTGAGGTGGGCAGAAGGCGTTGCTCGATAGCAAGGGCAGCAAGCCATTGGCCGTTGTTGGCGTAGACCAGGGCGCCATCCTTGCGCGGCGAAACCCAGCCCTGGCTATTCGGCTGATTGCTGGGGCACTTGGCGAAAAGGCCGCGGGCCATTTGCTCGGTGAGATTTTCCAAGCCAATAGCCCACCCGGCCGGCAGCCGATAAAGCTGCAGGTTCTTGAACCACATATTTTTCCCCTTAAAGGGTCACATCGTTTTGATTGCGCGCCACGGAGATTGCCGAACTGGCGATCTGATGCATTTGGAGCACCGTTTGCGCGTAGGAGAGGTGCAGGCTACCGAAGGCGCAGGCCTCGATTTGCTCGAGCGCAGCCAAAAGTTGGGCTTGCTGCTCTTCGGCATGACGTAGCCGGTTGGCCAGGTCAGTGTCGGTGTCCGGGTTTTGGTGGAGGCTCATGGCGTTCCAGTTATACGGACCCGGGTGTTGTGTTCCAGGTAACGATGGCTGATCCAATCAACACACCGGTGACGACAAAAAGCAAGGCTTCAGCCCAGAGCCCGATAGGGTCAATACGGTCCTTCGTCGGGTAGCCGAAATTGTCGCGGTGAACACCGACGGCCAAGGCCAAGGTGACGATGGCCACGATGACTTGCAGCGCGAAGAGGGTTTTCATGAGCGGATTCATGCCTCGTTCTCCGGCTCGTTGTCATCGAAGCGGATCAGATGCGGGGCTACCAGCAAAACATTGCCGTCCATCTGCTCTACGATGGCTACGGAGTAGGAGACGGTAGCGGGTTCCTGTTCCCAAAGCTCAAGACCCCATTCGTGGAAAATCCCCTTGTAGTCTTCTTCGCGTTTCCAGCTGCTGTCTGCCTGGCGGAGCATTTTGAATACGGTTACCGGCCTCATGGCAGCGCCTTTCTTGCCATTTCGTGAAGGTCATCCAGGACGAAGTGGGCAGCCATGTCGGTGTTGACGTAGACACCGTGTAGCACTCGCGCAAGGTCCATGTCGACGCGCTCAGAGAGCGTTGAGTAGGCAGGCCCATTGCGGAACCAAATTCCGTATTCTTGGCTATTGGTTTCATCGGCCTCAGTGGACGTCGAAATCTCCTGAACCCGGCGGCCCCAGACTTGAGTCTGACCGCCGGTTTTCGAGTTGTGGAAGGTATCGACCTTGTTCCAGCCTGCTTTTTCAAGCACTGCCTGCTGAGCGGCATTCCCGCCGTCGCAAGTGCAGAGCGCGTAGTCGAACAGGTCTTTTTTGAGCTGTGCTTCCTGTTCCTTTTTCAGCTGATGGCCCAGGCCATGGCCGCGCTCATCCTCACTCACGAAAAGACCGTGGCAGATAGCGATTTGCGGCTGGCTTGGCATGGGATCGAGGTGATACGCCCCGAAGCGCGTTGCGTGGCGTGTCATGCTGCCTCCTTGAGTTGCCCAGTGGCGCCGTTCTCGATCCAGAAGGCATCAATGGTGTCGAAGTTGAGGGCCGGTAGCGCTTTAAGCGTGCCGAAGATCAGGGCGGTATCGATCATGCCGTCAGTGGCCAGGCCATCAAGCCAGTAGAGCAGATCCTCTCGGCCCTTCATGTCCAGCACGTCGAAGCGGTCAAGCACCAGAAGCTTGATTCCGGAGAGATGAGCGACAGCCTCGGCGATCATCGCGTCAGCGCGCCATTTCTCCGATTCGCTGATCAGGGCGTAATCGCGCGTGCCATAGGTGATGGTCATGTCGGGATTAATCTGCGCTGGCTCCCACTCGGCATCAGCGGCACTGAGGCGCAGATGCTCGTTGATCGGATCAAGTGCTTCAGTCAGCAACTCGGCGGGGATGCCGTCAGGCGCCAAGGCGTCGGCGATGGCAGTCCATTCCATCACGTCGCTGTGAAGCTTGGCCACTTGAGCGATGACAAGACCTCGACGTTCTACCTTGCCGGCAAGATCCCGCAGTTTTTCAGCTTCGGCCTGGGCGCGCTTGCGTTGCTCGCTCAGTTCAGCGACCCGGGCTTCCACTTCGCCCGAGTCGGCGGCGCCGGTATTGATTACATCGAGGGCAAGCAGCTGGGTGGCGGCGGTCTTTGCTGCCTCAAGGTCACGCGTACTGTTGGCGACAGCGCTCTTCATCAGCGCTAGGGCGTTCTCATATTCCGGGAGTTTCAAGATGGCTTCCGGATCTGGTACGCCCTTCACTTCGCTCGGGTCACCATGCAGTTTGCGATATTCTGCAAGTTGCACAGAGGCACGGTTAATCAGGCTGCTAGGCCATTCGACGCCCGGGAAATCGCAGGAGAGGGTGAGGAAGTCGTTCGTCACGCTGGCTAGGCCACGCAGCAGATACTCTCCTGGCGAGCGCGGATCGGGGCTGCCTTGACCGGCGCGTGCCCGGCAGTCGGCAACCTTTTTCTCCCAGTTGGCCAGCTCGGCGGTGTCACGCGCCAGTTTCTCGGTGTAGCGTTTGTGAGTGCCTGCAATGGCTTCAAGCCCTGCACGCCTGCCTTCAGCCTCCTTTCGTTGTTGCTCGCTGGCTTTCTTGGCGCCAAAAGCCTGCTGTGCAACGGCTAGGTCGGCTTCGATGGCGGCAAGCTGCTTGTTGATCAACAGGAGGTTGGTGGCTACCTGCTCGGCGCCCTCTGGAAGATCTGCCGGTTGCCATTTTGGGGCCTTCTCCTTCCCCCAGGCCTCGCCACCCATTGCGGTCTTCCAGCTGGCCTTGGCGTCCCGTGCCTTGCTGGCGGCTTCCTTGGTGGCCGCGTCGAATCCGGCGCGCATGATCGGCATGATCCGCTCGACTTTTTCAGGGCAGCAACCGCGTGGCTTCCAATTGGCGCCCTCCGGTGCGTCTTTCTGGAGAAGTCGGGTTTTGACGGCTGCTCCATCCAATTTCACGCCCATTAAGCCGAAGAGAAACTGACGGCGGTCGTTGGCATTGAGGCTGGCGAAGCGCTGTGCATCCAGCACGTAGGGGAGGGCGGCGATGTCGCAGTGGTTGCCTTTTCCGCTGGGTAGCACCGCTTCGTAACCCGCGGTTTCGGTTGCAACTGCGACGAAGCCGGATTCGCAGCCTTCAGTGATCAGCTCGCCATACTGTTTCTGGAGGGCGACGCGGACCGTTTCGCCGGTCAGGGCCATGCGGAAAGCTTCCTGGATGCTCGACTTTCCAGAGCCGTTCTTGCCGGCGAACATTGCAACCGGCTTGCGCAGCCTAAGGTCGACCGCGCGCGCTCCAAGAAAGTTGGAGCAGGTGATTTCAGTAATTTTCATGATAAATGATCGCCCTGTCAGATGAGGGGAATTGAGTAGGGGCTACTTGCGATTTCACCCCGTAGCGGCGTTATTCGATGCCGAGGCCGCCTTGGTCGCGATTGCGGCGTTGGCGCTGCGGTGCTGGCGGGGTTTGCTGTGCGTTGTTGATCGCTTGCTCGACGGCCAGCTTTTGACCATCGGCCAGGCCGCGAGCCAGGTCGCGCGCTATGTCGTAGTCGCCTTTCTTCACTGCACCGATGGCGTCTTCAAATGTTGGGCCTTCGCTGGCCTGCGGCTGCTGGCCAGCCTGCTCGAGTTCGTGAAGCTGATCGTCGTCGTTGTCGAAGATTTCGCCGGTGACGGTATCCACGGAGGGGGAGTGAGAAGTACCACCTGGGGCCCCTGCACTGGCTGCAGCATCGCGCAGGGAATCGACGGTCACGGCATAGGTGCCATCCGATTGCGGCGTCACATCAATGGCATCCTGGGCTTCCTCGACCGTTGTCAGCCCCATCAGCAACTCGGGAGCGTAAATCTTCCCGAAAAAACTGGCGGCGCGATAGCGAAGCATCACCTCGTCCATCGTCTTCCACTTGCTGCCGTTCTTCTGATACCAGCCTTCCTGCACGGCCATTTCGATGGTGACGGCTGGGCTTTCCACGACCGGCACGCCGTATTCCTTACAGAGCTCGAGCAGAGAGCTACGGCGCAGGTCTTCCGGGCGGAAAGTGGGAATCTCAACGCCCTTCTCAACAGCCCAGGCAATGCAGCGCTTATCCTTGATCTTGTGCGTCGCACGGGTCTCGACGCGCTGGCGACGGCCATTTGCGCCATCTTGCCATTCGTACGAAATAGCCTCGACAGCCTTGTCGCCGAGTTGCTTGATGTCGAAGCGTAGCGGAGAGAAGCGGCCACAACCGTTGATTGCCGCAATGATCCACTGCGACGACCAACTCGGGCGGCCTTCGACGATGTACAGGTTCTGCATCACCATCAGCGGATCGGAGCCCATGCGCTGCGCCATGTTCAGCGCCACAACCGAATTGGCGATTGCGTTGGGGTTTTCACGCTGCTCGGTCACGTTGCCGTATTTATCGGTCTTTTCAATGAAGCGACGATATGAGGCCGGCACGAGCGTGGTCTGCGAGAGCAGATTCGCCTGGCGCTGCAGGAGCTCGAAGGATTGAGCGGAGCCGAAGCCGGGCATGATGTCGGGCTGGCGCGAAGCAACAGCACTCTGCTGCATGGTCGATAGTTTGACGGGTTGGTTCATTGCGGATATCTCCTCGGAGAAATGGTCAGTTCGGTTTGAAAATTCCCCATTCGGGGTAAACTCATTCTGGTAATGCAGCCTGTTTTTAGGCGTGGATTGAAACCTAGTCGTGGAAATGGCAAGTCGCGTAGCGCGGGCAGTAGTTGGCCGAGCAAAGTAACGACTTGGGATTTGGATAAAACCGGCCGCTCTTGAACATCTCGGCCGCAAATTCGATCAGCCCTGGGTTCTCCTCGGTACCGACCATGACGCGCTTGGCGTTCTTGATCGTCGCCGTACCGATTTCGGCAGTGCCTTTGGTTTTTAGGCCGATAATTTCAGCGTCGTCCGTGATTGGTTCACCTGTGGTGTGCTCGTAGAGCAATTCGTAGGTGCCAATCTGCGGGCCATGGCCTTTTGTGACTGCTGCGCCGTTCTGGACAG
>JAVBXO010000309.1 GCA_030824535.1 Azonexus sp. | reverse complement strand
CGCGCCAGCAGCGACGGAGCACGCTCGAACAGGGCATTGTCATTGTAAATCCAGCACGGGCTGGCGCCTTGCCTGACGCCGGAGATCCTCGCCTGGTCAGCAAACACCGGCGCAGCAAAGAACCGGATTATCACAAAAACATGGAAGTACGTCAGGTATTGCTTATAAAGGCGGCAGGCCGCAACGCTGGCGCGCCCGGTTGCAGGCGGCATGTTCGACGTCAAATTCGCGGCATGGCGACGGGCGGGATTCGTAGATCGTGCAACTGACCGCGACACCCACTTCACCGGCCAGCGCCACGCAGCGCGGCGGCGAATCGTCGGTACCCTTGAGGCGGACCATCGCCGGCGTCAGCGGCAGGGTCAGCGCCAGCGGTACGCCCTCACCCCAGGCGTAAGCGCCGCCGGCCAGCTCGGCCGGGTGGAAATCGACGCGGAAACTGGCGCAGCAGGCGCCGCAGCTTTGGCAGACATTCATGGCGTTTTTCCGAAATCGACCATGCAGCGCCACAGCTCATGCCCGGACGCGAGGTATTTTTTCTCGAACGGGGTCATCGGGTCGTCGGTCGCGTAAGGCTCGGCGGCGACCGGTTGGCTGCTGAGCACACCCAGCGCCCAGGCCATTTCCTCAATATAGATACGCCAGTTGCTGCGGCATTCGACGATGCCGCCCAGCTCGCGCCAGACCGGAAAAACCGCGTGGCCCTGCCAGCGCCGGGCGAGGTGGCCGATTTTGGGCCAGGGATTGGGGTAAAGGTTGTAATGCCGCGCCAGCGTGATGCCGTGTTCGGCGAGCAGGCGCCAGAAGTCGATCAAATCGGCGCGGATCAGCACGGCATTTTCGGGCACTGGCAGGGGTTTACCGCGCAAGATGCGGTCGCTCGACTGGTCGACGCCGATGACAAAATGTTCGGGAAAATCAGCGGCGATGCGCAGCGTGCTCCAGCCGACACCGCAGCCGGCATCGAGGATCAGCGGTGCTTGCGGGTTGAAGGCGGCGTGCGCGGCCAGGGCTGCAGCCAAAGCCTCGCGGTTGTAATCAAGGATGGGTTTGCGGAACGGGTGCGCCAGATGGCGTTGCAGCAAGGCCGGCAGATCGGCATGCGGGCCGTCCTGGGCGCTGGCGATAAAACGTGAATTGGCTTCCATGGCGCGTCCTCAAGCCGCGGGCGGCAAGTCTTTGATGATGCCGGCAGCGAGCAGCAGGCGGTCGATGTCCTCAGCCGCCTTGACCGGGCGCAATTGCTGGTACAAGGCCTCGGCTTGCGGGTAATGGCGGCGCAGCAGCATCAGCCATTGCTTCAGGCGGCCGCCGGCATGCACCGGCAGCACGCGCTGGCGCACGCCTAGCCAGTAAGTCGCGACGGAAGGAATCAACTCTTCCCAGCCGCCAGTCTCCAGGCCCCGCACCTTGCGCGGCAGCAGCGGGTCAGCCAGCGCGCCACGACCGAGCATGATGTCGGCACAACCGGAAACCTGCTGGCAATTGCGGAAATCCTCGACCGTCCACACTTCACCATTGGCGATCAGCGGAATGTTCACCGCCGCCCGCACGCGGTCGATCAGATGCCAGCGCGCCGGCGGCTTGTAGCCATCGACCTTGGTCCGGCCATGCACGATCAACTCATCAGCGCCGCCGGCCTCGATGGCCTGCGCACAATCGACGGCCAGCGAGTCGTCGTTGATGCCCAGGCGCATTTTTGCGGTAAACGGGATGTCGACCGGAATAACCGAGCGCACGGCGCTGACGATGGCGTTGAGCAGATCCGGCTCGCCAAGCAAGGCCGAGCCGCCGCGGTGGCGAAACACCGTCGGCGCCGGACAACCGAAATTGATGTCGATGCCGGCCGGGCGATGCTTGACCAGGCGCTTGGCGTTGGCCGCCATGAAGTGCGGGTCGGAGCCGAGCAACTGCACGCGCATCGGCGTGCCGCTGGCGGTCTGGCTGGCGTTGTGCAATTCCGGGCAGGTGCGCAGGAAAGTGCGGTTGGGTAGCACGCTCTCAGTGACCCGGACAAATTCGCAGATCCCCCAGTCGTAGCCGCCAACCGCCGTCAGCACCTCGCGCATCAGCGGATCGGCGAGGCCCTCCAGCGGGGCGAGAAGAATGCGCGACATCAAATTGCCACCGGGGAATCAGAAAGGGCGGCATTATAATCCCGCCCCATGCTGCGCATCGTCCTTGATACCAACGTCGTCCTCGACCTCTTCCACTGGGCCAATACCGACGCCGTGCCGATCATGGCCGCGCTCGAAGCCGGCCAGATCGAATGCCTGGTCGACGAACGCACCCTGGATGAACTCCAGCGCGTGCTGACCTACCCACAACTCAAATTGACGCCGGAAATGATCGCCGAACGCTGGGCGCGCTATCGCGGCCTGGTGCAGCTGATTCCCGCTGGCGAAGCGCCGCCGCTGCCGCGCTGCCAGGACCGCGACGACCAGAAGTTCCTCGAACTCGCCGCGCGCGCTGGCGCCGACCTGCTGGTCAGCAAGGACAAGGCGCTGCTCAAATTGCGCGGCCGCAGCAAGCTGACTTTCCAGATCCTCAAGCCGGCACCGGCTTCAGCCCTGCTGCAGGCACTCGCCAGCGCGTGAGCAAATGTAAGCCGGGGCCATTGTCACCGGCAATCGCCATCGCTTAGCATTCGCCAAGGCGACGCTGATTGATTCCAGAAACGTCATTCCCGCGAAAGCGGGAATCCAGGAAGTTCAACGAACGGGATCCCCGCCTGCGCGGGGATGACGACTTGATCGGCGTTTCCCTGACAGATCCAGGATATCGCGGCATTTGCCCGCGCCAGTCCGGACACCATTGCGAGGGGTTTCATGTTTCAGCATCTACGTCTGTGGGTAAAAATCACCCTGGCGATGGCCGTGACCATCAGTCTGGTCGTTGCCGTCCTGATCTTCACCAGCCTGAACAACATGGGCCGCCTGATCGAGGAAGCCGAGCGCAATGCCCTCGATGCCCATCTGCAGGCGATCAAGAACGAAATCGCCAGCCAAAGCCGGGCGGCGGAAACATTGAGCGCGTTGGTCGCCAATATCCCGCTGGTCCAGGAAAAATTCGAACACGGCGAGCGCAAGGCGGTGCTTGAGCTGTTCGCCCCCGGCATCAAGACCCTGATGCAGGAATACGGTGTCGAGCAATTTCAGTTTCATACCCCGCCGGCAATCTCCTGGCTGCGCGTGCACAAGCCCGAGAAATTCGGCGATGACCTATCGGCCTTCCGCTTGACCGTGGTGGCCACCAACCAGAACCAGCAGCCGACACGCGGCCTGGAAAGCGGTGTCGCCGGGCTCGGCGTGCGCGGCATGGTGCCGCTGCGCAACAATGGCAAGCACCTCGGCTCGGTCGAATTCGGCATGAGCTTCGGCCAGCCCTTCTTCGACAACTTCAAGCGCCAGAACAATGTCGACGCCGCGCTGCGGGTCGTCGACAAGGACAATTTCAAGGCCATCGCCTCGACCCTGGGCAATGAACAACTGCTGTCTGCCGAGCAATTGAAACTGGCACTGGCCGGCGAAGCGCAACTCGCTCACCGCGAGATCAAGGGCGTGCCGCACGCCGTCTATGCGGCAGCAATCAACGATTTCTCCGGCAAGCCGGTCGGCGTCGTCGAACTGGCGATGGACAGTTCGCGCTACCAGGCGATGCTCGCCGACAGCCGCAGCACTGCGCTGCTCATCGGCCTGGCCGCGCTGGTCGCCGGCGTGCTGCTGTCGATGGCCATCGCCCGGCAACTGGCGCAGCGCATCCAGGACCTGGTCAGCGGCGTCAACCGCGTCGCCCAGGGCGATTTGTCGGTCGAGATTCCGGTGCTGGGCGGTGACGAAATCGCCGAACTGGCGCAAGCCACCCGCGACATGCAGGGCAAGCTGCATACCCTGGCCTCGGCCTTGCGCACCAATGCCCGCCAGGTCCATGCCGCGGCGCAGGAAATCACCGGCGCAGTCGAAGGCCAGGCGGCGACCTCGACCGAAATGTCCTCGTCGGTCGCCGAAATCACCTCGACGATGGAAGAGCTGTCGGCCTCATCGACGCAAATCGCCGACTACTCGAAATCGGTCGTCACCCAGGCCAACCAGACGCTGGACGGCAGCCGCAGCGGCAGCGAGGCGATGCAGAGCGTGCTCGGCCGCATGCACGACATCGGCCACGACAGCCAGGAAAGCCTGCGCGAAATCATCGAACTCGGCGCCAAGTCCAAGCAGATCAGCAAGGTCATGGAAATCATCAATGCCGTCGCCGACCAGACCAAACTGATCGCCTTCAACGCCGCGCTCGAAGCCTCCAGCGCTGGCGAAGCCGGCAAGCGCTTCTCGGTCGTCGCCAGCGAAATCCGCCGCCTGGCCGACAGCGTCACCGAATCGACCGGTGAAATCGAAAGCAAGATCAACGAAATCCAGGGCGCCATCAGCCGCCTGGTGCTGACCTCCGAAAAGGGCAGTCAGGGCATCGCCGCCGGCCTCGTCGCCAGCACCGACACCGCCGGCCGCCTCGGCGAAATCGTCGACGCCGCCCGCCAGACGACCACCGCCGCGCAGCAGATTTCGCTGTCGACGCTGCAGCAGAAGACCGCCAGCAGCCAGGTCGTCGTCGCCCTGCGCGAAATCGTCACCGCCAGTTCGCACACCGCCCAATCAATCACGCGCATTTCCCAGGTCAGCCGCGAAATGTCCGGCCTGTCGGCCCGCCTCAACGAACTGGCCTGCCAGTTCAAGGTCGATGAAGGCCGCTGAAACCATCATGAAAAAAATCCGGGTTCTCATTGCTGACGACAGCAGCCTCGTGCGCGGCATGCTGCGCGCTTTCATCGCCGACCATGCCGACATCGAAATCGTCGGCGACGCCTGCAATGGCAAGCAAGCCATCGACATGGCCAACACCCTGCACCCCGATCTGATCACCATGGATCTCGACATGCCGGGGATCAACGGCGTGCAGGCCATCGAGCAGATCATGCAGCACAAGGCCGTGCCCATCCTGGTGGTCAGCGACGACAGCGAAAAATTCAGCAGCAGTGAGGCGATACATTATGGCGCGCTGGAAAGCATGAAAAAACCGGCGTTCACCGCAGAAGACGGCGCCGCCTTCATTGCCCGCATCCGCATGCTGGCGAGCATACCGGTGATCACCCGGATGCGGCCGCGCCAGGCCGCCGGCGCACCAACGCCAGCGCCGCAGACCTTGAGCGCCAGCGAAACGCCCGCTGCCAGCCCCTTCTCAGGCTTCGCCATGCCCGGCAGCGGCTTTTATACGCGGATTTTCGCCATCGCCTGTTCCACCGGCGGCCCGCAGGCGCTGGCCAGCCTGCTGCCGAAACTGCCGGCGGATTTCCCCTGCCCGATCCTGATTGCCCAGCATATCGCCGACGGTTTCGCCGCCGGCATGGTCGAC
>JAVBXO010000284.1 GCA_030824535.1 Azonexus sp. | reverse complement strand
AGGGTACGACCGTCGCCCAGAAGCTGGTTGATGCCAAGGTCAGTGGCGTGATTGGTCACCTCAATTCCGGCACGACCATTCCTGCCTCGAAGCTTTATTTCGATGCTGGCATTCCGCAGATTTCCGGTTCGGCAACCAACCCGATCTACACCCAGCAAGGCTTCACCACGGCCTTTCGGGTCATGGCCAACGACGTTCAGCAGGGCAAGAGCCTCGGTGAATTCGCGGTCAAGCAGGGCGTCAAGACCGTCGCCATCGTTGATGACCGCTCGGCCTACGGCCAGGGCCTGGCCGACGAGTTCAAGAAGGCCGCCGAAGCCAGTGGCCTGAAAATCGTCGCGACCGAATACACCAACGACAAGGCTACCGACTTCAAGGCCATCCTGACCAAGATCAAGTCGAAGAAGGCCGACCTGGTCTTCTACGGCGGCATGGATGCGCAGGGCGGGCCGATGGTCAAGCAGATGAAGGAACTCGGCATCAAGGCCGCTTTCCTCGGTGGTGACGGCATCTGTACGCCGATGTTCATGGAACTTGGCGGTGCTGCGGCGGACGGCCAGTTCTGCTCGCTGCCGGGTATGCCGCTCGAGAAGCTGGCCCAGGGCCCGGCCTTCAAGGACAAGTTCACCAAGAAGTTCAACGCCGAGATCCAGCTCTACGCCCCGTATGTTTACGATGCGGTGATGGTCATGGCCGATTCGATGAAGCGCGCCAACTCGGTCGAGCCGGCCAAGTACCTCGCTGAAATCGGCAAGACCAGTTACGACGGTGTGACCGCCAAGATCGAGTTCGACGACAAGGGCGACCTCAAGGGCGGTGCGATTTCGATCTACCAGTACAAGGCTGGCAAGCTCGAATACCTTGAAACCCTCGGCGGTGCCCCGGCGCCAGCACCGGCGGCCGCTGAACCGGCCAAGGTCGAAGCCCCGGCCGCAGCTCCAGCACCCGCACCGGCTGCACCGGCTGCACCGGCTGCACCGGCTGTAGTTCCGGCCGCGGCCCCGGTCGCAGCGAAGTAAGCCCTTCCGGGCTCGGATAAACGGCGCCGCAAGGCGCCGTTTCCACATTCTGCGGTCGACTCAAGCAATATGGATATTTTCCTTCAGCAAATCATCAATGGCCTGGTTCAGGGCAGCATCTATGCTCTCGTCGCCCTGGGCTACACGATGGTTTACGGCATCATGGGCCTGATCAATTTCGCCCACGGCGAAGTGGTGATGATCGGTACCCTGGTGACCATCACCGTCGCCGGTTCGCTACTCAAGGCCGGCATGCCGGCACTGCTCGCCGGTCTCGGCGGCCTCTCGGCGTCGGTGCTGGTGTGCATGGCGCTCGGCTGGGGGCTGGAGCGCATTGCCTACCGGCCGCTGCGCAATGCGCCGCGCCTGACGCCCTTGATCACGGCCATCGGCATGTCGATCATCCTGCAAAACCTGGCGATGATGATCTGGGGGCGCAATTACCTGACTTTCCCGGCCTTGTTGCCGAAAATCGATTTTGAAGTCGCCGGCGTCAATTTTTCGGCGATCCAGATCATCATCGTGCTGGTCTCGGCGACGACCATGGGTGGGCTGCTGCTGCTGGTCTATCGCACCAAGCTCGGCATGGCCATGCGCGCGACGGCGCAGAATCCGGCCATCGCCAGCCTGATGGGGGTCAATATCAACCGCGTCATCGCCGCTGCCTTCATCATCGGCTCGGCGCTCGGCGCGCTGGCCGGCGTCATGGTCGGCAGCTATTACGAAATCGCCCATTACCAGATGGGCTTCATGCTCGGCCTCAAGGCCTTCACCGCCGCAGTGCTCGGCGGCATCGGCAATCTCGCCGGGGCGATGCTCGGCGGCGTGCTGCTCGGCATCATCGAGGCGCTCGGGGCTGGCTATATCGGCGACCTGACCGGCGGCTTCCTCGGCAGCCATTACCAGGACATCTTCGCTTTTGTTGTGCTGATCATCGTGCTGATGTTCAAGCCTTCCGGCCTGTTTGGCGAAAAGACCGGAGAACGGGCATGAAAAACTGGCTTACACCGAAGTCCACCGCAGGCATCATGCTGATTGCCGTGGCTCTGGCCGCGCTGCCCTTTGTTGTCGGCATGGCCGGGCAGGCCTGGGTGCGCATTCTCAATTTCGCGATTCTTTACGTTTTCCTGGCGCTCGGCCTGAACATCGTCGTCGGTTTCGCCGGCCTGCTTGATCTCGGTTACATCGCTTTCTACGCCGTCGGCGCCTACGCCTGGGCGCTGCTCGCCAGCCCGCATTTTGGCCTGCACTGGTCGATCTGGGCAATCCTGCCGATTGGTGCGAGCTGCGCCTGCATCGCCGGCATCGTGCTCGGTTCGCCGACGCTGAAACTGCGCGGCGATTACCTGGCCATCGTCACGCTCGGTTTCGGCGAAATCGTGCGCATTTTCCTGAATAACCTGAATGCGCCGTTCAACATCACCAATGGCCCGCAGGGCATCACGCTGATCGACCCGGTGTCCTTCGGTGGCTTCAAGCTGTCCGGCTTCACGCCGATTTTCGGCTTCCCGGTGAGTGGACCGCAGAAATACTATTTCCTGCTCGTCGCCTTGGCGATTCTGGTCATCATCATCAACCTGCGCCTGCAACATTCACGCATTGGCCGCGCCTGGCAGGCGATCCGCGAAGATGAAATCGCCGCCAAGGCGGTCGGCATCGACACCCGCAATCTGAAGTTGCTGGCCTTTGCCATGGGCGCGTCGTTCGGCGGCATTGCTGGCGGCATCTTCGCGGCGATGCAGGGTTTCGTGTCGCCGGAAAGCTTCTCGCTGATCGAATCGGTGATGATCCTGGCGATGGTCGTGCTCGGCGGCATGGGTCATATCCCCGGCGTGATTCTCGGCGCGGTGCTGCTGACCATCCTGCCGGAAGCCCTGCGTTACGGCGTCGGGCCGATCCAGAAACTGCTGTTCGGCAAACAGCTGGTCGACCCGGAAAGCCTGCGCATGCTGGTTTTCGGCCTGGCGCTGGTGCTGGTCATGCGTTTCAAACCAGCGGGTTTGTGGCCGGCGCCTGAACGCAAGCGCGAACTGGCGGAGGGGGCAAAATGACCCAAGCTTTGCTCGAAGCAAAAGCCGTCGCCAAGCACTTCGGTGGCGTCAAGGCGCTGCGCGATGTGTCGCTGAGCATCCGCGAAGGCGAGGTCTATGGCTTGATCGGCCCCAACGGCGCCGGCAAGACGACTTTCTTCAACTGCCTGACCGGGCTGTACATCCCGGATGGCGGTGGCTTCACTTTCGCCGGCCAGCCGCTGCGTGCCGACGCGCCGCAACAGGCCGCGCAACGCGGCATCGCCCGGACTTTCCAGAACATCCGCCTGTTCGGCAACATGACGGCGCTGGAAAACGTCATGGTCGGCCGGCACGTACGGACCAAGGCCGGCGTTTTCGGCGCGATGTTCCAGAACAAGGCGACCAAGGCTGAAGAAGCGGCGATCCGCCAGCGCGCGATGGATCTGCTGCATTACGTGCAGATCGAAGACCGCGCTGACGATCTGGCCAAAAACCTGTCGTACGGCGACCAGCGCCGGCTGGAAATTGCCCGCGCGCTGGCCACCGAGCCGAAACTGCTTTGTCTCGACGAGCCGGCCGCCGGCATGAACGGCACCGAAACCGCCGAACTGCGTGAGCTGATTGTCGGCATCCGCAAGGACGGCACGACCGTGCTGCTGATCGAACACGACGTCAAGCTGGTCATGGGCCTGTGCGACCGCGTCGCCGTGCTCGACTACGGCGCGCTGGTCATCGAGGATGTGCCGGCAGTGGTGCAAAAAGATCAACGTGTGATTGAGGCTTACCTAGGTGCTTGAAGTAACCGGACTCCACGTCGCCTACGGCGGCATCCAGGCGGTGCGCAGCATCACCTTCCACGTCAAGGAAGGCGAAACCGTCGCCCTGATCGGCGCCAATGGCGCGGGCAAAAGCAGCACCTTGAAGGCCATTGCCCGGGTCATCGATGCAGTCGGCGGCGATGTGCATTTCTGTGGTGAAAAAATCAGCCGCATCGTGCCGCACGACATCATCCGCAAGGGCATCGCGCTGGTTCCCGAAGGGCGCGGCGTCTTTCCGCGTCTGTCGGTGCTGGAAAACCTGCACATGGGCGCCTTTATTCACGATGCTGCGGTCGACGTCGAAAAAGACCTGAAAATGGTCTATGACTATTTTCCGCGTCTGAGGGAGCGGGAAAGCCAGCTCGCCGGCACCCTTTCCGGCGGCGAACAGCAGATGCTGGCCATCGGCCGGGCGCTGATGAGCCGGCCGAAAATGTTGCTGCTCGACGAACCTTCAATGGGCCTGGCGCCGATCATGGTGCAGAAAATTTTCGAGGTCATCCGCGCCGTTGCCGCTGCCGGCATGACCACCTTGCTGATCGAACAGAACGCCCGGCTGGCGCTGCAATCCAGCCAGCGCGGCTACGTCATGGAAAGCGGCGAAATCACGCTGCACGGTGATTCGCCCGCCTTGCTTGATGATTCCAAGGTGCGCGCCGCCTATCTCGGGGAATAGCGCATGAGTCAGCGGCAAAGAATTGATTCGCGCGGCTCGCTCGAGCGCCTCGACCGCCTGATCGAGGAACGCTTGCAGCCGGGCGCCGACAAGGCGCGCATCGACCGGCGCATCTGGGATCTTTTCGGTGAGAACTGGTGCGTGATGTTCACCGACCTCTCGGGCTTTTCGCGCCGCGTCGCCGAATTCGGCATCATCGACTTCCTGCAGACCATCCATGAGTCCGAACGTCTGCTGATCCCGATGATCGAGGAGCACGACGGCATCCTGCTCAAGGTCGAAGGCGATTCGATGCTGGTCATTTTTCGTAATGCCCACAAGGTCTTGCAGTGCTCGATGGTGATGCAGCGTCTGCTGGCGGCCTATAACCTCGAACACAGTAGCGAGGAAGGCATCCTGCTCAGCATCGGCCTGGGTTTCGGGCGTCTGCTGCGGATTGGCGACCATGATGTTTTCGGTGCCGAGGTCAATGCGGCCAGCAAGCTCGGCGAGGATATCGGCAAGGGCGGCGAGATTCTGGTCACCGGCCCCTTCCTGCGCGAATGTGGCGATCTCCCGGGCGAGCTGGTGGCGGTCATGGATAATCCACCCGCGGGAACCGACAGTTCTTATCGCATCGACTGGCGTAACTGCCAGCACTGAAACTCAGCTTCGTAAAAGACTGTGTTCGTCACTCACAAACTTGCCTTACAGCCATGACGGGTCGTCGCTGCCGAGACCGCCGTCCAATCCGTCATCCAGGCTGTCCAGACCGTTGTCGCTGCGCTCGCTGACATCGTTGCTGGCCAGATGTTCCACCGGCGGCTTCGCTGCGGCAGGCTCGTCGAGCAGGCTGTTGCTGCTGTGGTGATTGCCGAGCAGATTGCCGATGCCTTGGGCC
>JAVBXO010000127.1 GCA_030824535.1 Azonexus sp. | reverse complement strand
AGGATCGGTCCGCAATTGTTCTCGCCGGGAATGTCGGCGGCGGTGATGACGCAGCGCACGCCGGGGTAGGCGCGCACGGCGGCGAGGTCGAGGCTTTTGATCCGGCCACGGGCGCAGCTCGACAAGCCGGCGGCGGCGTGCAGCGTGCCGGCCAGTTCCGGCAGGTCGTCGATGTAAGTCGCCTTGCCGCTGACGTGCAGATGGGCGCTTTCGTGCGGGATGGCACGGCCGACCAGCGGCCCGGAAGTGGTGAGGTGGGCGCTCATGGCCGTGCCTCCAGCGAAATCGGCAATAAATCGCTCAAGCGCACCGGTTCTGCGGTCGACGCCGTTTTTGGCCCGGTTTCCAGCCAGAAACGTTGCAGCAGATTGGCCGCGACCGTCAGGCGGTAAGCGCTGCTGGCGCGCACATCGGAGAAGGGCGCGAAATCTTCTTTCAATGCCGCCATGCCGAGGCGCACGGTCTCCGGATGCCACGGTCGGCCGAGCATCGCCGCTTCGCAGGCCGCCGCCCGTTTTGGCGTCGCCGCCATGCCGCCGAAAGCCAGGCGGGCGCGGCGAATCAGGCCTTCTTCATCGAGATGCACGGCCAGGCCGGCCGCGACGGCGGAAATGTCCTGATCGAAGCGTTTGGCCACTTTGTAGCTGCGGAACAGGCGTTGCAGCGGCGCTGGCGGCGCATCGAGCAGCAGCGAACGGACGAATTCACCGCTTTGCAGCGCCGTCTTCTGGTAATCGACATAAAAGTCTTCGAGCGCCATTTCGCGTGTCGCGGCGCCTTTTTGCAGCACGATGCGGCAGCCTAATGCGATCAGGGCCGGCATCGAATCGCCGATCGGCGAGCCGTTGGCGACATTGCCGCCCAGCGTGCCGGCGTTCTTCACTGGCGTCGAGGCGAAGCGCCGGGCCAGTTCGGCCCATTGCGGCTCGAAGGCGCTGAGCGCGGCAAAGGCATCGGTCAACGTGACGCCAGCACCGATTTCCAGACGTTCGGCACCAATCGCCAGGCTTTTCAGTTCGGCGACTGCGCCAAGATTGATGATCTCGCCGAGCTCGCGGCCTTGTTTGGTGACCCACAGGCCGACGTCGGTGCCACCGGCGACCAGACGCGCTTCCGGCAATTTTTCACGCAGTTCGGCGAGTTCGGCCAGGCTGCGCGGACTGTGGCTGCGCTGGCCGGCGCCTTGATAATCGAGCGGCGGCAGTTGGGCCAGGGCCTTCAGGGCGGCAATCACCGGTTGGCGGTTCAGTGCCTGGCGCGGCAAGGCGTAGGCATCTTTGGTCGCGTCGACGATGGGCCGGTAGCCGGTGCAGCGGCATAGATTGCCCGACAGGCAATGATCGATTTCCTCACGCGGCGGGCAGTCCGGCTGGTTTTCGTAAAGCGCGAACAGCGACATGGCGAAGCCCGGCGTACAGAAACCGCATTGCGAACCATGGCGGTCGACCAGCGCCTGCTGCACCGGATGCAGCCGGTCGGCGGCTGGCGCCAGGTCTTCGACGGTGAATAGCGCCTTGCCGTCGAGCGCCGGCAGGAACTGGATGCAGGCATTGACGGCGCGCAGGCGCAGTTCTTCCTGGCCATCGCTGCCGCTCAATTCGCCGATGACGACCGTGCATGCGCCGCAATCACCTTCGGCGCAACCTTCCTTGGTGCCGGTCTGTTGCAGGTCTTCACGCAGATATTGCAGCACCGTGCGCGTCGGCGCCGGGCCCTGGATCTGCTGCAGGGCGCCGCGAAAATAGAACTGGATGGGGCGTTCAGACATGAGGTTTTCCGGATCTCCGACGGTGATTCAAAGTAGCACGTTGGGCGATGCAGGGTTGAGAGGCGAGGGTAGATAAGGCTTATGTGCGTTCTCTTATGGCTGCTGCCAGAAGCCGACATGCGGCGCGGCGGCTTCGTCTTCCAGGAAAGGGCCGGCGACCTCGACCCGGCGTTGGCCACGGGCAAACACCTCGCGGCAAGGCAGGGCAAAAGTCGGGTTTTCCGGGTGGTCGCCGGTCAGCCCCAGCAGTTTGTGTTCGGACAGGGCATAGACGACTCGCCCGATGCCACACCAGTAAATCGCCCCGGCACACATGGCGCAGGGTTCGGCGCTGGAATACAGGGTCGCGCCGGCCAGTGCTTCCGGGCTCAGGCGCCGGGCCGCCATACCGGCGGCGACCAGTTCGGCGTGGCGGGTCGGATCGCCTTCCGGCGGCAGCGAGTCATTGCCGGCTTCGGCAACGATCTGCCCGGCGGCATCGACGACGATGGCGGCAAAAGGGTGCTTGCCGCTGTCGCGCACCTGGCGGGAGAGGGCGATGCAATGCTGCAAGTGCAGCAAATCCTGGTCGTTCAAGGCTTCGTCGGGCATGGGCAGGCTTTCTTCAAGTTGCCAGCAGATTATCGGGATAGCGCCATGCTCGCCAAGACAGCGCTGAGCAATACTGGTCATAACGTTGGCGAGATAGGTTGCGCCGCCGGGGATTGCTACAGTGCAGCAATCAACCCTCGCAGACCTTTCAAGGAGAACCAAGCATGCTGTCCCGACTCAAGACACTCACTGTCGTTGCGCTGATGGCCGTCGCCGGCCTCAACGCTGCCCAGGCTGCCGAACCGCTCAAGGCTGGCTTCGTCTACATTGGCCCGACCGGCGACCATGGCTGGACCTATGCTCACGATGAAGGTCGCAAGTCCGTTGAAGCCGAGTCCGGCGGCAAGGTGCAGACCGCTTTCGTCGAGAACGTGCCGGAAACCGCCGACGCCGAGCGCGTCTTCCGTGATCTGGCGCAAAAGGGCAACAAGCTCGTCTTCGGTACTTCCTTTGGTTACATGAACCAGATGGCCAAGGTCGCCAAGGCTTTCCCGAACACCGTGTTCATGCATGCCACTGGCTACAAGACCGCCGCCAATCTCGGCGTCTACGACGTCCGCACCTATGAAGGTGCCTACATGCTGGGCGTGGTCGCCGGCAAGATGAGCAAGGGCAACAAGCTGGGCGTCGTGGCCTCGATTCCCATCCCGGAAGTCATCCGCAACATCAACGCTTTCACCATCGGCGCACGCAGCGTCAATCCGGCGATCACCACCCGCGCCATCTGGGTGAATTCCTGGTTCGATCCGGGCAAGGAACGTGAAGCCGCGCTGGCGCTGATTTCGCAGGGTTGCGACGTGCTGATGCAAAACACCGATTCGCCGGCCGTCGTTCAGGCCGCCCAGGAAAAAGGCGTGCTGGCCTTTGGCTGGGATTCCGACATGAGCAAGTTCGGCGGCAAGGCGCATCTGGCCGCATCGGTGCTGCATTGGGGCGTGCTCTACAAGAAGACACTGGATGAAGTCGCCGCCGGCACCTGGAAGTCGAGCGATCTCTGGTGGGGCGTCAAGGAAGGCGCGGTCAATATCGAGAACTTTGGCCCGGCGGTTTCGACCCCGGTCAAGAAGCTGGCAGAAGAACGTCGTGACGCCATCAAGGCTGGCACGCTGCACCCCTTCACCGGCCCGCTCAAGGACCAGTCCGGCAAGGAATTCCTCGCCAAGGGCAAGACCTACAGCGATGGCGATCTGAAGAAGATGAGTTTCTACGTCGAAGGTGTGGAAGGCGCGATTCCCAAATAAAGTTTTTGCCGGCCATCAACGCGGCCTGCGGGTCGCGTTTTTTATTGGGAAAAGCAGCGTAAAAATACCGCTGCTGCGGTAGACGCCTTTTTTTCGGGGAAAATCAGCTTTTCCCTGTTTTCCCGCATTGGAACTTACTCATGACTCAGCGCTTGCTTGCCCGTCGCCTGGTTGAAAGTCTGCCCTACGGCCAGCAAGGCCTGTTCAATCCCTGGCGTGATACCTGCGCCGATGACCTCCCCGGAAATACTCCGGAAAGCAAGCTCGAGCGCCTGGCGCAACATCTGGCCTGCGACCCGGCCTTCATCCTGTGCGGCGAAGCGCCCGGCTATCAAGGCTGTGTGCGTAGCGGCATCGCCTTTACCAGCGAGCGTTTGCTGATCGAAGGCGCGATTCCGCGTGTGACGCAAGTGCAGGGCCGGCTGACCGAACGCCGTCTGCCCTTCTCCGAGCCGTCCGCCACCATCGTCTGGAAAACCCTGTACAAGCTGGGCATCGCCGAAAAGACGCTGCTCTGGAATGCCGTGCAACTGCACCCGTACAAACCCGGCAATCCGCTATCGAACCGCACCCCGACCCCGGCCGAAATCGCCCTCGGCGCGCCGGCCATGCGCCTGCTGGCCGACACCTTCCCCAAAGCCCGCATCGTTGCCGTCGGCAAAAAAGCCGAAGGCCTGCTGAGCGAGATGGGCGTCAAGCTGGCCGGTGCCGTGCGTCATCCGGCCAACGGCGGCGCGACGGCATTTGCCGAGGGGCTGGCCGAACTGGCTCGCAGTGTTGCCAGATAAGCGGCCTTGACCCGCTATTTTTCAATTTTCGGAGAATTTCTGCCATGAATGCCACGCAAGATAAGGAAGCCGTCCTCGAACTGGCCTGCCGCATGCCCAAGGCCGAACTGCATGTGCATATCGAAGGTACGCTGGAACCGGCGCTGGCTTTCGCGCTGGCCCGCCGCAACGGCATCACGCTGCCCTATGCCGACGAAGCCGCACTCGCCGCCGCCTACGATTTCGACAGCCTGCAATCCTTCCTCGATCTCTATTACGCCTGCGCCGATGTGCTGCGCACGGCTGACGATTTCCGCGACCTGATGCTCGCCTACCTGGAACGCGCCGCCGCCGACAATGTCATCCATGCCGAGATTTTCTTCGACCCGCAGACGCACACGGCGCGCGGCATTCCCTTTGTCACCGTGCTCGACGGATTGGAGGAGGGCCTTAAACAGGGCCAGGCCCGCTGGGGCATCAGTGGCCGGTTGATCCTCTGCTTCCTGCGCCATCTCAGCGAAGAAGAGGCCTTCGCTACATTGGCCGAGGCCGAGCCGCATCTGCCGCGTATCGACGGCTTCGGCCTCGATTCCTCCGAAAAAGGCCACCCGCCGAGCAAGTTCGAGCGCGTCTTCGCCCGCTGCCGCGCCCTCGGCAAACCGGTCGTCGCCCACGCCGGCGAAGAAGGCCCACCCGCCTACATCAGCGAAGCCCTCGATCTGCTCGGCGCCAAACGCATCGACCACGGCGTCCGCGCCCTCGAAGACGCCGCCGTCGTCGCCCGGCTGATCCGCGAGAAGATTCCGCTGACCGTCTGCCCACTCTCCAACATCCGCCTCTGCGTCTTCAAAAGCATGGCCGACCACACCTTGGGAACGCTGCTGGCCCAAGGCGCCAAAGTCACCCTCAACAGCGACGACCCGGCCTATTTCGGCGGCTACATGAACGACAACATCCGCGCCGTACAAGCCGCCTTCAATTTCGACGCGGCGACCTGGTATCAACTGGCGCTCAATAGTTTTGAGGCGAGTTTTGCCAGCGAGGCGGAAAAGGCGGGGTGGATTGTGCGGCTGGATGGGTGTT
>JAVBXO010000199.1 GCA_030824535.1 Azonexus sp. | reverse complement strand
GGGAGGAGTAGCCCCGGCAGCCGGCAGCCATGGCGGCTCGGCTGATCTGGAATGCGAAATGCTCGTGCTCGGCGCCGGCCCCGGCGGCTACTCGGCCGCCTTCCGCTCCGCCGATCTGGGCATGAAGACGATCATCGTCGAGCGTTACGCCACGCTCGGCGGCGTTTGTCTGAACGTCGGCTGCATCCCGTCCAAGGCGCTGTTGCACGTCACCGAAATCATCGACGAAGCCAGCCACGCCAATGATCTGGGCGTCAGCTTCGCGGCACCGCAAGTCGATATCGACAAGCTGCGCAGCCACAAGGAAAAGGTCGTCGGCAAGCTGACCGGTGGCCTGGCCGGCATGGCCAAGGGCCGCAAGGTCGAGATCGTGCGCGGTTACGGCCACTTCCTCGATCCGCAGCATATCGAAGTCGAAGTTACCGAAGGCACGGGCCAGGACAAGACCGGCAGCAAGAAGGTCATCAAGTTCTCGAAATGCATCATCGCTGCCGGTTCGTCAGCCGTGCATCTGCCTTTCATCCCGCGTGACCCGCGCATCGTCGATTCGACCGGCGCGCTGGAACTGCGCTACGTGCCGAAGAAGATGCTGGTCATCGGTGGCGGCATCATCGGCCTGGAAATGGCTACCGTCTATTCGACGCTGGGCGCCAAGGTCGATGTCGTCGAAATGGCCGATGCGCTGATGCAGGGGCCGGATCGTGACCTGGTCAAGGTCTGGGAAAAGCAGAACAGCCACCGCTTCGAGCGCATCATGCTCAAGACCAGGACGGTTGCCGTCGATGCCCAGGAGGACGGCCTGTGGGTCAAGTTCGAGGGTGAAGGCGCGCCGAATGCCGATGCCGTGCGCTACGACATGATCCTGCAAGCTGCCGGCCGTGCGCCGAACGGCGGCAAGATCGCTGCCGACAAGGCCGGCGTGATCGTCACTGATCGCGGCTTCATTCCGGTCGATGCCCAGATGCGCACCAATGTGCCGCACATCTTCGCCATCGGCGACCTCGTCGGCCAGCCCATGCTCGCCCACAAGGCCGTGCATGAAGCCCACGTCGCGGCGGAAGTCGCGGCTGGTCACAAGGCCGCCTTTGACGCTCAGGTCATTCCCGGCGTTGCCTACACCCATCCGGAAGTGGCCTGGGTCGGCTACACCGAAGACCAGGCCAAGCAGGAAGGGCGCAAGGTCGAAACCGCCAAGTTCCCCTGGGCGGCCAGCGGCCGGGCGATTGCCAACGGTGCCGATTACGGCTTCACCAAGCTGATTTTCGATGCCGAAACGCATCGCGTCATCGGCGGCGCCATCGTTGGCCCATCGGCGGGCGACATGATCGGCGAAGTCTGCCTGGCGATTGAAATGGGCTGTGACGCGGTCGATATCGGCAAGACCATCCACCCGCACCCGACGCTCGGCGAAACGGTCGGCATGGCCGCCGAAGTCGCGCACGGCACTTGCACGGACGTTCCGGCGCCGCGCAAGAAGTAAGGATTCAAGAACCTCTGCGGTACGCCAAGTTGTTTTTGGCGTTCGGTTTTGGCGACGCTTACCCAGCGTCGCCTTTTTTTCGAGAATTATTTGGCGCTTTTTTGCGCCGCCTTGAGCTTGCGGAAGACCGGCCCCCAGATCGGATGCCCGATCTCGGCCGGCGTCAGGTCAAAGCTGGAATCGGCCGCCAGCGCCTTGCCAAACTCGTCACGGCACTGGCTCTGGCGCTTGCCGACGCAGTACATGAAAGCCAGATATTTGTGCGCCGTCGCCTGCTCTGCAGCGGAATCGAGGCCCAAAGCCAGAGCATTTTGCAGTTGACGTGTCGCCTGCTTGTAGGCACCGTCTTCGTAGCTCGCTACCCCGGAAGCCAGCTCCTGCTGCGCCTTGCTCGGTTGCGCCTTCGCTGCAGAGGCGGCGGGTGCAGCAGCCTTCTCCGGTTCCCACCACATTTTTGTTTCGCCGCTGTTTTTCTCGGAAGATCCCCCGCCCTGTGTGGATGCGCAAGCGGCACAGAGCAGTAGCACGCTGCAGGAAAGTCCGAGGCGGGACAGAAGGCGGGACGACGGGAAGGGCATGCTGAGACTCACTGAAATTTATGCTTGATGCGAACGCTCTTGCCTGCCACCACCTCAATCTCCTGGCGATGCGGCTTGAAATTGGTGTTACGCAACTCGATTCGATAGCTTCCTGGCGACAGACGCAATTCAGTCAGCGGTGGGGAAACGCCGGCCATTTTGCCATTGACCAGGACTTCTCCCCAGGGCGCGATGGCCAGGCGAAGCATACCTTCTGCCGGAACATCCGGCGTCGGCGGCACTTCTTCCTGACGAGGCGCCGCTGTCTCCGCGACCGGCACAGGCTGAACCGCCGGTGTTACCACCGCTGCGCTCGGCGGCGTGGATGCTTCATTGCCCACCCCAGCCGCTGCCTGCACGGCCTCAACCTGGGCGCCTGCCGGCGATGATTTACCGAGGTAAAACCAGGCCAGTCCGCCGATGAGGAGTGCGCCGACCGCAGCCAGCGACCAGCGCCGCCAATCCATGCCGGGTTGTGCAACGGCGGCCGGGGCCGGCGAGGCCGGCGGCTTGCTTGCGGCAGTGGCCGCCCCGGCCGGCTTTCCTGCATCGCGCAAACGGCGCCGGCATTTGCGCAAATCAGCGGCAAACTCACTTGCGCTCTGGTAGCGTTTCTCCGGATCCTTGGTCATGGCTTTGGCCAGCAGACGATCAAACACCCGCGGCAATTCCGGATTGAAGCTGGAAGGCAAAGGCGGGGTGCCATGCAGTACCTGGTACAACACCGCCGTCAGGCTCTCCCCATCGAACGGCGGATGGCCGGTCAGCATTTCATAGAGCATGCTGCCCAGCGAAAAGATGTCGGAACGGCCGTCCACCCGCTTCCCGATCACCTGCTCCGGCGACATGTATTTCGGAGAACCAAACGCCGTGCCATCGACCGTGCCTGATCCAGTTGGCAGCAATGCCACGCCGAAATCGGCAATTTTCACCGTGCCGTTTTCAAGCACCATGATATTGGCTGGCTTGATATCGCGATGAACGATCCCGTTCTCATGAGAATAGGCCAGACCATCGGCGACTTCTGCTGCGATTTCGACACAGCGTTCCGGTGGCAGGACAACCCCCGAGTCGAGCACCTCGCGCAAGCTCTGGCCGCTCAGATACTCCATTGCGATGAAAGCGAGGTTCTCGCTGCGGCCGACATCATGAATCGTGACAATATTCGGGTGATTCAGGCGCCCCGCCGATTTTGCCTCGCGATAGAAGCGCTGCTCGAAGGCCTCGGTCTCTTCTTTCGACAAACCGGCACAGGCAACCGTCTTGATCGCGACAGTCCGCTCAATCAGGGGATCTGTGGCCCGATACACTGTTCCCATGGCACCTTGGCCCAGCGTTCCCGTGATCTTGAATCGCCCTAGTTGTTCGATGGTCATGTCTGAAAAATGCCGATGTTATATACCGCAAAAAATCAAGGTTGGAATATGGTCTATCGCACCACAAAGTGTCAAGAAACCCCATCTCTCCATGCTATATTCCTACGGCGCTTTCGCCGACTCAGACCCTGCCGACACTTTGAAAAACGAACGTTTCCGACTCGAATCTGCAGCGCTTTCTGATACTGGCCGCATGCGCGCCATCAATGAGGACATCGCCTTCGCCGACAATGAGCATGGATTTGCCATCGTCGCCGATGGTATGGGCGGGCATAATGCCGGCAACTTTGCCAGCCGCCTTGCCATTGACACCCTCAGCCAGCGTCTGCCGATCAAAATCCAGCATTTCCGTGCGGGTGCCAGCCAGCCACAACCGCACCAGTTTGCCGAGCAAATCATCCAGGAAGCCAACAGTGCCATCTGCGCGGCTGCACTCTACCATGCTGAGCGCCATGGCATGGGAACCACACTCGCACTGTGGCTCATGCATGACAACCGTGCGGCCCTGCTGCACGTTGGCGACTCTCGCATCTATCGTCTGCGCAAAGGCCAGTTGCAGCAACTGACCCGCGATGACTCGCTGCTTCGGGACCAAATCGAAAGCGGCCTGATCCAGACCACCGATGCCGCCCTGTCGCACAATCGCCATTTCGTCACCCAGGCCCTGGGCCAGCAGGAGCAAGTCTATGTGCACATCCATCAGGAAGAGCTATGCGTCGGCGATGTCTATCTCCTGTGCACGGATGGCCTGACCGACCTGGTCAGCGACAGCGACATCGAACTCATCGTCGATAGTCTGAAAAGCAATCTGAAAGTTGCCGCACAGCATCTGATACAGCTGGCAAACGATTATGGCGGTCCGGACAACATTTCGGTTGTCCTTGTGCGCGTGCACGAGGCAAATTCCGAAAAGGCCGGCCTCCTTGGCCGGGTGTTCGGCTGGATCAAGCACTAAGGAGCAGCATCTTGGCCAAACTTGTCCTCAGCCTGAACGGTAGCGTACTCAACCAATTCTTCACCGACCAGCCGACACTTTCGGTTGGTCGCGCCGCTGACAATGACATCTCCATCAGCGACCCGCAACTGGGTGAATATCATGCACGCGTTCTCTGCGTAGGTGCCGACCACATCCTGGAAAGCCTGGACAGTGAACGCGGCATCTCGATCAATGGCAAACTCTGTTTCCGTCAGATCCTGCAACACCGTGATGTCATTTTGCTCGGCACCCATCACCTGCGTTACCTGAATACCCGGATAGCCTCCGAACAGAGCCTGGATCGCACCATGCTCATCCAGGCACTCCCGACAGAAGCCCCTGCCAAAGGTGAAATTGCCCCCTTGCCAACGGCCAGGGCTGCCAAGATCAGCTTCCCGGAAGCCTACGTTCATGTCAGACAGGGTGCTGGCGGCCACATCACCGGCGAGAATGTGCTGCTGGATCGCGTCGTGACCACGTTCGGCATCCCCGGAGAAGCGCTGGCCGTACTCACCCTGCGTCCCAACTGCATCCAGATCTCGCACGTCAACGGCCCCCAGCCACCGCGTATCAACCAAAAGCCGATTGGCCGTGAAACACAAGCATTGGCCGAAGGCGACCTGATCGAAGTCGCCGGTTACCGGCTCGAGTTTCACCTTGGCAGCCCACCGGCACTCGCCAAACCGCTCCCCGGAAAACGCTGACCCAGTCCCCCGCCAGCTCCCCGCTGTAGTGCGGCGGAATAGGGAAGAGCCAATGTTGTTTTCCGGCCAATGCTCGGGCACGACATCTGCTCCCACGAGCTGACTGGCTTCGAACTTGTGCTGCTTGATCCGGCGGCCGCCACCCTGCGCTTCGGCATGTGCAGGGAATTGATCGCTCGCTAACAGCGTGCTCGCCTGCACGGCTGCGTGATTGCCGGCGCAATTGATGCTGTCGGCGATCACGCCATCAGCGTTGGCATTGGCGAAAAATTCATCCTGAAAAGCTCATTTCGACGCGGATGACACCGATTACGCGAATAAAATCTGACACTTACTGATTGTCATCAATTCACCGGCAAGGTGAT
>JAVBXO010000064.1 GCA_030824535.1 Azonexus sp. | reverse complement strand
CACAAATTGGGGCCGCGCAAGGCACGAATGCGGGAAACGTCCATGACGCTTGATTCCTTGTTATTTCGTCGGCAGCAGGGCAGCCGGATCGGAAAGCTCGATACCGTAGGTCTTCAGGCCAGTCTTGATGACTTCCTTGGACAGACCCATGGCCCAGCCGGCAGCGACACCGGCCAGGGCGGCGGCGACGTCTTCGGGCTGCTTGGCCTTGCCGATCATTGGCGCGTCGCCGAGGCGGCAGAGGCGGACTTCTTCCTGACCGGTGAGCAGGGCGATGCGACCATCGACGACGCATACGGCGCGTTCGCCAGCGGCAAGATGGGCGGCAACGACCGGATTATTGCGGTCGACCGAGAAAAAGATCACTTTTCCATCGCACAGCTCGGCGAAGCTGGCGACCATCTCGTCGTCGGCATTGAGCACGGCGTGGCCGGACGGCAGCACGACATCGACCTGGGTGCGGTAGATCGAGCGGTGGGTGGTGTAGTACTCGCCACCGGTTGGCTGGACGTCCCAGCGTTCGAGCTTTTCGTCGGCGGGAACGACGTTGGTCACGACGCCGACCGAGCAGCGGTCGTAGGCCAGGCCTTCGCCGAGAATGATCTCGGCGCCGTTTTCGATAATGGCGGCGTCAACGGCGCGGTTGAGCAGCAGGCGACGGGCGCCGGCCCAGTTGCCGGCGGTGGTTTTTTGAACCTGGCGGCGACCGAGGAAGAGGCCATCGGCGCAGGCCAGGCCGGCGTGCTTGCCGGACAGGTAAACCAGGTGGGCGACAAACTTGGCCACCGGCGTCTTGCCGTGTGTGCCGGTGATGCCGACCAGCGGCACGCGGCCGTTGATGCCTTCGGCAAACAGGTTGTTGACGATGGCCTGGCCAACCGGACGCGGCTTGCCGATGCCCGGCTTGATGTGCATCAGCAGGCTGGGGCCGGCGTTGACTTCGACAATCGCGCCACCCTGTTCGGCGAGCGGTTGGGAAATGTCCTGGCAGACGAGGTCGATGCCGGCGATGTCGAGACCGACGACGCGCGCCGCCAGTGCGACAACGTCAGCGGTATCGGGATGAACTTCGTCGGTGCAGTCGAAAGCGTGGTTGGCGTTGCGCTGGATCAGCACGACGCGGCCGGTTTCCGGCACGCTGTCGGCGTCCAGTCCCTGGCGTTCGAGTTCAATTTTGGCGGCGGTATCGATCTTGATGATCGACAGCGGATGCAGTTCGGAGGTGCCACGGCGCGGATCGATATTGATCTGGCTGTCGATCAGTTGCTGGACAGTCGCCTGGCCGTCGCCGCTGATCGTGATCAGGTCGCTGCGGTTGGCGGCGACGAGCTTGCCACCGACAACCAGCAGGCGGTGTTCGATGCCTTGGATCGAGCGTTCGACGAGGACGCCGGAGCCTTCTTCAACGGCAATGGCGTAGGCCTTGGCGACTTCTTCCTTGGTCGTCAGGTCGATGAAGACGCCGCGCCCGTGGTTGCCGTCGGTCGGCTTGACGACGACCGGCACGCCGATGTCTTCGGCGGCATCCCAGGCATCGTCGGCGCTATCGACTTCGCGGCCTTCCGGTACCGGCACGCCAACCGAGGAAATCAGTTCCTTGGTCAGATCCTTGTCGCGCGAGATGGTTTCGGCGATGGCGCTGGTCTGGTCGCTTTCGGCGGTCCAGATGCGGCGCATGGCGGCGCCGTAACCAAGTTGCACGAGATTGCCGTCGTCGAGCAGGCGGATATGCGGAATACCGCGCGCTTCGGCGGCATTGGCGATGGCCGCGGTCGAGGGGCCGAGGTATTTGCGGTCCACCTTGCGGCGGATCTGCTCGGTGGCCTTGGCCATGTCGAAAGGCTGGTCATTGACCGCGGCGAGGATCAGTTCGATGCCGAGGTCAAGCGCCAGGCGGGTGACTTCGTCATGCCAGTTGCTGATCGCCAGTTTGTAGACGCCGCGCGTGGTTGTTTCGCGGGTCCGGCCGAAGCCGTCGGGCAGGCCGCCCAGCGTCATCAGTTCGAGGGAAACATGTTCCAGGACATGGCCGATCCAGGTGCCTTCATTGAGGCGGCGCAGGAAGCCGCCGTGTTCACCATAGTTGCAGCGGTGGGTGACCAGCGATGGCAACCAGGCGCTCAGGCGCTCGGTAAAACCGGGCAGCTTGTTGCTGGGATAGTCCTCGAATTCGCCGATATCAACCCAGGCTTCGAGGGAGGGAGGGTAAGTCCAGATGCTCGGGCCACGCAGACTGATGATGTCCCGAATGATGATTTCTTTATTCTTCATGCTTGTGTCGCCCAGCTCCGTTCGACTTTAAGAAATTGTTTTATGGGGCAGCTAGCAATTATTAACGTTTTCATCGGGGCGCGGCTGACCCACGACAAAAAATTGTAACCAAACGGTACGGACGGTTACAGGAAGCGGTCGAGTAGCTTGCGGCTGGCTCGATCCAGCTGTTCGAGGTCGCGAATCAGGAACTGGATGCCGTTGGCGTCGGCAATCAGCAACTGTGTGCGCGACAGGCGGCGAATGTCTTCTTCGCCTTTCAGGATCAGCGTCGCGGCGCCGCGATTGGTCGCGACTTGCCAGGTGCTCGGGCAGGCGAAGCTGGAAACTTCGACGATGCGGCTGATTTCCGGGACGAATTCGCGGCTGGCCAGTTCGTTCTCGACGAGTTGGCGGATGTCGTAAGGCAGGTCGGCGACGGCATCGACCCAGCCCACTTCGTGGCCTTCGTAATTGATCAGCGACAGACCTTCATCCGGCGCGGCAATCGGAAAAGCGCGCACCGGCGTGACGCCTTCGTGGCGCTGGCCATTTTGGCCGGTCAGGACGAGTCGACCGTAGCTGTCGCGCTGCAACTGGAAAGGGACTTTCGACATGGCGATTGACATCGTGACTCTCAGGCGGTGACGGTTTTCGGGAGATTGGGCGCGGCCGGCAACTGGGCTTCCGTATCGACATTGCGCGCCTGAGCCATGTACAGCTTGTAGTAGTGACCTTCGATTTCCATCAACTGATCGTGGTTGCCGATTTCGACGATCTTGCCGCGATCCATGACCACCAGCCGGTCGGCCTTCCTGAGCGTAGACAGGCGGTGGGCGATGGCGATGGTGGTGCGGCCCTTGACCAGGTTGTCGAGTGCCTTCTGGATTTCCTTCTCGGTTTCGGTGTCGACCGCAGAAGTGGCCTCGTCGAGGATCAGGATGCGTGGATCGATCAACAGCGCCCGGGCAATCGAGATGCGCTGGCGCTCGCCGCCGGACAGTCCCTGGCCGCGTTCGCCAACCAGCGAGTCATAGCCATGCGGCAGGCGCAGGATGAATTCGTGGGCGTGCGCGGCGCGGGCGGCGGCGATGATTTCCTGGCGTGTCGCCTGCGGTTTGCCGTAGGCGATGTTCTCGGCGATGGTGCCGAAGAACAGGAAAGGTTCCTGCAGCACCAGACCGATGTGCTGGCGGAATTCGGCCACCGGCACCGAGCGCACATCGACGCCGTCGATCAGCACCTGGCCTTCGGTGACGTCGTAGAAGCGGCAGATCAGGTTGACCAGCGTGGATTTGCCGGAACCGGAATGACCGACCAGACCGATCATTTCACCGGGCTCGATGACCAGATCGACGTCGCGGGTGACCGAGCGGGTGCCGTAACGGAAGCTGGCTTTTTTCAGTTCCAGGCGACCGGTGACGCCAGACAGATGGACCGGGTTGGTCGGTTCGGGAACGCTGGAAACGTGGTCGAGGATGTCGAAAATACGCTTGGTCGACGAGGCCGCGCGTTGCGTTGCCGAGACGATACGGCTCATCGAATCAAGACGGGTGTAGAAGCGGCCGATGTAGGCGAGGAAGGCGGTGAGCACACCGACGGTGCTGGCGCCCTTGGAAATCTGCCAGATGCCGAAAATCCACACGACGAGCAGGCCGATTTCAGTCAGCAGCGTGACCGTCGGGGTGAACACCGACCAGGTCTTGTTCAGCTTGTCGTTCATCTGCAGGTTGTGCTCGTTGGCGGTGCGGAAACGCTCGCCTTCGCGCTTTTCCTGGGCAAAGGCCTTGACGACGCGGATGCCGGGGATGGTGTCGGCGAGCACATTGGTCACTTCAGCCCAGACGCGGTCGATTTTCTCGAAACCGGTGCGCAGTTTTTCGCGGACAAAGTGGATCAGCCAGCCGATGATCGGCAGCGGCAGCAGCGTTACCAGGGCCAGCCACGGGTTGATCGAGAACAGGATGACGGCGGTCATCGTGATCATCAGCACGTCGGTGGCGAAGTTGAGCAGGTCGAGCGACAGGAAGATGTTGATGCGGTCGGTTTCATTGCCGATGCGCGCCATCAGGTCGCCGGTGCGCTTGCCGCCGAAATATTCGAGTGACAGGCCGAGCAGGTGTTCGTAGGTCTGGGTGCGCAGGTCGCGGCCGATGCGCTCGGAAACCAGTGACAGAATGTAAGTGCGTATCCAGCCCAGGCCCCAGGCCAGCGTCGCCGCGCCGAGCAGGCCGCCGAGATACATGAGCACCAGCGGCCAGTCGATGGGCTTGCCGTTCTGGAAAGGAATCAGCACCTCGTCCATCAGCGGCATCGTCAGGTAGGGCGGCACCAGCTGGGCGGCGGTCGAGGCCAGCGTCAGTACAAAACCGGTGAGCAATTGCCAACGGTAAGGGTGGGCAAAACGCCACAGGCGGAACAGCGTCCAGGTCGACGGGACGACCATGGTTTCGCGGTTGCAGACCGGGCATTCATCTTCACCGGGCGGGATCGGCGCCATGCATTTGGGGCAGCAGTCGTCTTCGGCGTGCTGCACCGGCTGGCCGCTGGCCAGGCTGTCGCGGTGTAGTTCGAATTCGCTGATCACGCGCAAGGCGGCGAGGTTGTTGGCCAGGGTGTAGCGCCAGCAGGCGATGCGTCCCTGTGCATCGAGCAGTTCGAGCGAACCGACGCCGGCGTTGTCGTGATGGTTCAGGTTCAAGGCCGGGCGTAGCGGCCACTCGCGCCATTCGCTGTCGCCGGGCGCCAGGGCCAGCAAACGCTGGTCAGTCACCGCTACCAGGCCGTTGGCAAAGTGCAGGCGGGCATCGAGATCGAGCTCCAGCCAGGCCTGAATCTTTTCATCTTTGGTCAGCCGGGAGGCCAGCCGTTCAGCCCACTGGTCGGGCATCGCCAGTTCGTCGCCGGCGGTATTCTGTAGGTTCGCGCTCATCCGACGAGTATACCGCATGGGGATAGACCCTCGCTTGCTGCTCTGAATGGCCGCAGTCAGCCAGCCGACAGTTTGGTGCAACATGTTGTTGCAAATCCTTACTTGAACCCGCGCGGCCTGGCCCTTATCTTTCACCCATGCGCTGAACTCCCCCAACAGCGCTGGTGGTTGCCTCCCCCAGCAGCTCACCCGAAAGCCCCGTGTTCCTCCTCCGGCACGGGGCTTTCTTCTTTTTGCGTTGGCCCTTTGTTCATTGCCCAGCGATGGCGGCGGCGCTGGATTGACCCGTATCAAGGCTTTGCCGTGGTGTCTGCCGTTGAATATGACCACCCCGCCAGCAAGGAC
>JAVBXO010000306.1 GCA_030824535.1 Azonexus sp. | reverse complement strand
CCTGCGCATGATCGGCGGCAGCGGTGACATCCTGCCCTGGCGTCTGAGTCGCGCTGACGAACACTGGCAAGGCCTGCCCAAGGGCCCGCTCGCCGCCAACTCCTTGCCGCTGCAACGCGACCTGGCGCTGCACGGCCTGGGCATCGTCGCGCTGTCCGATCCCTTCGCCCGCCGTCCGCTCGCCGAAGGCCGCCTGCAACGCGTGCTGCCGGAATGGCAGTTGCCAAGCATCACCCTGTGGTGCCTGACCCCCGGCCGCCGCCTGCTGCCGACGCGGACGACGGCCTTCATCGAACTATTGAAAGGGGCGATGGGCGGCTAGGGGGCGGAAATTTGATTTTTGCCCTAATTTTGCGGTCGACCGCAAAATTGAACGCTTAGGGATGCTGATCAATTCAAAAATGTCATTCCCGCGTAGGCGGGAATCCAGAAAATCAACGAACTGGATCCCCGCCTGCGCGGGGATGACGGATTAATCAGCGTTTCCTGAATTGTTCTGACGTTATTCCCCCGATCACTGCTGACGCCAGCCGGCCAGCGCTTCAACACCCGCTTCCAGCCCCGCGAAGCGCAGCACGCCGGGGGGTGGGGTCAGGCGGGAGACGCCGCTGCCGCCGACCCATAACTCGACTGCATCCGGCAAGGCGCCGCGCAGTTGTTGCAGCAAGGCGGGGATCTGGCGTAGCGGGAAGGCAACGGAAAACGACAGCGCGACGATGTCGGCGCGATGGGCGCTGGCGGCCCGGCTGATTTCCAGCAGCGGCATTTGCGTGCCAAGCGGGATGCATTCCGCGCCCTCCAGCGCCAGCAGGGCTTCGAGCATCAGCAGGCCGAGGATGTGCTGTTCGTCCGGCAGGCTGGTCAGCAGCACGCGCGGCGAGCCGCTGCCGGGGGGCAGGGTGGCGATGGCCTGGCGCAATACCCGCTTGGTCAATTCAGTGAACAGATGTTCCTCGAACACCGCGAAACGCCCATCTTCCCAGGCTTCGCCGACTTGTTGCGTCAGTGGAGCAACGATGTCCAGGACAAAACTCTGTAGCCCCAGGCGTACCAGCCGCTGTTGCAGAGCCTGGGTATAGCCGTTGGCGTCGTGCTGGCGGATCAGCGTGAGCAATTCCTCAAGCCCGGCCCGGTCGTTGATTTGACACTCGGCCGGTGCCGGGCGCGGCCGGCGCGGTGCCAGCGCGCTTAATTCCCCTTCCGGTGCGGCAATCAGCTTTCCCGGCCGATGTCCTTGATCCATCAGGCGTTTGATCTGGCGCAGGCGCTCGACCTGTTCGGCCGGATAGAGGCGTTCGCCGTTGCCATCGCGCTCCGGCGTGGGGAAGCCATAGCGCCGCTCCCACATGCGCAGGACGTCTTTCGACAGCCCGGTATCGCGCTCGACGGCTGCAATGTTGAAGCTGGGAGTGTTCATGCTTTGTCCTGAACAAAAGGTGGAAAAATCGTTGACACAGTGCTTGGTGGTGATTATCTTACGAACAGAGTTCTGGTTTGTCCAGGACAAAACACGGAGCTTAGACATGAACAGGATACTTGCACGCTGCTTGGGCATCGTCGGACTGGCGGTAATGAGCGCCATGCCGGCGGTCGCCGGTGAGGCTTGCCCGACCTTGCTCGATCATCGCTTTCCGGCCTTGCAGGATGGTCAGCCGGTCTCGTTGTGCCAGTACGCCGGCAAGGTGATCCTGGTGGTCAATACCGCCAGCTATTGCGGTTTTACCTCGCAATACGACGGTCTGGAAAAACTCTATGCCCGGCTCAAGGACAAGGGCTTGGTCGTGCTTGGTTTTCCGTCCAATGATTTCGGTGAGCAGGAGCCGGGCAAGGACAAGGAAATTGCTGATTTCTGCCGCCTGACCTATGGCGTCGAGTTCCCGATGGTTGGCAAGACCGTGGTGCGGGGCAAGGGGGCCAATCCCTTCCATCAGAAGCTGGCCGAAATCACCGGCAGCAAGCCGAAGTGGAATTTCCACAAATACCTGATCAATCGCGATGCCACGCAGGTCGTCGCCTACACCAGCTTCACCGGGCCGGACGACAAGGACCTGCTGAAGAAGATCGATGAATTCCTCGGTAAATAGGAGCGCCGCATGAACGCCAGAATCCACCCGAAACAGCGCATTGCCGTGATTGGTGGCGGCATCTCCGGCCTGGCCACGGCCTGGCTGTTGTCGCGCGACTATCAAGTCACGTTGTTCGAAGCCGGCAGCTATGTCGGCGGCCACACCAACACCGTCGACGTCACGCTCGAAGGCCGGACGCATCCGGTCGATACCGGCTTTCTGGTGTTCAACGACAAGACCTATCCCAATCTGATCGCGCTGTTCAAGCACCTGGGGGTTGTCAGTGTCGAAACCGAAATGAGCTTTGCCGTCAGCTTGGAAAACCCGCAACTGGAGTGGGCCGGCAGCAATCTGGCGAGTGTTTTCGGGCAGAAGCGCAATCTGTTCAGCCGCCGTTTCTGGGGCATGTTGGCGGACATCCTGCGCTTCAACCGCGAGAGCAGCGCCTGGCTGCTCAGCCACCCGAACGACCAGCGCAGCCTGCAGGATTTCCTGGTCGTCGGCAAATACTCGGATGCTTTTGCTGACTGGTATCTGCTGCCGATGGCCGCCGCGATCTGGTCCTGTCCGACCGGTCAGATGCGCGACATGCCGCTCGCCACCTTCATCCGCTTCTGCCAGAACCACGGCCTGCTGCAGGTTTTTGACCGGCCGCTGTGGCGCACGGTGGTGGGCGGTGGCCGCGAATACGTCAAGAAGATGCTCGCTGGAATCGACGACCTGCGCCTGGCCTGCCCGGTGCTTGCCGTCGTCCGCGAAACCATCGGACTACGCGTCAGCCATGCCCATGGCAGCGACTATTTTGACCAGGTCGTGCTCGCCTGCCACAGCGACCAGGCGCTAACCATCCTCGGGACGACGGCCAGCGCCGGCCAGCGTGAAGTGCTCGCGGCGATCCGTTACCAGCCGAACCGCGCCGTGCTGCATACCGATCCGGCCCTGCTGCCGCGCGACAGCAAGCTGTGGTCGGCGTGGAATTACCTTGCCGGCCAGCCGGCGCCGGGCGAGGACGCCACTGCCCAGCCGGTCGGCGTTTCCTACCTGATCAACAAGCTGCAGCCATTGCCCTTCACGACGCCGGTGGTGGTGACGCTGAACCCGGTGCGTGAACCCGACCCGGCCAAAGTCATTGCCGAATTCGACTACGCCCATCCGATCTTCGACGGCCCGGCCATCGCCGCGCAGCAGCAACTGGCGGCCGTGCAGGGCGAAGGCGGCGTCTGGCTGGCCGGCGCCTGGGGCAGCTTTGGCTTCCACGAAGATGGTCTGAAATCCGCCTTGCGTGTGGCTAATGGCCTGGGGGTTGCCGCACCGTGGCAGGCCGGTCAGCTCACTTCGGTGCGCGCCCGCGCAGTGGCCTGAGGCGAGCATGCCTACCCGCCCGCAAATTTGTCTCGGTCACGTCATGCATCGCCGCCTGCGCCCGGCGGTGCATGCCTTCGTTTATCCGGTGTTTTACGTGCAACTGCCGCTGCGCGACTTGCAGGCGGCGGAATGCGGCATTTTTTCGCTCGACCGGCGCAATCTGCTCAGTTTTCATAACCAGGACCACGGCCCGCGCGACGGCAGCCCGCTGTTGCCGTGGATCGAGAATCTGCTGGCCGAACAGGGCCTGCCCAGCGATGGCGAGATCGTCCTGCAGACCTTCCCGCGCGTGCTCGGCTATGTCTTCAACCCGGTCAGTTTCTGGTTTTGCCATGCGCCCGGCGGGGCCTTGATTGCCATCCTCGCCGAAGTCAACAACACCTTCGGCGGCACCCACAGTTATCTGCTGCATCGCTGGGGCGAGCCCTTGCGTGATGGCGAGGAGTTGCGCGCGACCAAGCTTTTTCATGTGTCGCCCTTCAACGATATCGCGGGCGGCTACCGCTTCCGTTTTCGCCGTGATAGCGCGGTCGAGCTGGCGCGCATCGATTACGACGACGCCGACGGCGAGCTGCTGCTGACCTCGATTTCCGGCAAGCCGCAGCCATGGTCGGCCGGCGCGCTGCTCAAGGCGCTGCTGCGCATGCCTTTCCTGACGCTCGGCGTCATCACCCGTATTCACTGGCAGGCGCTCCGGCTTTGGCTCAAGGGCGTGCCTTTCCGTGGCGTCCATCCCCTGCCGCGCACCCTGGAGGAATCGAGCAAATGAACCAGACCATGAATCAAACCCTGGTACGCGGCGCCACGCCAAGCCTGGCACGCGATACCCGGACCATCTTCAGCCTGCTGGAAAAGCTGCAGCACGGCCTGCTCGAAGTGCGCCTGCCTGATGGTTCCTGTGCGCTGTTCGGCGATGGCAGCAGTGGCGTGACCTGGCAGATCCACGATGAAGCGACGTTCGGCCGCGTGCTGGCGCGGGGCGACATCGGCTTGGCCGAGGCCTATCTTGACGGCCAGTGGGATTCGCCTGACGTCACCGGCCTGCTCGCCTTGCTGGCGCGCAACCGCGAGCCGTTGCGCAAAGCCATCTACGGTTCCTGGCGGCAACTGCTGGCGGCGCGCGTCCGCCACTGGTTCAACCGCAACAGCCGCAGCGGCAGCAAGCGCAACATCATGGCCCACTACGATCTGGGCAATGAGTTCTACCGCCAGTGGCTGGACCCGAGCATGAGCTATTCGGCGGCGCTGTACAGGCCGCAGGACGATGGCTCACTGCTCGCCGCCCAGCACGCCAAGTACCGGCGCATCCTTGAACGCCTGGAACCTACGCCGGGACAAAGCGTGCTCGAAATCGGCTGCGGCTGGGGCGGTTTTGCCGAGATGGCCGTCGAGTCAGGCCTGGCCGTCACCGGTCTGACGCTGTCGCCGGCGCAACTGGCCTGGGCCAGCGAGCGCGTGCCGCAGGCTGACCTGCGCCTGCAGGATTACCGTGATACGCAAGAAAGCTTTGATCACCTGGTGTCCATCGAAATGTTCGAGGCCGTCGGCGAGCAATGGTGGCCGAGCTATTTCGCCAGCGTCGCCCGCGCCCTGCGGCCAGGCGGCAAGGCGATTGTCCAGAGCATCACCATCAGCGACGCGCTTTTCCCCACCTATCGCCGCGGGACCGACTTCATCCAGCAATACATCTTCCCCGGCGGCATGCTGCCGTCGCGCAGTGCTTTCCGTCAGGCGGCAGCAGCGCAGGGTTTGCATGTGACCGACGAATTTGCCTTCGGCCTCGACTACGCCCGCACCCTGGCCGAATGGCGGGCGGCCTTCGAGCACCACTGGCCGCAGATCGCCGCGCTCGGTTTTGATGAGCAGTTCCGCCGCTTGTGGCGGCTCTATCTCTGCTACTGCGAGGCCGGCTTCCTGGCCGGAAACATTGATGTCGTGCAATTTGAACTCGCGCATGCTTGATCTCGTCGCCCCCGGTGCCCGCGAGCAGGCCGGGGCCGAATTCTGCGGTGCACGCCCGAAAAACGGCAAAAACCAGCCGTCTTCGGGTGAGCGCCGCAAGCTCTTGCTGGCGCTGCTGGCCTGGCCGGTCGCAGCGCATGCCAGCGCCGATC
>JAVBXO010000247.1 GCA_030824535.1 Azonexus sp. | reverse complement strand
TGGCGAAGCAGGGAACGAAGAGGGTGATGGTGATCATGCCGACGACGGCCTGGATCGGACTGAGGCTGGCGGCCATGGTAAAGAGCCCGGCGGCGCCGAAGTCGCGGCGCAGGAAGCCCATGACGAAAGCTGCTGCGGCTTCCGGCGGCAGGCCGAGCCAGCCGGTGACCAGGGGTTCGGCGAGGCGGATGATGCCCGGCAGCACGCCGAGCTTGTCCAGCGAATACATGGCGAAGGTGCCGACGAGGAAGAGCGGAATGACTTCGATCAGGTACCACTTCAAGCGGCCGCCGGTTTTCTTCAGCACGTTGCCGAGAATGGGCAGGCGCATCGGCGGCAGTTCGGTGACCAGCGGGATGCGCCGGCCGGGAATCAGCTTGGCGGCGAGGAAACCGGAAAGCAGCAGGATGCCGACCATGGCCAGTGCCCAGATGCTGACGGCGGTCAGCGAAATGCCGCCGAGCATGCCGAGCACGACGCCCAATTGCGCCGAGCAGGGAATCGCCAGCGCCAGCAGGAAAGTGGTGATCAGGCGTTCGCGCGGGCTGTGCAGGATGCGCGTGGTCAGCGTTGCCATCGTCACACAGCCGAGGCCGAGCACCATCGGCAGCACGGCCCGGCCATTGAGACCGATCATCGCGAACAGGCGGTTGGCGATGACCGTCAGGCGTGGCAGGTAGCCGGAATCTTCAAGGATGCCGAAGGCGAAGAAGAAGGTCGACACGATGGGCAGGATTAGCGCCAGTGCGTAGGTCATGCCCATGGTCCACAAGCCATACGGGCCGACCAGCAATTCTTGTAGCCAGGGCAGGTCGACCGCAGCATTGACCAGATTGGTGAAGGCCGGATTCAAAATGCCTTCGAACAAGTCCTTTTCCATCAGGCCGACCAGGGTTGAAGCACCAAAAACGCCGACAAATTCATAAACCGCGAACAGTACGCCGAGCAGGATGGGGATGCCCCACAAGGGATGGACGACCGCCTGGCCGATGCGCTGGGCGAGCAGCGGGCTGCTTTTGACGGCGCGCTGGATGACGCTGGACGACAGCGCGTCGGCCGCTTGCGTGCGTTCGCGAGCGAGTAGCGTCGGCAAATCCTCGTCGCTGCGGTCGACGGCGTTTTGGCACAGTTTTTCGAGTTCACCGCAGTTTTCGCCAGCCTTGGCCCGCAGCCAGTCGCTGACGACCGAATCGCCGCCGAGATAGAGAATGGCCAGTCCCCGCGCGGCGAGTTGCGGGTGCGGGGCGAGGCGAGTGATGGCGGCGGCCAGTGTGGCGATGTCGGCTTCGATGGCCTCGTCGTAATGCAGCAGCGTTTCCGGCGCCTTGGCCTGGCCGAGGCTGCTGGTCAGTTCGCCAATGCCTTCGCCGCCGGTGGCGACCGTCGCCAGCACCGGCATGCCGAGTTCTTCGGACAAGGCGGCGATGTCGACGGTGACGCCGCGGGCGGCGGCTTCGTCATGCATGTTCAGCGCCAGCACCATCGGCACGCCGAGCTCGGCGAGCAGCGCCGTCAGGGTCAAGGTCCGGCGCAGGTTCTTGGCGTCACCGACCTGGACCAGGCAGCGCGTTTCCTCATTGAGCAAGGCCTGCATCGTCGCCCGCTCGTCGTCGCTGCGCGAGGGCAGGGCGAGCACGCCGGGGGTATCGAGCAGCACCGCGCTGTGGTCGAAGCGGGCATGGGCGCGCGTGACCTCGACGGTGGTGCCGGGATAGTTGGAAACGTTGACGTAAGCGCCGGTCAGGCGATGGAAAAGCACGGACTTGCCGACATTGGGATGGCCGACAAGCAGAATGGCGGAAGCGGAGGACGAAGTCATGACAGCCGGAAACAGACGGGAAATCCCGGAAGCAGAGACTTTACGCTGGATTGCCAGTGGCCGTTAAGGGATAACGAGGGCTTTTCTCAGGTGAGCGCGCTTCAGCGCGGTGCTGGGGTTTTTTTGCCGTGTCCTGCAGATGACTCCAGCAAAAACTGTTAGCATATTCGCCCCGTAGCCAAGAGGGACTTGACAACTACGGTGTTTATGGGTGAATCAGCCAGAAGCAATATCCATCCAGCAAAAGCAATCGCGAAAAATCAATGGGCGGAATTGTCACTGAACCACACAGGGAAATTTCCAGGCTGAAACGGTGGTTTATTAATCAGGAATAAAATGTTTTCTCTAAAATCACAAGCTCACACTGAATATAACCAGGAAATACAGGTATTACGCGCTATCGCAGTATTAATCGTTGTTGTGCACCACCTTTCCGGATTGTTTGTCTGGGATGTTCAAAGATGGTCAAGTTTTGGGGAAGGCTTGTATGTCGGCGTTGATTTGTTTTTTTGCGTTTCCGGCTATGTCATCGCCAAGGCCCTGATTCCATGCATTGCGGGGAAAACAGGCATTGGCTTCTGGCGTGAGGTCAGTGCATTCTGGCTTAAACGCTTGTACCGCATTACCCCTTCAGCCTGGGTGTGGCTGGTTTTTCCGATGTCGCTTTCGCCGCTGATGACCCATGTGCCTATCGGCATTGGGGCAGGTAATTTTGCCGATGCCGCTTCGGCAGTCCTGCATGTGGCAAATTTCCATTTTTTCAAATGCACGCAAGGAAATACCGCCTGCGGCAGTTTTGCCGGCTATTGGACACTTTCTCTGGAAGAGCAGTTTTACCTTCTTCTGCCCTTGGCGGTGCTGTTTTTTCGTAATCGCCTGGTCAGTGCTCTGATTTTTCTTCTGGTTCTGCAATTGTTTATTCCGCGCCCGCATTGGGAAGGCTTGCTGTCCTTCATCAGAACCGATGCGATCATATTTGGCGTACTGCTGGCCATTTTTTCAAATAACCCAATCTACAAGGTTCTGGAACCAAGGCTTGATAAATCCCGTTTTGGCATGGTGTTGCCGATACTGCTGATTTTTTGTTTGATTGCTGTAACGAGGTATCAGATAGTCAGTTTTTATACCGGGCTTTCAGCCATTGTCTGTGCATTAATTGTATGGATTTGTTCTTACGATAAGGGGTATTTCTTCAAGCCATCATTTTTCAGGAAAATACTGGTTTGGGTCGGTACCCGCTCGTATGCAATTTATCTCATTCATATCCCATCGCTGTGGTTTACCAGGGAAATTTGGGCAAAGATAGAACCCGAAGGCACGGTATTCGGCGCGCACTATACCCTGAGGTTCGCAATGACCTTCATCCTGCTGCTTGTCTTTCTTTCCGAAATAAATTTCAGGTTTATCGAAGAGCCGCTCAGAATCAAGGGCAAGCAACATGCCAGCAGGTTGACGCGTCCTGAAGAGACTGTTTAGGGGGCGCTGGGGCATACGTCGCTCCGCTCACCACACAAAAAACACCAGCGTCCAGATCCCGCCGATCAGCACCGGCGGTATCAGCATGCTCAGCAGCGCCAGCGCTTTTTGCCCGAAATTTGCGGTCGACCGCAGAATCAGGGCAAAAACCAGCCACAGGCAGGCGCTGCAGCCGAGCGTCAGCAGGGTGATGCGGAAATACGGTAGCCAGCCCAACCAGAAATGTTCGGCCTTGAGGTGGCTGACGGTGAGCATCGACAGGCCGAGGATGACGCTGGCGGCGGCGAGCGGCGCCTGGGCGATGGCGAAGCGTTGCCAGTTCAGGCCGGCGGTCTTGAGCAGACGGCTGGCGATGGCCGGGCCGATCAGCAGCAGGCTGCCGATCAGGAAGCCGCCACCGATCAGGTAGGCGAGGATCAGGCCGCCGTCTAGCCAGGTGAAGGTGTCGTTGGCTTCCGGGTAATGCGTCAGCAGCCACCACGGGACGTCGTTGTCGAGCAGCGCGAAGTGCTCGTGGTCGACCAGCCAGTCGGCGAGCGCCAGTTTGATGCGGAGGAACAGCGGGCTGACGGTCCATTGGAAGGCGGCGGTGGCGACGCCGAGCACGCCATAGACCAGGGTCAGCGCGTCGGGGGTTTTGGCGATGTTGTTGAAGTCGAGAATCTCGCTGAACGGCGAGCGCCAGGACAGGCTGACGGCTTCACGCTGGCCGGCACAGCGGCCGCAGCTATGGCATTCGGAGGCGCTGGTCATGCGCCGGACGTCGACCAGTGGCGCGCAATTGACTGGCTCGAACTGGCCTTCGTAGCGATCCCAGGCCTCGCGGTCGACCTTGTAATGCAAGGGCGCAATCTTGGCGAGCACGGCGAAGACGCCTGAAGCCGGGCACAGGTAGCGACACCAGATGCGCTTTTCGCGGCCGTAAAGCAGGCCGATGACGATGGCCGCGACGGTCGAACCGCCGAGCACCAGCAGCGCGGCTTCCGGGTATTCATAGACGGACACCAACTGGCCGTAGACGGTGGTGGCGACGAAGGCGACGAAGGGCCAGCCCGACCACTTGAGCCAGCCGGGCAGCGCCTTGCCCCGGCCGAACTGGCTGATCCATTCGGAAATGAAGCCTTCCGGGCAGAACAGGCCGCACCAGACGCGGCCCAGGGTCACGGTGGCGATCATTACGCCGGGCCACCACAGGCCCCAGAAGCAAAATTGCGCGAACAGCCGCAGGTTGTCCCAGAGATGCGCGTCTTCCGCCGGGATGGGGAGGAAGGCCGGCGCGACGACCAGGCCGGCGTAGGCGAAGACGATTAGCCACTGGATGGCGATGATCGGCTGGCGGTGGCGGCGCAGGAAAAGGCCTATTTTTTCGAGTCGACCGCGCGGCTGGCTGGCGTGAAATTGCAGGATGTGTTCAGCCACGGGCCGTCCTCCGCCAGGCGACGAGCACGAAGCCCCAGTAGGCGGCCCAGATCAGCACTTCGGACAGCGCCGGGCGGGCGCGGTAGCCGGAGAAGGCGGCGATCAGCTTGCCGCCCTTGCTGCTGTCGTCAAGCAGCAGCGAGCTATCCCAGACCGGATCGAGCAACGGCGGCAGGGTGCCGGCACCGATCAGGCGATCCAAAGCCGCCATCAACAGCGCCGAGGCGAGGATCAGCAGCAAGATCGACGACAGGCGCAGCAGCAGCGCGATATTGAGTTTGGCCAGGCTTTTGGCGGCGACCCAGGCGGTAAAGCCGGCGGCGGTAAAACCGGTGATCGTGCCGAAAGCCAGCGCGCTCATTTCGCCACCCTGCGCCAGGCCATAGAGGAAGATCACCGTTTCCGCGCCTTCGCGGGCCACGGCCAGCGCCGCGACGACGGCGACGCCGAGATAACCGGATTTCTCGCTGGCGGCAGCCAGGTCGGCATGCAGCCGGGCTTTCATCTGTCGGCCGTTCTTGCGCATCCACAGCACCATCTGGGTAATCAGCCCGGCGGCAACGAAGAGCGTCGCGGTCTGGAAGATTTCCAGCGCCTCGCCGGTCAGTTCATCCTGCACGGAAAGCAGCGCCCAGCCCAACAGCACGGCCATACCAGCTCCGACCGCCAGCCCAGCGAACAGCGCACGCTTGCCCTTGCCTGTATCGTCGTTGGCCTGCAGCCAGGCGTAGAGAATGCCGGCGATCAAAAAGGCCTCAAGGCTTTCCCGCCAGACCACAAAAAAGGCGTTACCCATGCTGTTCTCCGTTAAAACTGATCTGATTATTGACAATGCCTACGATTGGCGCGGCCAGTTCCCTCCC
>JAVBXO010000207.1 GCA_030824535.1 Azonexus sp. | reverse complement strand
AGCGTCTCGGCGCGAACGCTCTGCCTGACGGTTTTTGCTCCTTTTTTGCGGTCGACCGCAAAACCCAGCAAGTTTTCAGCTCTTCACCGTCATTCCCGCGCAGGCGGGGATCCACTTCGGCGCCTGAAACCCTGGATTCACACTTTCGTGGGAATGACGGCCCAAAGCGCACCAGAGCGCCAAATCACACACAACTTCCCGGCAGAAGGAAGCTCACAAAGGGGTTTTGCCTCATTTTTGCGGTCGACCGCGAAAACCAGCAAGTTTTCAGCTCTTCTCCGTCATCCCCGCGCAGGCGGGGATCCAATTCGGTGGCTGACCCCCTGGATTCCCCCTTTCGTGGGAATGACGGTCAATAAAGTTGGGCAGCAAATCACGCGCCGCTATCCGACAGAAAGAGGCTCGCAAAGGGGTTTGCCCTTCCCTCCCCCTGAGAGCTGCCGAGCAATGCCAGCTAAAGAGACCAGCGTATGAGCCAACTAATCGCCATGCTTCGGCAGATCCTGCCGGAAAACCAGGTCATCACCGACGACCTCCGTCGCCTCGCCTACGGTACCGACGCCAGCTTCTACCGCCTGACGCCCGAGGTCATCGCCGTCATCGAGTCCGAGGACGAGGCCCGTGCGGTATTGCAGACGGCGCATCAACAGCAGCGCCCGATCACTTTCCGTGCGGCTGGCACCAGCCTGTCCGGCCAGGCCATTACCGATGGCATCCTGGCGCTGATCGGCGAAGGTTTTGCGACGTTCGAGCTGGCTGATGACGCCAGCCAGGTGCGCGTCGGGCCGGGCATGGTTGGGGGTGAGGTCAATCGCCGACTGGCGCCGTTTGGCAAGAAAATCGGCCCCGATCCAGCCTCCATTGGTGCCGCCAAGATTGGTGGCATTGCCGCCAACAACGCTTCGGGCATGTGTTGTGGCACAGCACAGAACAGCTACAAGACGTTGGCCGGCCTGCGCGTGATGCTGGCTGATGGCACGGTGCTCGACACTGAAGATCCGCTGTCCATCGCCGCCTTTTCCCGCTCGCACGCCGTGCTGCTCGGCGAAATCGAGCGCCTCGGCCGCGACACGCGCAACAATCCGGTGCTCGCCGAACGCATCCGCCACAAGTTCAAGATCAAGAACACCACCGGTTACAGCCTCAATGCGCTGGTCGATTACGAAGACCCGATCGACATCCTGAGCCATCTGATGATTGGCTCCGAAGGCACGCTCGGTTTCATTTCGCGCATCACTTACCAGACCGTCGTCGAAGACCCGTACAAGGCCTCGGCGCTGGTTTTCTTCCCGGACATCCGCACCGCCTGCGAAGCGGTCATTCGCCTGAAGCCGCAGCCGGTCGCCGCCGTCGAACTGCTTGACCGCCCGGCGCTGCATTCGGTCGAGAACAAGCCCGGCCTGCCAGCGATCATGCGCGCGCTGGGTGAAGATGCCGCGGCGCTGTTGATCGAAGTCCGCGCTGCTGCGGTCGACGCGCTGCAGGACAAGATTTCCGCCGTGCATGCGGCGATGAGCGGGATTGCCACGGTCGAGCCGATGGTTTTTTCGACCGATCCGGCGACCTGCGAGATGTACTGGAAAGTGCGCAAGGGCACCTTCCCCTCGGTCGGCGCGATGCGTCGCACCGGCACGACGGTGCTGATCGAGGACGTGGCCTTTCCCATCGCCTCGCTGGCCGACGCCACGCTCGACCTGCAGGCGCTGCTGCGGCACCACGGTTACCACGAGGCGATCATTTTTGGTCACGCCTTGGAAGGCAACCTGCATTTCGTCTTCACCCAGGATTTTGGCGACGCCGCCGAAGTCGAGCGCTACGCCCGGCTGATGGACGATGTCTGTGACCTGGTGGTCAAAAAATACGACGGCTCGCTGAAGGCCGAGCACGGCACCGGCCGCAACATGGCGCCGTTTGTCGAGATGGAATGGGGCAAGGAAGCAACCGACCTGATGCGTCGCATCAAGCGCCTGTTCGACCCCGCCGGCCGGCTCAATCCGGGCGTGATCATCAACGACAACCCGCAGGCCCACCTGGAAAACCTCAAGCCAATGCCGGCCGCCGAGGACATCGTCGACCGCTGCATCGAATGCGGCTTCTGCGAACCGCTGTGCCCCTCACACCGCCTGACGCTCAGCCCGCGCCAGCGCATCGTCAGCGTCCGCGAACTGGCCCGCCGCGCCAGCACCGGTGAACACGCCGGGGAACTGGCCGAGGCTTACACCTACATGGGCCTCGACACCTGCGCCGGCTGCGGCCTGTGCTCGACAGCCTGCCCGGTCGGCATCGACACCGGCGACCTCACCCGCCGCCTGCGCGGCCGCCAGCTCGGCAGCACGGCACGGGCGCTGAATGCCTGGAGCGGCGAACACTTCGGCAGCTTCGCCGGCGCCTCGCGCCTCGGCCTGAAAGTCGGCCATGCGGTATCGGGCGTGCTCGGCGACAAGTTCATGGCACGGGTTTCGGGTGGGGCGTGGAAGACAAACATGCCACAGGCGGCGCGGGCGCTCACGCTCCCTCCCCTTCAAGGGGGTGAAGGCGGGGTTTCGCAGAGCACTGCTCTGCACCGCCAGAACGGGCTGGCTATGCAGAGCCAGCCCTCCGGCTGGGGTGGGGATGGGTTCAAGTCGCCACGGACAGGAACCCATCCCCCTCCTAGCCTCCCCCTTGAAGGGGGAGGAACCAGGGTTTCCCGTGGCGACCCGGTCGTCTATTTCCCGACCTGCGGCGGGCGCATTTTCGGGCCGTCGGACAGCGGTGAAAAGCAGCTCGGCGACGTCATCATCGAGTTGCTGAGCCGCGCCGGCTATACGCCGATTTTGCCGGAAGCTTACGAGCGCCTGTGCTGCGGCCAGATGCTGGCGAGCAAGGGCATGGCTGAAGAAGCCGAGGACATGTCGAACGAACTGGAAGTCGCCTTGCTGCAGGCGTCGAACAATGGCCAGTACCCGGTGATCATGGACGCCAGCAGCTGCTCGGCACGCATGATCAAGCACCTGAACGGCCGCCTGAAGCTGTATGACTTCCATGAATTCGCCCACGATGCGCTGCTGCCGCGCCTGATGCTGGTCAAGCAGCCTGGCCCGGTGGCCCTGCATGTCAATTGCAGCGTCCGCAAGAACGGCGCCGACGGCAAGTTGCGCGCGCTGCTCAAGGCCTGCACGGAAGAAATCATCGAACCGGCGGGCGTGACCTGCTGTGGTTTTGCCGGCGACCGCGGCTTTGTCGTGCCGGAACTGAATCAGCACGCCCTGCGCCATATTCATGACGCGCTGCCGGCCAACTGTGGCTGCGGCGTTTCGACCAACCGCACCTGCGAAATCGGCCTGACTGCCGAGACCGGACGCAATTACCGATCCATCGCCTACCTGCTCGAAGAATGCAGCCGAAAGGAGACGACTGTGACCTGTTAAGCAAAAAAATCAGCCCAGCAGGAAGGGGTTCTTGCAACTGGGCCGAAACCTGAGACAACTCTGACACTAAAACGGTCACGCCACCGGTCTGCGCGCCAACGCAGCCGAATGGTCTGACCAGATGATAAAGGAAACCATCCATGGTCTGGCAACAGATATATGATCCGCTGGGCAGCATCGGGCTGTCCGCACTACTCGCGTCCGTACCGGTCGTCGTCATGCTCGCCGCACTCGCCTTCTTTCACGTCAAGGCCCACGTTGCTGCCATTCTCGCCCTCGTTTCGGCGCTGCTGATCGCCGTTTTCGGCTTTCACATGCCGGCTGAAATGGCCACCGATGCCGCCGTGTTCGGCGCCGTCAATGGCCTGGTGCCGATTGGCTGGATCGTCCTCAACATCATCTTCCTCCATCGCCTGACGACCGAAAACGGCTCGTTCAAGGTGCTGCAGGATTCCATCGCCGGCATCACCGACGACCGTCGCCTGCAACTCCTGCTGATCGCCTTCTGCTTCGGTGCCTTCTTTGAAGGTGCGGCCGGCTTCGGCACGCCGGTGGCCGTGACCGGCGCCGTGCTGATCGGCCTCGGCTTCTCGCCGCTCGCCGCTTCCGGCCTGGCGCTGATCGCCAATACCGCGCCGGTCGCCTACGGCGCGCTGGGTACACCGATCATCACCCTGGCCAAGGTCACCGGCCTCGATGAAATGCTGCTCTCGGCGATGGTTGGCCGGCAGCTGCCTTTCTTCTCGCTGATCGTCCCCTTCTGGCTGATCTGGGCCTTTGCCGGACGCAAGGGCATGCTGCAGATCTGGCCGGCCATCCTGGTCGCCGGCGGTTCCTTCGCCATCGCCCAGTTCGCCGTGTCCAACTACCACGGCCCGATGCTGGTCGACGTCATCGCCTCGCTGGTGTCGATGGCCAGCCTGATCGGCTTCCTCAAGTTCTGGAAGCCGCAACAGGTGTGGACCTCGGCCAAGCTGGTCGGTCATGACGACGATGGCGAAGCCCGTCCGGAAGTCGCCGACCTGCCGCAAAAGCATGAAGCGGCTGCCGTTCGCCGCGCCTGGATGCCGTGGGTCGTGCTGACGGTCTTCGTCTTCATCTGGGGCCTGCCGGAATTCAAGAAGGCGGTCGATACCGTGCCGGTGCTGGAAAACGGCCAGGCCGTGCTCGACGCCAAGGGTCTGCCGAAAGTCACCGGCAATAGCTTCGTCGCGCCGGTCTTCAAGTTCGAGACCATCCACGACAAGATCGAAAAAGTGCCGCCGGTCGTGCCCAAGGTCAAGAAGGAAGAAGCTGCCTACAAGCTGAACTGGGTGACCACCACCGGCTCCGGGATTTTCCTGTCGGCCATCCTCGCCGGCCTGCTGATGGGCTATGGCCCGCTGCAACTGGCACGCCAGTACGGCAAGACGATCTGGATGGTGCGCTACTCGCTGGCGACCATCGTTGCCATGCTCTCGCTCGGCTACCTGACCCGCTTCTCCGGCATCGATGCCACGCTCGGCCTGGCCTTCGCCTTCACCGGCGTGTTCTACCCCTTCTTCGGCACCTTCCTCGGCTGGCTGGGTGTGGCGCTGACCGGTTCCGACACTGCCTCGAACGTGCTTTTCGGCGGCCTGCAACGGACCACCGCCGAGCAGCTGGGCCTGTCGCCGGTGCTGATGGCGGCCGCCAATACCTCCGGCGGCGTGATGGGCAAGATGATCGACGCCCAGTCCATCGTCGTCGCCTCGACCGCCACGCACTGGTATGGCCACGAAGGCGAGATCCTGCGCTACGTCTTCTTCCACTCCGTCGCCCTGGCCAGCCTGATGGGCGTGTTCATCACGCTGCAAGCCTACGTCTGGCCCTTCACGGCCATGATTCCCCACTAATCCGGAGCCCGGAACATGTACAAGAAAATCTTTGTCGCCATCGACGACAGCGCCACCGCGCAAAAAGCCCTGGCGGAAGCCATCCAGCTCGCCAGCACCAGCCAGGCCACGCTGTGCATCGCCCACGCCGCCGACGAAGGCCTGCTCGCCCAGCACGGCATGGGTTTGGGCAGCTATATCGACGTCGACCGCACCCGCCAGGCCATCCGCGACACTTCGCAAAGCCTGCTGCAAACCGCCGTCGCCGCGGCGGCCCAAGCCGGTGTGCAGGCCGAAAGCCAGCTGCTCGAAGCGACTGACAAGCGCGTTGCCGAGCTGATCGCCGAC
>JAVBXO010000197.1 GCA_030824535.1 Azonexus sp. | reverse complement strand
ATCGCCGCGCCGTCGTTTTCACTTCGTCTGCAGCAGAGAAACGAGATTATGAAGAACTTCTTAATCCCCGTCAAGCTTTTTCTTCAAAATTATTTTCCAACAACTCGAAGAACCAACCCAACTCTCTTTACTTCTAAAACCTTTTCTAACTGGTTGCGGGGGCAGGATTTGAACCTGCGACCTTCGGGTTATGAGCCCGACGAGCTGCCAGACTGCTCCACCCCGCGTCAGGGAGAGGGCGGATTATGTCAGCCCAACAGCAGCTCGTCAAGGCTTATCTTCACTATTTTCGATATTCGAAAACTGGGGGAGGCTACTTGTGTGGAGTGAAAATGATCGCGGATGAGGCCTCTCTATTACTATGAGCAAGCTCCTACCAGCGACAAACAGGAATTCAGATATGGCAGCCACCAGCACCAGCAAGACAACAAGCAACTCCCTCATCAATGCCTTGCTCGGCAAATACCACTGGCTTGACTCGACAATCAGTTATAGCTTTGGCGCTGCCGAGTCCATATGGTCGACCAGCGTCATGCTCGGTTACGGCGCATATGCGAGTGGTGGTGAGCCTTGGTCACCGGCTTACGGAGCAGTTTCAACTGACAACCAAGCGACTTTTGGCAAAATTCTTGCTGCTTGGTCGGCCGTCTGCAATATCAGCTTCGATCAACTTCCCGACAACACTACAGGCAACGGCACCATCCGTATCGCAGAAACCTCGCTAAGCAGCAAGCCCAGAGACCAAGCTTGGACTTATTATCCAAGTTCGGCAGAAAGAGGCGGCGACATCTGGATCAATAGCGAAAGTGAAACCGGCACAAGCGCCTGGACCGAGGGAAATTACGCTTATTTCGCCATGCTGCACGAACTCGGTCACGCACTAGGTCTGAAGCACCCATTTGAGGATGCAATCAATCTGCCCTCATCGCTCGATTTTCAGTCGCTCACCATCATGAGCTACTACGCAGCGGCTGGCGAGCCAGGGTCAAAGTTCAGTTACTTCCCGACGACGCCAATGCCCATCGATATCGCCGCAATCCAGTCTTTGTACGGCGCCAACGATAACTACCAATCCGGTAATACCGTCTATCGTTTCGATGATACCCACCCTTATCACCAGACGCTCTGGGATGGTGGCGGTAACGACACCATTCAGTACGAGGGTACGCAAAATGCCATCATCGATCTCCAGGCCACTCACTCGTCGCGCCTGGGCACGCCTGTTTATATTGTGAACTCCGATGGCAGCACTGGCGCAACGATCAACAATATATGGATCGCACTGGGAACCAGTATTGAAAACATCATCTCCGGCAGCGGCACCGATCACCTGACCGGCAATTCCGGCGATAACATCATTGACGGAGGAAGTGGCATCGACCATGTCACATTTTCGGGTAGCCGCCAACTCTATACCCTGGCGCAACAAAACAACATGCTGAAGGTCAATGGCCAGCAGGCAAGCGATGGCAGTGATGCGCTTATAAATATTGAGCGCCTCGATTTCACCGACAGCCATGTCGCATTCGATGTCACCGGCGATGGCGCTGCGGCACGGACGGCGCGTATTCTTGGCACCGTCGCTTATGACTGGATCTCTAACGCAGCAGTTGCCGGTAGCGTGCTGAATGCTGTGGATAGCGGAGCCAGCGACCTGCAAATTTTCCAGTATGCGATTGACCGCCTGATTATTCGCGACCTGGCTGGCTCAGACAGCGATCTCGCCCTGGCCCACCTAGCCGCCAAAAATATTCTCGGTTACGCCATTAGCGATGAGATAGCCAGCAAACTGGCCAGTCTGATGCCGGGACACGACGGCCCCTACACTCAGGCCCAGTTCCTGATCATGGCCAGCAACCACGAGCTGAATCAGCAGCATATTGACTTGCTCGGACTCGCGAACAACGGCTTGAACTATATGTAAACAAGCCGCCGCCAATAATCGAGCACCCCGCTGATGCATTCCGGCAGCCCCTCCCGGCCCGCGCTAACGACTACCATGCCAAATTGCTACCTTGCTACAAGCCGTTGCAAAACTCTTATTGAAATACCCGGAGGGAAGAGCGGATATTGGCGCCTTTGCGCGCCTGAACCTGAACTCGAGGTTGCCTGCCATCCGCCGGCAGCATCCTCCGGTGCATGAGCGTATTAAGGTTTTTAGAGTGCCAAGCCACCCCATGAAAAAATCACCATGGCTGCCAGCAAGCCTTGCCTTGCTCTTCGTTGGCTGTTCCGTCGTCGGGCCGGATTACGTTGCCCCGAAATTATCGGACGCGGCCGATGTTCCCGGTCAATGGACCTCGGACAGCAACATTGCCAGCCAGGCAGCGCTGGCAATACCGAACAACGCCTGGTGGTCCGAGCTTTCCGACCCGGTGCTTGACCAACTCGTCAGTCAGGCCTTCCAGAGCAGTCCAAGCCTGGAGGCAGCCTTGGCCAGGCTCAGCCAATCCCGTTCGCTTTACGCTCAGTCCAACGCGTCTGCGCTGCCTGGCATCGATGCCAGTGCCGGCGGCGAGCGAGCGAAGGCTGATGCAGCAGGCGGCGCCTTCAATGAGGCCTGGTTATCCATGAACTCCTCTTGGGAAATTGACCTGTTTGGCGCAGTCCGCCGTGGCAAGGAAGGGGCGCAGGCCCGCGCCGAAGCACAGCAGGCCACGCTTGCCGATGTCCGCGTCACCCTCGCCGCTGATGTCACGGATGCCTACCTGAGTTATCGCGCCTGCCAGTCATACGTGGCCTTGAGCGAACAAGATGTGACTTCGCGTCAGGCGACAGAAAAACTGACGGCCGCCAGTGTCAAGGAGGGATTCACCGCCCCCTATCAGGCGATTCGCAGTCGTGCCTCGGTGGCGGAAGCCCGGACACAGCTCACGGCCACACGCGCCTATTGCGCCCGCCAGGAAAACCTCCTGACGCGACTGACCGGCATTCCCCGGCCCACGCTAATGCAGATCCTGGCCGACAAGCCGACCGGGCTTGACCGCCTGCCGGTTCCCCGGCATTTCGGCATCGCCATCCCTGATCGCGCCCTGACCCAACGCCCCGACATCCGTTCCGCCGAGCGCCGGCTGGCCGCCGTGTCTGCCGATATCGGTCTGGCCGAAGCTGAGCGCTATCCCCGCCTGACGCTGAATGGCTCATTGGCTTATTCATCAAACGGCGGCAGCAGCGGTGGCGGAGCGCTATCGTTCGGCACCTGGTCATTCGGCCCCTCCCTGAGCCTGCCGATTTTCGATGCCGGACGCCGCCAGGCAGCCGTGGAGCTGGCCAAATCCAGGTATGAAGAAACGCTCGCTGACTTCAAGGCGAAGACCCGGAGCGCCATTCAGGAAATCGAAGATGCCCTCACCCGCTATGCGGCAGCCCACGAACGTGCCGAAAACGCCCGCCTTTCCGCCAGTCAGTACCAAAGCTTTTTCGAATCGGTCAACATTCGTTACCGCGAAGGCGCCAGCAATCTCCTCGAACTGGAAGATGCCCGTCGCACCATGCTGAGTGCGCAACAAACCCTGCTCAGTGTCCAGCAGGAACGTCTTCAAGCCTGGGTCGCCTTGAATCGCGCGACCGGTGGCGCTGCCAGCTACGAGCCGCCCGCTTCACAAAACAGTTCGCCGCTGACCACGGCAGCCGCCACCCACTGAGCACGATCATGTCATTCCCGCCGCAAAACAAACACCTCGTTACTGCCGTCATCCTTGCAGTCACGATGCTTACCCCCTCTTCACGGGTACTTGGCGCCGCCACAGCCGCTCCTCCGCCCTCCCCGCAACAATTGCCGACGCTGGAGAAAACGGCCCTCCCGCGGCTCCCGGCTCCGCCCATGGCAGCCAACGCCTCCGTGCTCCGCAGCGTTGCGCTGATCCGGCCCAAAACCGAACTTTGGTCCGAGCGGATTGAAGTCAGTGGCAACGTCATGCCCTGGCAGGAAAGCCAGATCAGCACGGAAATTGGCGGCCTTCGTCTGGCCAATATCCTGGTCAATGAAGGTGACACGGTGAAAAAGGGGCAGATCCTTGCCCGGCTCAACGCCGCCAGCGTCGAAACCGATCTCGATGTCGCCAATGCCCAGCAGGCGGAAGCCGAGGCGATGCTGGCCCAGGCAGCGGCGACGCTGGAGCGGGGCAATCGCCTGGCGCCCTCGGGTGGCGTCAGCCGGCAGGAGCTGACCCTCTACGAAACGCAGAAACATACGGCTGAAGCGCGGCTTAACGCGGCCCGCGCCCAAGTCAGGCGGCAGCAGCAGAAACTGGAACAGGCCACACTGAGCGCCCCCGACGACGGGATCATTTCGGCGTCCCTGGCCACGGAAGGCAGCATTGTCCAGGCCGGCAGCGAACTCTTCCGCTTGATTCGCCAGGGGCGTCTGGAATGGCGGGCCGAGGTCCGGGGTGAGCTGCTGATGAAACTGGCCGTCGGCCAGGAAGTCATGATCAAAAGCCCGCTCGGCAACGACATCAAAGCCCATGTTCGGCGCATCTCGCCGACCATAGACCTGGGCACGCGCCATGGCCTGGTCTATGTCGATGTGCCGCAAAACAGCGACTTCAAGGCCGGCTTGAAGGTCGCTGGCAGCATCAACCTCGGAAAACGCAAAGCGCTGGTCATCCCCCTGTCAGCACTGCTGGATCCGGAAGGAACCCCCCGGGTGTTCAAACTCGACACCGACAGCAAGCTCGAGGCGATTGCGGTAAAGACCGGGCGGATCAAGGACAGGCAGGTGGAAATTCTCTCGGGGCTCGATGAGCAGACCCAGGTGGTGGCCAGGGATCTGCAACTGCTGCGGGAAGGCGAGCCGGTGAAGATCATCACGACAAGCACCGAAGCACTCCAGCCCTGACCCGGCAAGGCATGCCGTTGCTCATCCCCGGCCGCCCCCGGGAGCAGCAAGCAGCTTCCCGCTCTGCCGACGCGGATGGCACCGGGAGGCCTACGCGTTCCTGCGTATAGCCGGCAGCATCCGGACTCCCCGATAATCGGCTGATGAACAGCCGTCTCATCATCACCCCGCCGAGCTGGCACGCCGAACTGTCTCTGGGCTTCGCGCGCACAGGCGAACGCACGGTCTTGCGTGAAAACCGTCATCGCGGTCCCTTGCGGGTGCAAAAGGCGCTGTATCGGAAGGCGACGCCGTCTGTCAGGCCATCGTCCTGCACCGCCCTCCGGCAGATCATCTGGCGATCAATATTGCGGTCGACCGTGCTGGCGAGGCACAAATCACCACGCCGGGCGCCGGCAAGTGGTATCGCAGCGGCGGGGTTGAGGCGAGGCAATGCGTGCATCTGAGCCTGGCCGAAGGCGCGACGCTGGAATGGCTGCCGCAGCCGGTGCATTACCGGCCGATGTTCGGCAGCTTCGGCAAAGCGCTGAAAACCTCGGTGACCTTCGTTTCCCAAGCTGCTTTGGCCAATCCTGCGGTCAAGGCCTTGAATCTGCAAAAAACGCTGATCGCCGTCTCCGGCACGCGCACGCTGACCAAGGCCGACATGGTGCACAACGGCGCGACACCAGAAATCACCGTCGATCCCGAAACCTACGTGGTCAAGGCTGACGGCGTGCATCTGGTGTGCGAGCCTGCGACCGAGCTGCCGCTGGCGCAACGCTATTTCCTGTTCTAACTCCCATGCCG
>JAVBXO010000147.1 GCA_030824535.1 Azonexus sp. | reverse complement strand
CCGTCAGCGCTTGGTTCAACAGGTGCCGTTTTTGTATCTTCCGCTTCATCGCTTGCTCCTTCCGGGTGACTTCCCATCTTAGCAAGCAATATTCCAGCTGCGTTAGGCGGTATTACTTATAATTACAATGCCCCTCGGGTTTTATTCGTCAAAATGTGTTTTCGGAGGAAGTTTTTTAAATTTTGAATGAACGTATTTTGGTATTTTCAATTTTGTTGGGTAGATATTTCCTGGTAGTGATTTTTGTAGTAGATAAGAGACATGTTCGTCGTTATCGCCTATTTCCCTGTAGTACGAGTTGATGGTTAAGAGGTAGACGCCTCTCATCATTTCGATAAATACTTCTAGGTTGGCTGGGTGATCTACTTGTTCAATAATTGCGCAGGCGGCGATTATGGCTGATTCACTATAGGTTAGATCAGTCTTTTCTAGGTTTAATCTGTATAAGAAAGTTGTTAGATAGCTTTTGCTTGCTTTTTTTGGTAGTAGTAGCTTAAGGACTAAATTGGTGAAATATTTTGTAGAGTTTGATGACAAAGTGACAGCAATGGCTGCTTCGTTAGGCATGTTTAATAGTTCTTCTTGCCAATCATCCCATGGGGTTGGAAGTCTAACAATGAAGTGAGCGGAAAAATACTCCTGCAATGACTTATGGGAGAATTCAAAAGTTCTGTTTCCGCTTTCGATAATTAATCCAGAGTGTGATTCTATCTCGCGAGCTACCTGTTCGGATTCTGTTCTTGGCAAATTAAAATCATCACATATCTCTAGGTATATTTCTTTCAGTAGTAAGGAGTTAAAACGTGTTGCCTTATATTTTGCGCTTAGGTGGAAAGAAAGTGCGGACAAAAAATCTTCCTTTTGATCTACGTCAAAATTCGCATAGCGTGAACACCTTTTAATATTCCTGGTTGCATCCCAGTCTTCAAGTAGGAGGCGGACTATGCGTTTATAAACGCTTTTGGGCTTATCTGGAATATGTCCTGTATATTCAAAAATTGCACAAAGATGAGCTAGTGTAAGTGGTCGTCCAGCTGTGTCGGAGAAGGGGGATTTAAATAGTTTTTCCTTGAATATTTCAGAGTCGTGAGGATTTTTGAACCATCTGTCAGCAAAATAAGTGATTTGATCTGATGTAAGAGGTGCAAGTTCAACTATTTTAGTGTTTTGGGGATGAAATCGAAAATCTGGCGCTCGTGAAGTTGTGATTATTTTTGTTTCAGTTAAACGCGATGATAGAAAATCAACCTCTACGATTATGGAGTCTCTATTTAGTGCAGCGCTTATTTCATCAAAGCCGTCAAGAAGTATAGCGCATTTGAGATTGTTTAATCTTTTACAAATTATTTCCTGGGCTGCGTTTGTGTCTTTTGGCTGTTTGCTTTCTGTTTCCTTAATTAGTGAGATTAGCCCGGTTTCTGTCGCGATTTTGTAAAATAAATTTCCTAGTGGAATATTTTCAGGTGCTTGGGTTATTTCTCGGAATCTAATTAATATTGGAAAGTTGTAGTTGCGCAAAACTTTTTGTTTATTAAAGAAGTCGCAGCATATTTTTTTTATTGAGGTAGTCTTTCCTGATCCCGCTTGTCCAAGAATAACGCAGTGCTCTGGGCTTTCTGTAAGAGTGCTAAGAAGTGGCTTTGTGGAATTACTGGGAGCTCTGAAAATATTTTTTTCCCCACGAACCGGCGATGATTCGGATGAGTCAGAAAATAATTGAGTGAGTGGTATAACAAAGGTGTCTAGCTCCAAGAATATCTGCGATATGCGTTTTTGTTCTACACTTCCTGGTAGGCTGGTGTTTCTTGACCATCTCTCAGTGTTTTTTAAGTGTGAAATTAATTTAATTTTTATTTCGTTATTTGTTTCTGATATTTTGTTTTTTGGGTCGTTGGTGCTTGAATTGGGACTAAATAACTTCTCGATTGATTTTTTGACTATGGTTTCAATTGCGACGGTGGCGGCGGTTTCAATTATAGTCATGATTCTATTTCTAATGGTTTGTTTTTTGAAAAAAATTCAAATAAAATTATCTGATGTAAATTCATTTGGTAAATATTGTTGTGCTTTATTGCAGGCGGAATTTATTGTTTTAGATAGGAATTTAAATTTTAAATCGCGTGTTTTTCGTATGCTACAAGCAGTATATGGATCAGTGTAAATTTTCGTGAAAGTCATATGCGTTTGTTGTTCAAAATGCCAATAAACATAATATTATTATGTTAAAACAATATAGTGTCAAATGCCATTAATTTTTTAGCATTTTTCAAGTGCTGAAAAATATGCCACTTAGAGCTTGCGCTCTCCCATTGGCTCAATGCTATATGGGTTATGTATAACGAGATGGCCTATACGTGATGAAAGACTATCGTTTGGGTCGCTCATTCGAACTATATGTAATGCGTTTTATGTGGTTCCATGGGATTTCCAGTATCAATCTACCCCACCACCGCCACAAAAAACGGCGTAGTCACCGCCGAGCAAGCCGTCGTTAATATCAACGCCCCGGCGATCCCGCCTTCCACGGCTTTGAACTGTCGCGACATCAAGAACACATTCGCCCCGAGGCCGATGGAGCCGAGGAGGACCATGACGCGGGTTTCGAGTTTGGGGAGGCCGATGAGCAGGCACAGGCCCCAGATGACCAGCGGCAGCAGGATGAGTTTGAGGGCGCTGATGGCCAGGCTGGTTTTCCAGGCGTCGCGCAGTTGATAGTCGGCGAGGCTCATGCCGAGGGCGACGAGGGCCAGCGGCATGCCGGTCTGGCCGAGCATTTTGAGCGGGGTGTCGAGGCTTTCCGGCAGGTTGCCGCCGCTGAGGCCGAAGCTGCTGCCGGCCAGGATGGCGAGGATGACGGGGTTGCGCAGCACGCTTTTGAGGGTGTTGCGGAAGCCGCGTAGCGAGAGGCTGCCGTGGCGGTGCCATTCGATGCTGACGCTGACCAGGCTCCATAGAATCAGTGCGTTGAACACCAGGACGAGGGCGACGGCGGGGATGGCGGCGTCGCCGAGCGTGGCCTTGGCCAGCGGCAGGCCGAGCATGATGTTGTTGGAGAAGATGCAGCCGATGCCGAACACCGACTGGCCGGTGCCGTCGAGGCCGAAGGCTTTCCAGGCAACGAGGCGGCCGATGACGAAGACGATCAGGCAGCCGCCGAAGAAGGCGATGAGCAGCCGGCTGTCGACGGGCGGCAGGTGCGACAGCTCGGTCATCATGCGGAAAAGCATGGCCGGCAGGCCGACGCTGAAGACGAAGGTCGTCAGGTGCTGCGCCATCGCCTGCGTCCAGCCGGCGTAGCGCATCAGCAGGTAGCCGAGCAGGATCAGCGCGAACAGCGGCGTGCCGAGCGCGAGGTGGTGCAGGAATTCGCTCATCGGGCTGCCTAAGCTTTGTCATCCCCGCGCAGGCGGGGATCCATGGGTTTCAATTCTCTGGATTCCCGCCTGCGCGGGAATGACGGTTTGGAGTGAAGCGGCATCGGCTCAGGCCATTTCCTGGACGCTCTGCTGCGCCAGCGCTTCGGCGATGGCGCGGCCGAGGTCGGTGGTTTTGGCGCTGCCGCCCATGTCCGGCGTGCGCGGGCCGTGGGTCAGCACATTTTCGATGGCGCGCATGATCGCGTCGTGGGCGGCGCGGTAGTTGGCGTCGCCGTTGCCGAGGAAGTCGAGCATCATCGCGCCGGACCAGATCATGGCGATGGGGTTGGCGATGCCCTGGCCGTAAATGTCGGGCGCCGAGCCGTGCACCGGCTCGAACAGCGAGGGGAAGTTGCGATCCGGGTTGAGGTTGGCCGAGGGGGCGATGCCGATGGTGCCGGTGCAGGCCGGACCGAGGTCGGAGAGGATGTCGCCGAAGAGGTTGGAGGCGACGACGACGTCGAAGCGCTCGGGGCTGAGCACGAAGCGGGCGGCGAGGATGTCGATGTGGTGCTTGTCCCAGCGCACTTCCGGGTAGTGGCTGGCCATGGCTGCGAGGCGCTCGTCCCAGTAGGGCATGCTGATGGCGATGCCGTTCGACTTGGTCGCCGAGCTCAGGTGCTTTTTCGGGCGCGACTGGGCGAGCTCGAAGGCGAACTTGAGGATGCGGTCGGTGCCGTGGCGGGTGAAAATCGATTCCTGGATCACCGTTTCGCGTTCGGTACCCTCAAAAATGCGCCCGCCAATCGAGGAATACTCGCCTTCGGTGTTCTCGCGGATGACGTAGAAATCGATGTCGCCGATCTGCTTGTTGGCCAGCGGGCAGGGGATGCCGGGCATCAGGCGCACCGGGCGGACGTTGGCGTACTGGTCGAATTCGCGGCGGAACTTGAGCAGCGAGCCCCACAGCGAAATGTGATCAGGCACGCTCGCCGGCCAGCCGACGGCGCCGAAATAGATGGCGTCGAAGCCCTTCAACTGCTCGAACCAGTCGTCGGGCATCATCTGGCCGTGCTGCAGGTAATAGTCGCAATTCGCCCATTCAAAGGTGGTGAATTCGAGCGTGAGGCCAAAGCGGCGCATCGCGGCGTCGAGCACGCGCAGGCCCTCGGGCATGACTTCCTGACCAATGCCGTCGCCGGCGATGACTGCGATTTTGTGGGACATGGGGGCTCCTTTTTGGGGTTCGTGATGTCGTCTGCTATTGCCGGGATGTTCCCTCCCCTTCAAGGGGGTGAGGACGGGGTTTCGCAGAGCATCGCTCTGCGCCGTCCGAACGGGCTGGCTGTGCAAAGCCAGCCCTGGAGGCCAGGGTGGGGATGGGTTTCGGTAGCGCTCGCTGGCGCTGCACCCATCCCCCTCCCAGCCTCCCCCTTGAAGGGGGAGGAGTGGGTGCGGCGGGGCTTGAGAGATAGCTTAATGGCAGACAAAATATTTACAATCTGCATTTCTGTGAATCCAGTGGACACGAATCGTGAACATCAAACCTCAGCTCGAAGACCTCCGCCTGTTCTGCGTGGTGGTGCGCAATCGCAGTTTTGCCGCGACTTCGCGCGAGTTGGGACTGTCAAAGGCGGCGGTCAGTAAACGCATTGCCTTGCTCGAGGAGGCGGTCGGTGAACAACTGCTGCACCGGACGACGCGCAGCGTGTCGCTGACGGCGCAGGGTGAAATCGTGCAGCAGTGGGCGCAGCGCATTCTTGAGGATGTCGACGCCATGGGCGAGGCGATTTCGCAGGAAAAAGCGGCGCCCGGCGGTCTGCTGCGCATCTGCAGCAGCACCGGTTTTGGCCGCAGCCGCCTGGCACCGGCGCTTTCAGCATTGGCGCGGGAATATCCGCAACTGGAAATCCAGGTCGAACTCCTGGATCGCCCGGTGGACCTCGTCGAGGAGGGTTTTCAGCTCGATATTCGCCTTGGCGCGGTACGCGAAGGCAATGTCATCAAGCGCCGCATCGCCCGCAACCGTCGCGTGCTGTGCGCCGCACCGGCCTATCTGGCGCAATACGGCAGGCCGCAAAGCCTGGCCGACCTGAAGAACCACCGCTGCATCGCCATCCGCGAACGCGACCAGGATTTCGGCCGCTGGGAACTGGACGGCCCGGACGGCCTCGTCGCCATCAAGGTCAGCGGCCCGCTGTCGGCGAACAACGGCGAAATCGTCCGCCAATGGGCCATCGACGGCCACGGCATCATCCTGCGTTCAACCTGGGACGTGCAG
>JAVBXO010000248.1 GCA_030824535.1 Azonexus sp. | reverse complement strand
GCCGGCGCTGCAGAAAAAAATGATCCGCATGGCGCGCGACCGCAACAAGCTGACGATCACCGCGACGCAGATGATGGAATCGATGATCGTCTCGCCGGTGCCGACCCGCGCCGAAGTCTCCGACGTCGCCAACGCCGTGCTCGACGGCACCGATGCGGTGATGCTCTCCGCGGAAACTGCCAGCGGCAAGTACCCGGTCGAAACCGTCGAATCGATGGCGCGCATCTGCGTCGAAGCCGAGCGTTCGTACGAAGTCACCCTCGACCGCGAATTCCTCGACCGCGTCTTCACCCGTATCGACCAGTCGATTGCCATGGCCGCGATCTGGACGGCGCACCACCTCAAGGTCAAGGCCATCGCCGCGCTGACGCAGTCCGGCTCGACGGCGCTGTGGATGAGCCGCCTGAACTGCGGCGTACCGATCTACGCGCTGACCCCGGATGCCGGATCGGTCGCGCGCATGGCCCTTTACCGCGAGGTTTACCCGCTGTTGATGAACCAGCAGCACACCGACCGCGACCGCCTGCTGGCCGAAGCCGAACAATTGCTGATCGACCGCGGCGTCGTCACCAAGGGCGACCTGATCGTGCTGACCATCGGCGAACCCATCGGCACCACCGGCGGCACCAATACGTTGAAGATCGTCAAGGTCGGCGAGCATTCTCTAGTTGCCTAGGATTCAGGATCGAGGATCGAGTGGGCAGCCCCCGATCCCCGATCCTCGATCCTCGATCCTCGATCCTCGATCCTCGATCCTCGATCCTCGATCCTCGATCCTCGATCCTATAGAATTGTAATTTTTCCGAATCATTTATCAGGAGCCTCACCATGCCGCTCGTATCCATGCGCCAGCTGCTCGACCACGCCGCCGAAAACGGCTACGGTCTGCCCGCCTTTAACGTCAACAACATGGAGCAGGTCTGGGCCATCATGGAAGCGGCCAACCAGCTCGACGCGCCGGTGATCATGCAAGCCTCGGCCGGCGCCCGCAAATATGCCGGCGAACCCTTCCTGCGCCACCAGATCCTCGCTGCGCTCGAAGCCTATCCGCACATCCCCGTCGTCATGCACCAGGACCACGGCCAGAGCCCGGCGATCTGCATGGCCGCAATCCGCTCCGGTTTCACCTCGGTGATGATGGACGGTTCGCTGATGGCCGACGGCAAGAGCGTCGCCAGCTACGACTACAACGTCGAAGTGACCCGCAAGGTCGTCGAGTTCTCGCACTCTATCGGCGTCTCCGTTGAAGGCGAACTCGGCGTGCTCGGTTCGCTGGAAACCATGAAGGCCGACAAGGAAGACGGCCACGGCGCCGAAGGCCACATGACCCGCGAAGACCTGCTGACCGACGTCGAGCAGGCTGCCGACTTCGTCAAGCAGACCAACTGCGACGCGCTGGCCATCGCCATCGGCACCAGCCACGGCGCTTACAAGTTCACCAAGAAGCCGACGGGCGACATCCTGGCCATCGAGCGCATCGCCGAAATCCACGCCCGCATCCCGAATACGCACCTCGTCATGCACGGTTCTTCTTCCGTGCCGCAGGAACTGCTGGCTGAAATCCGCGAATTCGGCGGCGACATGAAGGAAACCTACGGCGTGCCGGTTGAAGAAATCGTCAAGGGCATCGCCCACGGCGTGCGCAAGATCAATATCGACACCGACATCCGCCTGGCCATGACCGGTGCCATCCGTCGCTATATGGCCGAGCATCCGGACAAGTTTGACCCGCGCGACTACCTGAAGCCCGCACGCGAAGCCGCCAAGAAGATCTGCCTGGCCCGCTTCGAAGCTTTCGGCGCCGCCGGTCAGGCGAGCAAGATCAAGGTCATCGCGCTGGACAAGATGGCCGAACGCTACGCCAAGGGCGAGCTGAACCAGATCGTCAAATAAGCCGTTTTTTCACGGTCGACCGCAGCAGCCGCCTCCGGGCGGCTGTTTTCTTTTGCAGCAACGCCAAAATCGCCCGCTGGGCTACAATCTGCTGCACCGCAACAGACCCAGCGCCCGCCATCATGAATCCACGCCTGACGCTTGCCGAACTGACCGAGCACCCGCTCCGTCAGCGCCTGAACAACGAATTCCACGCCCGCCCGCCGGTGCCGCTGGCCGGCGCGATGCTGGTTTCGCACCTGGTCTTCAAGCACAGTGCGACCAAGGCGCCGGCCGCCCGCGACAATCTCGCCAAGCTCTGCCAGGCGCATGTGTGCACCGCCATCGAGAGTTCGGACGCACACCTGATGATCGACACCGGCGCCTTCCGCATGCGCTGGGAGTTGCACACTGAATTCTCCTGCTACACCTTTTTCCGTGCACTGACGCCGGGCGAAGAAATCAACGCCGACACCACCGCTTTCGATGCCGTGCATCCCGACTGGCTCAAGGGCATTCCCGGCAAGCTGATCGTCGCCACCCAGGTGGAATTGCGGTCAACAGCCGAAATCAGCCCGGAATCGGTGCTCGCCGGTTTGACGCCGAATGGCCGGACGATGGTCGCGGGGCGCGTGGCCGACAACGCCGCCTGGATCTTCACCGATTTCAAGATCGACAACGGCTTTTCGCGCTTTCTCGTGCTCAACGAAAGCATGACCCAGCGCCAGAGCGGCCGCACCGTGCAGCGCCTGTTCGAGATCGAAACCTACCGGATGATGGCCTTGCTCGGCCTGCCGGTGGCCAAGGAAGTCGGCCGCTGGCTGTACGACGGTGAAGCCAAGCTCGCCGAATTAATGGACCGCATCGGCCAGGCACGCGCACCGCAAGACGAGCGCGACATCCTGTCCACGCTGTCGAAGCTGGCCGCTGAAGTCGAACATTCAATCGCCCGCACGACCTTCCGTTTTGGCGCCGCGCGCGCCTATCACGGCTTGGTCATGCAGCGCATCGGCGAATTGCGCGAGACACGCATTTCCGGCCTGCCGACCTTTTTCGAATTCATGCAACGCCGCCTCTTGCCCGGCATGAATACCTGCGAAGCCATCGCCCGCCGCCAGGAAGAACTCTCGGCCCGCGTCGCCCGCAATAGCCAGCTGCTGCGCACGCGCGTCGATATCGAACTGGAACGCCAGAACCAGGAACTGCTCGGGCAAATGAACCGCCGGGCCAAGCTGCAACTGCATCTGCAGGAAGCGGTCGAGGGGCTGTCGGTGGTGGTGCTGACCTATTACGGGTCGCAACTGGTGCAATACCTGGCCAAGGGCACCAAGGAGCTGCACCACCTCAACACCGACGTGATCACAGCTATCTCGATTCCGATCATCGCGGGTTTGGTGGCCTGGGGCACCTACCGCATGCGGAAAAAGCTCGCCAGCGAAAGCGGCGAGCACTAGTAGATTGATATCAGGTAGAAATAATCGATCATGGCCCTTATGCAATCCGTCACAGGACAGTTGTGCGTACGGCAAAGTCACGAGCAGCAGCGAGGTTTAGTCGTCTTGACGCAAAGCTATCGAAGAACAAGCGGTCGGGCAGCGCCCAGTCCCACTTTTCAGGCGTACCTATTTCTTGCCGCTCGAGAACATCCGTCAGCGCAGGCAGTGGTGCAGCCGAAATTTCAGCCAAGACATCGCCGACCCTGATTGCCGTCGTGCCACGTATTTTTACGCAGATACCGATGTTTTCAGCCGTGAGCCTCTGTGCCCGCAACAGCCAAACCAGCGCATCCTGTGTCGCATCGCCGCGCCAGGCAAACAGATACGCCGTGCGCCCTTCCATGATCAAATCCGTTTCGCCCAGACGTAATGCGGCATAGTGGCGGCGCGCCTCGGCGAGTACTTCGCAAGCTTTGGCGTCCAGCCATTCCGGGATGTCAGTTTCAGTTAGCAGGGCACGCATTTCTTCTCGTACCCGATCATGAACCGGCATCCCGGAGCCGCCCGTTTTCGGTAGTTTGCCGGCGCTTGCGATGATCAGTTCGACGCGCAACTTGTCATGGTCTATCTCAGAGATTTGCCAACGCCGCCCGGCGAAAATCAATGCATCGCCGATGCCGTGGATGCGCTTCAGCGGCAAAGTGCCCAACTCTTTGCCCGCGTGGCGGAGACGATATTCTCGCGTGTCCTGAAATGCCGCAAAAAAAGTGAAGTGATTCACTCGCTTTTCACCCATAGCACCATGCAGCAACACGCGGTTGGCATCCTGCATGAGCAGTCCGTTTGCAGCCAGACCGCGCAAGAGTTCGATAAAATCGGCCTCGCCAACACCGCGAAACGGGCCACTCAGGCATAGCAACCGGTAAGCCTCTGCCGCCGTTACGCCGCAGCGCTCTCCTATCAAGCTCAAAATCTGTTGCACCAGCGTCGAGTAATGCAGCGCGTTGGCTGCAGGGGGCTCATACCACTTGGCCAGAAATAGCCGTATCACCGCGATGGATTGCACCAAGTCCACATGCAGTCCATCCACACAATCCGCATCGGCAGCAGGCTCTTCGGTTACGCAGTATTGCCAGAGTTCCGCCGTTTCGCCTTCCCGCCGCCCGGCTCGCCCAATGCGCTGACAGAGACCAGCGACTGTTTCCGCAGCACCAATCTGCACAATGCCGCGAATACTGCCAATGTCGATTCCCATTTCCAGCGTGCTGGTACAAATCACACTGACCGGCAAATGACCGCGTTTAAGCTCAAACTCGGTGCTTTCGCGCTCTGACTTATTCAGGCGGCCGTGATGTGGGAAGAAAGTCACCGGCAAGCGCGCCGCTTCGCAGTGGCGGCGCAGTGCATCGGCGTAAAACTCGACCATCCCCGTGCTGTTCGGGAAGATCAGGTAATTGGCCGTGCGCAGGCGCTTGAACAGGGCCGCCGCGATACTGACGTGGGCCGCCTCACCATGATCGCTGTCGTTCGCTGGTTGCATTACCGCTTTTAATGCCAGTTGCAAGGTTTCTGGCTGGGCTGCACTAACAACCAGGCGAATGTCGCCCCCTTCACCCAGCCGCAAAAAATTGGCTGCCAACCCCATGTCACCGAGCGTGGCAGACAAACCTACGCGCTGCACGCGGCGCGCCAGTGCTGCTTCCAGGCGATGCAGCAAGGATTGCAGTTGCCGCCCGCGCTCGTTACCGATGAAGGCGTGCAGCTCATCGACCACAACAGCCTCCAACTTTCCGAACAAATTTCGTAGCTCGGCGCCCTTGCGAAAAAGCAGCGACTCCAGCGATTCTGGCGTGATCAACACCACGCCACGTGGCGCGGCGACAAAACCTCTGCGGGGTGCTTCCCCGATGTCGCCATGCCACGGGTAAACGGGGATCTCCAGCCGCTCGCAAATCATGCTCAGGCGTTCGCACTGGTCGTTGATCAGCGCCTTCATCGGCGCGACATAAAGCACTACGCCTTGCCCGCCACCCTGCCAGAGCCGAGTAAGCAGGGGCAGGAAAGCAGCTTCCGTCTTGCCCGAGGCTGTCGCGGCGGCAATGAGCACATCCTGCCGACCGTCGAGAATCGGCGCCAATGCCTCGGCCTGTGCAGCACGCAATCCCGACCAGCCTTGCTCCCAAAGCCAGCGTTGCAGCGGCGGGGCAAGGCGCTCAAAAGCAGCCTGCTCGGGAAGCCCGGTCACTCCAAAACTTCCCAATGGCCGCCCTTGGCCGGACCAATCCGGCGCAGACGGCCTTCATTCTGCAGTTTCTGAATGTTTCTTTCGACCGAACGTTCGGCAATACCGATCAGTG
>JAVBXO010000059.1 GCA_030824535.1 Azonexus sp. | reverse complement strand
GGTCTTCGAGATTGATGCCCTGCGCGGCGAGCGCCTGCGGATTGGCCTGGATGCGCACTGCCGGCCGCTGGCCGCCGCCGACGCCAACATCAACATGGCCAAGGGCAGTTTCGACGGTCCGCAACGCGCCTCGACCATCGATTCGAACAGCCAGCTGAAGTCAGCCGCCGAATACCGCGAGCTGATCATCGCCTGGAAGAACGGCGCGCCAGTGCGCCTTGGCGATGTCGCCGAACTCGTCGAAGGCGCCGAGAACAAACGCCTCGCCGCCTGGGCCGACCGCCAGCCGGCGATCATCCTCAACATCCAGCGCCAGCCCGGCGCCAACGTCATCGAGACCGTCGACCGCATCAAGCAACTGCTGCCGCAACTGCAGGCGTCCTTGCCGCCGACCATCGAACTGCGCCTCTTGACCGACCGCACGACGACCATCCGCGCTTCGGTGCACGACGTGCAGACGGAATTGCTGCTGGCCGTCGTGCTGGTCGTCGCGGTGATCTTCGTCTTCCTGCGCAACATCCCGGCGACGATCATCCCCGGCGTCGCCGTGCCGCTGTCGCTGGTCGGCACTTTCGGCGTGATGTACCTCGCCGGCTTCTCGCTGAACAACCTGACGCTGATGGCGCTGACCATCGCCACCGGCTTCGTCGTCGACGACGCCATCGTGATGATCGAAAACATCGCCCGCTACGTCGAAGAAGGCGAAACGCCGATGGCCGCAGCGCTGAAAGGCTCGCAGCAGATCGGCTTCACCATCATCTCGCTGACCTTCTCGCTGATCGCCGTGCTCATTCCGCTGCTGTTCATGGGCGATGTCGTCGGTCGGCTGTTCCGCGAATTCGCCATCACGCTGGCCGTGGCCATCCTGATTTCCGCCGTCGTCTCGCTGACGCTGACGCCGATGATGTGCGCCCGCCTGCTCCATCATGTGCCGGAAGAACAGCACGGCCGCTTCTTCCGCGTCACGGGCAATGTCATCGACCAGACCATCGCCCGTTACGCCGTCGCCCTGCGCTGGGTGCTGCAACACCAGACGCTGACGCTGGCCGTCGCCGTCGGCACGCTGGCGCTGACCGCGCTGCTCTACATCGTGATTCCCAAAGGCTTTTTCCCGGTGCAGGACACGGGTCTGATCCAGGGCATCACCGAAGCAACGCAAAGCGTTTCCTTCCCGGCGATGGCGGCGCGCCAGCAGGATGTCGTCGATGCCCTGCTGGAAGATCCGGCGGTCGATTCGGTGTCGTCGATCATCGGCGTCGATGGCGTCAATCCCACGCTCAACAGCGGCCGCCTGCTGATCAAGCTCAAACCCTGGGCCGAGCGCGACACCAATGCCTCGGCAGTAATCCGCCGCCTGCAGCCGCGCCTCGGCGAACTCGGCGGCATCAGCACCTACTTGCAGCCGGTACAGGACCTGACCATCGAAAGCCGGATCAGCCGCACGCAGTACCAGTTCAGCCTCGAAGGCACCGAACCGGCCGAGCTGGGCGCCTGGCTGCACCGCCTGGTCACGGCCCTGCAAAAGCGACCGGAACTGCTGGATGTCGCCAGCGACTGGCAGGACGAGGGGCGTCAGGCCTATGTCGAGATCGACCGCGACAATGCCGGCCGTCTCGGCATCAGCACCGCCGCCATCGACAACGCGCTGTACGACGCCTTCGGTCAACGCCTGATTTCGACCATTTTTACCCAGTCCAACCTCTACCGCGTGGTACTTGAGGTCAAGCCGGAATTCTCGCGCGGGCTGGAAGCGCTGAACAATCTCTACCTGGTCGGTGCCAATGGCGCGCAAGTGCCGCTCTCCTCCGTGGCGCGCATCAGCGAACGCCCGGCCTTGCTGGCGATCAACCACATCGGCCAGTTCCCGGCGGCCACGGTCTCGTTCAACCTCGCCCCCGGCGGTTCGCTGGGTGAGGCGGTCGCGGCAATCCGCGCGGTCCAGGCAGAAATTGCCCTGCCGGCCAGCCTCAGCCTGCGCTTCCAGGGCGCGGCGCAGGCTTTCCAGGCCTCGTTGTCGAGCACGCTGTGGCTGATCGTCGCCGCCATCGTCACCATGTACATCGTGCTCGGCGTGCTCTACGAGAGCTACATCCACCCCATCACCATCCTGTCGACCCTGCCCTCGGCTGGCGTCGGCGCATTGCTGGCGCTGATCCTCTACCGCAGCGACCTGGGCATCATCGGCATCATCGGCATCATTTTGCTGATCGGCATCGTCAAGAAAAACGCCATCATGATGATCGACTTCGCCCTCGAAGCTGAACGCGAGCAGGGCATGACGCCCGAGCAGGCGATTTTCGAAGCCTGCCTGCTGCGTTTCCGGCCGATCCTGATGACGACGCTGGCGGCGCTGCTCGGCGCCTTGCCGATGATGCTGGGCACCGGCGTCGGCTCGGAAATGCGCCAGCCGCTGGGGGTGACCATGGTCGGCGGGCTGATCGTTTCGCAGGTGCTGACCTTGTTCACCACGCCGGTGATCTACCTCGCCTTCGACCGCCTCGGCCGCCGCTTCGCTGCCTGGCGCCTGCAACGGAGCAGCGCATGAGCCTGACTGCCAAATTCATCGCCCGCCCGGTGGCAACGACGCTGCTGACGCTGGGCATCGCGCTGCTCGGCGTCGCCGCCTTCTTCCAGTTGCCGGCGGCGCTGCTGCCGCAGGTCGAATTTCCGACCATCTCGGTGCGTGCCGCGCTGCCTGGCGCCAGCCCGGAAACCATGGCGGCGACGGTGGCCATGCCGCTCGAACGGGCGCTCGGTTCGATTGCCGGGGTCAATGAAATCACTTCCAACAGTTCGCTCGGCGCGGTCGACGTGACCCTGCAGTTCGACCTCAGCCGCGGCATCGACGATGCTGCCAAGGACGTGCAGGCAGCGATCAATGCCTCGCGCGGCCAGCTGCCCAGCGGCATGACCGGCAATCCCTCGCTGCGCAAGGTCAATCCCAACGACTCGCCGGTGCTGGTGCTGTCGCTGACCTCGAAAGTGCTGTCGCGTGCCCAGGTCTATGACGCGGCGGTCAGCGTGCTCGGCCAGAAACTGTCGCAGATTGATGGCGTCGGCCAGGTCAATGTCGGTGGCAGCTCGCTGCCGGCGGTACGCATCGAACTCAACCCACAAGCCCTGGCGCGGGCCGGCATCAGCCCGGAAGCCGTGCGCACGGCGGTGGCCAACACCAATGCCAACCGCCCCAAGGGCCTGGTCGAAGCCGGCGAGCGCAGCTGGCAGATCGGCGCCAACGATCAGGCCAAGCGTGCGGTCGACTACCTGCCAACGATCATTTCCTGGAAAAACGGCGCAGCGATCCGCTTGGGCGATGTTGCCGAAGTCGTCGATGGTGCGCAGGACATCCGCAATGCCGGGCTGACCAACGGCCAACCCTCGGTGCTGCTGATGGTCAATCGCCGCCCCGGCGCCAACATCATCGCCACCGTCGACGCCGTGCGCGCCGCGCTGCCACAGTTGCAGGCAGCCATCGACAGCAACATCCAACTCGACATCATGCAGGACCGCAGCACGACCATTCGCGCCTCGCTGCGCGATGTCGGACTCAGCCTGAGCATGTCCGTCGGGCTGGTGATCATGGTCGTCATGCTCTTCCTGCGCGACCGCCGCGCCGCGCTGGTGCCGGCCGTCGCCGTGCCGGTGTCCTTGATCGGCACGCTGTCGGTGATGTACCTCGCCGGCTTCAGCCTCAATAACCTGTCCTTGATGGCGCTGACCGTCGCCACCGGCTTCGTCGTCGACGACGCCGTGGTGGTGCTGGAAAACATCACCCGCCATATCGAAAAAGGCCTGACGCCCCTGCAGGCGGCGCTCAAGGGCGTACGCGAAGTCAGCTTCACGGTCGTTTCGATGACCCTCTCGCTGATCGCCGCCTTCATCCCCATCCTGTTCATGGGCGGCATCGTCGGCCGCTTGTTCCGCGAATTCGCCGTAACCCTGGCTGCCGCCGTGCTGGTATCGCTGCTGGTGTCGCTGGCGACGACGCCGATGATGTGCTCGCGCCTGCTGCGTTCGCGCGACGACTACCGCGAAGGCCGCATCTCGGCCTGGATCACCCGCGCCATCGGCAGCCTGCAGGACGGCTACCGCCGCAGCCTGGGCTGGGCGCTCGACCACGGCAAGACCATGCTGCTGGTACTGGCCGGCGCCGTGGCGCTCAACGTCTATCTGTACAACATCGTCCCCAAGGGCTTCTTCCCGCAACAGGACACCGGCCGCCTGATCGGCTTCGTGCAGGCCGACCAGAGCAGTTCCTTCCAGTCCATGCAGGAAAAGCTGGGCGACTTCATCGACATCGTGCGCAAGGACCCGGCGGTAGCCAGCGTCGCCGGCTTCACCGGTGGCGGCCGGCGCAATTCGGCGCAACTGTTCATCACCCTGAAGCCACTCACCGAACGCAAGCTGTCCGCTGACCAGGTCGTCCAGCGCCTGCGCCCACCGCTATCGCAAGTCCCCGGCGCCAATCTCTTCCTGCAGTCGGTGCAGGAAATACGCATCGGCGGCCGGCAGAGCAATTCGCAATACCAGTACACCCTGCTTTCCGACGATCTCGACGAGCTGCGCATCTGGGAGCCGCGTATCCGCAAGGCGCTGTCCGATTTGCCGGCGCTGACCGACGTCAATACCGACCGCCAGGACAAGGGTTTGCAGACGACCTTGACCGTCGACCGCGAACTCGCCGCCCGCCTCGGCCTGACCCAGCGCAGCATCGACACCACGCTCAACGATTACTTCGGCCAGCGCCTGATCTCGACCATCTACAACCCGCTCAACCAGTACCGGGTGGTCATGGAAGCCGCACCGCGCTACTGGCAGAACCCGGAATCATTGGCCGACATTTTCCTGATCGCTGCCGACGGCAAGCAGGTCCCGCTGTCGACCATCGCCCGCTGGGAGCAGACGTTGGCGCCGCTGGCGATTGCCCACCAGAGCCAGTTCGCCGCCGCTACCATCAGCTTCGCGCTGCCGGTTGGCGTCTCGCTCGGCGATGCGACGCAGGCAATCAACGACAGCATGCAGCAACTCGGCGTGCCATCGACCATCTACGGCTCCTTCGAAGGTTCGGCCAAGGCCTTCCAGGCGTCGATGTCCAGCCAGCCGCTGCTGATCCTGGCGGCGATCATCACCGTCTATCTGGTGCTCGGCATTCTTTACGAAAGCCTGCTGCATCCGCTGACCATCCTGTCCACGCTGCCTTCGGCCGGCATCGGCGCGCTGCTGGCGCTGCTCGCCTTCAAGACCGAGTTCTCGGTCATCGCGCTGATCGGCGTGATCCTGCTGATCGGCATCGTCAAGAAAAACGCCATCATGATGGTCGATTTCGCCTTGCAGGCCGAACGCGAAGAAGGCCTGACGCCGCGCGCAGCGATTTACCAGGCCTGCCAGCTACGCTTCCGCCCGATCATGATGACCACGCTGGCCGCGCTGTTCGGCGCGATTCCGCTGGCGCTGGGCAGCGGCGACGGCGCCGAGCTACGCCAGCCGCTGGGCATCGCCATCGTCGGTGGGCTGATCGTCAGCCAGTTGCTGACGCTGTACACCACGCCCGTCATCTATCTTTATCTTGACCGCCTGCGCCAGCGCTTTGTCGCCCGGCGCAGTCCCCCTGCTTCGCTCGTAAACGAAACCCCATGAGCCCGTCGAATTTCCGCCATTTTTCCGCGTTGACCGCAGTAATCAGCATTTTGCTCGGCGGTTGCGCCGTCGGCCCCGACTACGTC
>JAVBXO010000420.1 GCA_030824535.1 Azonexus sp. | reverse complement strand
GCGGCGCGGGCCATGCCGATGCTCTGGGCGGCGATGCCGATGCGGCCGGCTTCGAGGTTGGAGAGGGCAATCCGGTAGCCTTCGCCTTCCTTGCCGAGCAGGGCCGAGGCCGGCACGCGGCAGTTTTCGAGGATGATCTGCACGGTGTCGGAAGCGTGCTGGCCCATCTTGTCTTCGGTGCGGCCGACGATGAAGCCCGGCGTAGCGGTCGGGATCAGGAAGCAGGAGATGCCCTTCTTGCCGGCGGCCTTGTCAGTCACGGCAAAGACAATCGCCATGTGCGCATGCTTGCCGGTGGTGATGAACTGCTTGACGCCGTTCAACACGAAGAAGTCGCCATCCTTGTCAGCGCGGGTGGTGATTGCGGCGGCATCCGAGCCGGTGTGCGGTTCGGTCAGGCAGAAACAGCCCCATTTCTCGCCCCGTGCCAGCGGCTTCAGCCATTCTTCCTTTTGCGCATCGGTGCCGTACTTCATGGTGATGCCGCAGGCCAGCGAGTTCTGCACCGACACAATGGTCGAGGTCGCGCCATCGCCGGCGGCGATTTCTTCCAGCGTCAGCACCAGCGACATGTAATCCATGCCGGCGCCGTCCCATTCCTCGGGCACGACCATGCCCATGGCGCCAAGCTCGCCGAGTTCCTTCAGCGCCTGCGCCGGAAAAGTGTGGTTCTTGTCCCATTCAGCAGCAAAGGGCGCGAGGCGCTCCTGCGCAAAACTGCGCATCGAGTCGCGGATCATTTCTTGTTCTTGCGTGAGAATCACGAGAGTCTCCTTTTAGGATCCAGTGCTTAGGATCGAGCTGTTAGTTTGAGTTTGCGCGCCTGGCGGCGCGGAGGTGAGGAAAAGGGCGTCATTCCCGCGCAGGCGGGAATCCAGTGGTCGAATTTCCCGGTTCCCGCCTCAGCGGGAACCCCAAGAATCCCCTCGATCCTCGATCCCAAATCCTCGATCCTGCCTTAAAGCATTTCCACGGCCAAAGCCGTCGCTTCACCGCCACCAATACACAGCGAAGCCACGCCGCGCTTGAGGCCGTATTTTTTCAGGGCGCCCAACAGGGTAACGACGATGCGGGCGCCGGAGGCGCCAATCGGGTGGCCCAGCGCGCAGGCGCCGCCGTGGATGTTGACCTTGGCCGGGTCGAGCTGGAGGTCGTGCAGGGAAGCCATGGTGACGACGGCGAAGGCTTCGTTGATTTCGTACAGATCAACGGATTCTGCGGTCCACCCGGTTTTGGCGAACAATTTCTGCATCGCGCCGACCGGCGCCGAGGGGAACTTGGCCGGGACGCCGGCGTGGGTGGTGTGGCCGACGATTTTGGCAATCGGCTGCAGGCCGAGCACGGCGGCTTGCGAGGCGCGCATCAGCACCATCGCGGCGGCGCCGTCAGAAATCGACGACGAGTTGGCCGGGGTCACCGTGCCATCCTTCTTGAACGCCGGCTTCAAGGTCGGGACTTTTTCGACGTTGACCGCAAACGGCCCTTCGTCCTTGTCGATGACGACATCACCCTTGCGGCCGGCGACGGTGGTCGGGGCGATTTCCCAGGCAAAGCTGCCGTTGTTGCTGGCTTCGATGGCGCGGGTGGTCGAGCAGATGGCGAATTCGTCCTGGGCTTCGCGGGTGAAGCCGTATTCGGTCGCGCATTCTTCGGCGAAGGTGCCCATCAGGCGGCCACGGGTTTCCTTGGAGTAGGCATCTTCCAGACCGTCCATGAACATGTGGTCGAACATCTGGCCATGGCCGAGGCGATAACCGCCACGGGCCTTGGGCAGCAGGTAGGGGGCATTGGTCATCGACTCCATGCCGCCAACCACGGCCGCGCCGTAGGAGCCGGCGAGGATGCCGTCGTGGCCGAGCATGGTGGCTTTCATCGCCGAACCACACACCTTGTGAATGGTGGCGCAGCCGGCCGACAGCGGCAGCCCGGCCTGCAAGGCTGCCTGACGCGCCGGGGCCTGGCCCTGGCCGGCTTGCAGCACGCAGCCCATCAGCACTTCTTCAATCAGATTGGCGTCAATGCCGGCGCGCTCAACAGCGGTCTTGATCGCGACGGCGCCGAGATTGGCGGCGGTCAGGCTGGCAAAGCCACCCTGGAAGGCGCCCATGGCAGTACGGGCGGCGGAAACGATAACGATAGGATCTTGGGTCATGGTAGTTGTTAGTCGCTGGTAGTTAGTTGTTAGCAAGTTGTCTTGAGGCGGAAGCTATCTCGTCATTCTGATGTCGGCGGACATCCGCATTTCGTCATTCCCGCGCAGGCGGGAATCCAGTGCGGCCTTGAAACCCCTGGATTCCCGCTTTCGCGGGAATGACGCTTGGCCTTACTTCGCCGCCATGCGGATGGCGCCGTCCATGCGGATGACTTCGCCGTTGAGGTACTGGTTGCTGAAGATGTGTTCGACCAGCGCGGCGTATTCGGCCGGCTTGCCCATGCGCGAGGGGAAGGGAACCATCTTGCCGAGGGCGTCCTGGACTTCGGCGGGCATGCCCATCAGCATCGGGGTTTCCATGATGCCGGGGGCGATGGTCATGACGCGGATGCCGGCGCGGGCCAGTTCGCGGGCAATCGGCAGGGTCATGGCAACGACGCCGCCCTTGGAGGCCGCATAGCCGGCCTGGCCGAGCTGGCCGTCAAACGCGGCAACCGACGCGGTGCTGACGATGACACCACGCTCGCCGGTGTCGTCCGGGGCGCTGGCGCTCATGATCTCGGCGGCGAGGCGGATCATGTTGAAGCTGCCGATCAGATTGATGGTGATGGTGCGGGTGAAGGATTCCAGCTTGTGCGCGCCTTCCTTGCCGACGACCTTCTCGGCCGGGGCGATACCGGCACAATTGACCAGACCGCGCAGCTGGCCCATGGACTGGGCAACGGCAAAGGCGTTGCGCGCGCTTTCGTCGCTGGTGACGTCGGTTTGCACAAAGCGGGCGTTGCTACCCAGCTCGGCTTCGACCTTGGCGCCGGCTTCCGGATTGACGTCGGCCAGCACGACCTTGCCACCGCCTTCAACGATCATCTTGGCTGTGGCGGCGCCGAGGCCGGAAGCACCGCCGGTGACGACGAAAACATTATCCTTGATCTGCATCTTGTCTCTCCTTGAATGGCTGGCCAGCCGGGCGTTTTACCCGGTTCCGGCGGATTTTTCAGAGCGCCAATTATGCGACTTCGCCGGGCCAGCCTGATGCCGGAATCGCTCAACTTGAATGCTAGAATTTGCCACTTTTGGGGCGTTGACCGCAGATTTGCCAAGAAATGGCAAGAATCGCCTCGTCATCCCCGCGCAGGCGGGGATCCAGTTCCTTGATTTTCCTGGATTCCCGCTTTCGCGGGAATGACGAAAAGGAAGCCAAAGCCGCCGCCCCGATGAGAACCAAGCACCCGCTGGATATGGACACGAAAAATATAGAAAAAGGCACCATATCGATCAGCTTCGTCGAAGAAGCCCTGATCTGCATCCGCGAACGCGGCCTTGATGCCGAAGCCTTGCTGTGTCAGGCGGGAATTTCACCCGAATTGCTTGGTTCACCGCAGGCGCGGGTGTCGTCGACGCACTACGGCCAGCTCTGGCACCGCATCGCGCAGACGCTCGACGATGAATTTTTCGGCATGGACAGCCACCGCATGAAGGCTGGCAGTTTCACGCTGCTGTGCCATGCGCTGATCCACGCTGACACCCTGGAACGCGCCCTGCGCCGGGCCTTGCGCTTCCTGCGCGTGATCCTTGATGACTTTTACGGTGAACTGCTGCTGGAAGGCGAAAATGCCCGCATCGTGCTGCACGAGATTCCCGGCAGTCCGCCGCGCCGCGCCTTTGCCTACGGCACCTACCTGCTGATGCTGCACGGCCTGGCCTGCTGGCTGATCGGTCGGCGTATCCCCCTGGCGCAAGCCGATTTCCGCTGTCCGGAACCGGCTTTCAGCGATGAATGGCGCATCCTGTTTGCCCAGACGCTGAATTTTGAACAGGCGCAATCCGGCATCAGTTTTCCTGCCGAATATCTGGCGCTGGCCAATATTCAAAATGAGCGGACGATGAAGGAGTTTCTGCGCAGCGCGCCGGCCAACTTCCTGGTCAAGTACAAGAATAGCGACGGCATTTCGGCGCGCATCCGCCGCCGCTTGCGCGAATTGCCACCCGCCAGCTGGCCGGATTTCGCGACTTTGGCGCACCAGTTCCACGCCTCGGAAGCCACCTTGCGCCGCCGTCTGGATGACGAAGGGCAGTCGTATCGAACGATCCTCGACGACCTGCGCTGCGACCTGGCCATCGCCCTGCTCAGCGATACCGCGCTGTCCATCGGCGAAATTGCCGGTGAGCTGGGCTTTGCCGAGCCGAGCGCCTTTCACCGGGCCTTCCGGAAATGGACCGGGGCCAGGCCGAGTGAGTACCGGGTGGGGCAGGCGTCGAGCTGAGTTGCGGCTTATGCCGCGTTCAGAAGCGGATCAGGGTGCGCAGCTGTAGCGTGCGCCCCAATTGCGGCATGGTGCTACGGCTGGCGCCTGAAGCCAGCAGGTCCGGGGAAACTGGATCGTTGTAGCGGCGGTCGAGGAGGTTATAGATCCCGAGGCCGGCTTCCCAGTTCGCGCCGCTGGGCTGGTAGCGGAAATTGAGATTGGTCAGTGCATAGCTGCCGATTTTCTGCTGCCCCCTATTGCTTTGCCGGCTGTCAATCCACTGGGTTTCCAGTCCGCCACTCAGGCCATTGATGAAAGTCGGGAAGGCCAGGTTGAGCTTGAACATGTACTGCGGCGAATTGTCCAGGTGCCCCTGGCCATCGGCGGCATGCTGGGCGGTAATGCTGCTGCGCAGGCGCATGCCGTTGAACCAGCGCTCCTCATAAGCGAGCTCCAGGCCGCTGGCATTGACTGGCGTGGCATTGGTGACCATGCCGGCGCTGTCGCTGGTGATCAGCTGCTTGATGCGGTAGGCGTAGAGGGTAGCGCTCAGACGGGAGAGCGGTGAAAACTGCTTTTCCCAGCTGAGTTCGAGGGATTTCATCAGCTCCGGTGAAACGTCCGGATTGCCGTAAGTGTAGCCGGGTGTGATATAGGCTTTTTCGTAAGGCGAGGGCTGGCGGAAAGCCGTGCCATAGAGCAGCTTGAAAAGGCCCAATTCATTGCCGTCATGTATGAAGCCCAGGCGCGGACTCCAGAAAGCCCCGGTCTTGTCGTAACGCAAGCCGAGAATCAGCGTATCGGCGCCATTCAGCAGGATTTCATCCTGGGCCAGCAGGGTCATTTGCTCGCTGCGTTGCCGATTGTCGAGACAGGGCGCGGCGGAATAGCCCTGGCAGCCGTAGCCGAGGTCGTAATTGAGCTGGTTTTGCCGGGTATTGTTGCGGTATTCGACGGACAAGGTCAGGCGATGTCCGGTGCGCATCGTGGACACCAGGCGGTGATCGGCGCCCAGCCAGCTGCCGCGGGCTTTGTCGACGTTCAGCAGATAGGGAATGTCCGGCGAAATGTCGTAGGGAAAAGTCCCGTCATAGCCATATTCACCGGCATAAAACCGCTGATAAAGCATCAGCTTGGGCGCCAGTTCCCAGTCCTTGTTGAGGTCGATCAGTGAATAGCGGTCAGTTTCGACATGTCCGCGATCATCGGCAATCGTCGCATAGCTGCCGGTCGTCACGGTCCGGTCGCGTTGTCCGTGAATGATGCTCAGACGCCAGTCTGCTGCCCGGGCGCGGAGAAAGAACTGCCCACCCTGCTCGCCGCCCAGCCCATG
>JAVBXO010000272.1 GCA_030824535.1 Azonexus sp. | reverse complement strand
TATCGCGTGCATTTGACAATGCCTCCCGCAAAACCCATCCCCATCCCGGCCGGAGGCCTGACTTTGCACAGCCAGCCCGTTTCGGCGGGGCAGAGCAGTGCTCTGCCAAATCCCGCCTCAACCCCCTTGAAGGGGAAGGTGAAAAGCGCGCGGCTTCTGAGCTCATTGAAGAGAGAAAGCCAGCCGCCGTACGGCCCAACTCAGGGCCAATCTCAAATCACCACCTTCTGCATCTGCCCCGGCGTCAGCGAAGTCAGCGTCAGCAGCGTGCCGTCGCAGCCGTTCCACCATACCGCGACCCAGGCCGAACCGTCGGGGTCGATGCGTTCGACTTCGCAGCGCGAGCCGATCATGTCCATGAACATGTCGAGGTCGTCTTCGTCGAGGTCGGGATCGGGGGTGATATCGAGAACTTGCACCGTGTCGCCGATGGCGACGGTTTGGCCGAGGCGGTCGAGGGTGGTAGCGGGCATGGCGGACTCCGTGGGCTGAAGGTGATTTTTCCGGGCTGTCGCAAAAGCGACGGCAGCCGGGCGTTTTAAGCGTGGTTCGCAATCGGCGTGCCACCTCGTTTTGAAACCTGCATGGGAGCGAACATGAACAAGATCGGACTGTTTTTCGGCACTGAAACCGGCACGACACGGCTGGTGGCCAAGAAGATGCAAAAGAAAATCGGCGACGAGATCTGCGACAAGCCGATCAACGTCAATCGCATCACGCCTGAGGACATGCTGCAGTACGACGCGCTGATCCTCGGCACGCCGAGCTACGGCATCGGCGAAATCCCCGGCCACGGCGCCTCCGGCTGCTTTGAGCCGAACTGGGCCGAGTTTTTCGACAAGATGCCGGAGACCCCCGACTTCAGCGGCAAGCGCATCGCCTTCTTCGGCCTTGGCGCGCAGGAACGCTACGCTGACCGCTTCTGCAGCTCGCTCTACCCGCTGGTGATGAAGTTCAAAGCCTGGGGCGCGGAGATCGTCGGCGACTGGCCGAACGAAGGCTACACCTTCGACGAATCCGCCGCCCTGATCGACGGCCGCTTCCTCGGCCTGATCATCGACCAGCGCACGCAGGGGATGTTTACCGATGAGCGCATCGACAGCTGGCTGGCGCAGGTGCTGCCTTTGCTCAAGGAAAAGCTGCTCTGAGCCATTTCTGCGGTCGACGGTCGTAAAAGGGCGATTTTCAGCGCGGTAAATTTCCTGAAATTGACGCGCATGTTTTTAGGCTTTCCGGGTATCTTTGCGCCATTCATTGAATGGGCAGGGAAAGACTATGGCGACTATTTTTGGTACGGAAAACGCCGATACGATCAGCGGTGGTATTGCCGGTGATCTGATCCATGGCGGCATTGCCGGCGCGACCTACGGCAATGCTGTGGCCGATCTGGCGGCGCATGGCGTCGAGGTTGCCGGCTATGTCTATTCCAGCTATGGGGCGCGTTCGGCCTTGGAGATCGAGCAGGATATCGGGTTGATGAAGCAGAGCTTCCCGGCGATGAGCGCGGTGTTCATCGACGAGGTTTCCGGGCAAACGGCGGATCTGGCGGTTTACAAGCCCGTCGTCGCCTATGCCCATGCGCTGGGTTTGAAGGTCATCTTCAATCCGGGAACGCTGCCGCAGGATCACAGCTATCTGACGCTCGGCGACGTGACCGTGGTTGGTGAGAATGGCGGCGATGTTTCGGCGCAAGTCACGGCGGCGCATGCTCTGGGGCTTGCCGCTTCGGCGATTGCCGGGCTGGAGTACGGCATTGCCGGCGATGCGGTGCTGGCCCAGACCGGGCAGTTGTTCGCCAGCGGCGCCGGCTATGCGTATGTGACTGAAGACGGCGTTGCCGGGGCCAATCCCTGGGATACGTTGGCCGCGAATTTCGCTGGCGAAGTGGCCCTTGCCGCCGAGCAGGGCGGCCGGGTGCTGCTGCCGCTCTATGTTTATCCGGATGCCAGCGTCTGGCCAACGGTGGCGGCCGCCGGGCAGGTCGTTACGGCGATCGTTAATCCCTTTAATGGGCCGCAGACGGGCAACGACCAGTTGTCAGGCGGGGGCGGCAACGACACGCTGCTGGGTTACGAAGGGAACGACCGCTTGTATGGCAACGCTGGCAACGACAAGCTTTACGGTGGCAGCGGCGCGGATGTGCTGTCCGGCGGCAATGGCAGCGACCTGCTGGTCGGCGGCAGTGGCAAGGATGTGCTTGTCGGCGGCGCGGGCAAGGACATTTTCGCATTCGGCAACGTCGCTGATTCGGGGCTGACCTTGGCCAAGCGGGACCAGATCAATGATTTCGTTGCCGGCGAGGACAAGATCAATCTGGTGGCCATCGACGCCAATAGCGCCACCGCCAGCAACGAAGCCTTCACGCAATTGCTCGGCGCCGGCGTCGCCTTCACTGCACCGGGGCAGCTGCGCTTCGCTGGCGGGATTCTTTACGGCAATGTCGATGCCGACGCGCAGGCTGAATTTTCCATTCAGTTGACTGGGGTTACGGCGCTTAGTCTGAGCGATTTCGTGCTTTGAAGAGCAATAGCAGTTGTGCCTGCGCCGGCTGCTATCCGTTTTTCCAGCTTCTGGATTCCCGCCTGCGCGGGAATGACGCTTTCAAATTTCTACAGCAAGGCCCGCAAGCCGGCGAGCAGCGCGGCGCAGTCTTCGGGCTGGTTGTAGCCCTGCAGCGACACCCGGACGAATTTTTCGCCCTGCCAGTCGTTCAGCGGTACTTCGACGCGGAATTCGTCGTAGAGGCGGGTTTTGACTTGCTCGATATTGCAAGTGGCAGGCAGGCGGGCGATGCCCATTTGCTGGTAATGCGCGCCATCGAGCGGATAGGCGGGCGGCAGGCCGGTCAGTTCGCTGATCGCGGCCAGGGATTCGCGCAGTAGCGCATGGCAGCGCTGGCGCACCGTCGGCCAGTCGTATCCGGCCATGAAATCGAGCGCTGCCGGCACCGAGAGCAGCGCCGAGGGGTCGTCGGTGCCCATCCACTGCAGGCGTGACGCCAGGCTGTCGTCGTTGCCGGGCAGGCGTCCCCAGCTGACGACCAGCGGCTCTAGCCAGGGCTGACAAGCGCGGCGGGCATGCAGGAAGGCCGCGCCCTTGGGCGCCATGAACCATTTGTGCAAGTTGCCGGTATAAAAATCGGCGGTGATGGCGCTCAGGTCGAGATCGATCTGGCCGGGGGCGTGGGCGCCGTCGATGAGCGTCAGGATGCCAGCATCGCGGGCGCGCTGGCAGATGGCTTCGACCGGCAGGCGCAGGGCCGTTGGCGAACTGATATGGCTGAGGAAAATCACCCGCGTCTGCGGCGTCACGCCCTGCCAGAACTGCTCGAGCATTGTTTCCGTATCGGCAGCGGGCAGGGGAATCGCCTGCCGCCGGTAATGTGCGCCGGATTTGCCGCAGACAAATTCCCAGACATGATCGCAGGCGCCGTACTCGTGATTGCTGGCCAGCACCTCGTCACCGGGGCGGAGCAAAATCGACCTCGCCACGAGGTTGACCGCAAAAGTGGCGTTGGGGACGAGCAGCAGGTCGTCAGGATCGGCGTTGAAGGCGGTGCCCAGCCGTTCGCGGACGGTGCGCAGCAAGGCATGGAATTCCCGCGCCAGCAGCAACACCGGCTGCCGCTCCAGGCGTCTTTGCCAGGCCTGCCAGACGTCGAAAACCGGCCGCGGCAGCGCGCCGAAGGAACCGTGATTGAGAAAGTGAATCTCGGGGTCGAGGAAGAATTGGGATTTGAGATTGGACATTGCGGCAAGGAGGTGAAAGTCGTGAGGGGGTGAGAATGCCATCCTCGCCTGTACGGGGATGGGGCTTTGATCAGCACGCTCTTGACGTCGATGCTGCTAGAAAAACCCATCCCCATCCCGGCCGTAGGGCTGGCTTTGTACAGCCAGCCCGTTTCGGCGGGGCAGAGCTGCGCTCTGCCAAACCCCGCTTCAACCCCCTTGAAGGGGAAGGAGAAAAACGGCCGTTCAAGCCCCGAGCAGCGCTTTGCAGCGTTTCAACAGGCGCCGGCGGTCTTCCAGGCCGTTCAGGCCGCCGTTGATGCGGCGGGTGATGGCGGTCAGATCGTCGCGGTCGGCCAGGGCGTTGAGTTCGCGGCGGGCCCAGAACCAGGCGGCGACGTCGATGCATAACTCGATTTCGTCAGCGATTCGCTCCGGATGCTCAAGCAATTCCGCCTCGCGGCCGAGTGCCCGGCCGTATTCGGCGTAATTCGCCCGGCCGGTCAGCTGGATCAGGCCGCGACCCTTGTAGCGCGAGCCATCGCCTGCCTGGGTGTTGCCCAGATCCTGGCGGCCTTCGTAGGCGGCGCCGCTGGCCAGTTCGCTGCGAAAGCGCAGTTCGCCGGATTCGTGGCCGACCTGGGCGAGAAAGTGAGCGCGGCGCAAGGGCGTGTCGATGTGGCGATTGGCCATGACCTGGCCGATGGCAGCGGCCAGTTTGTTCATGTCGTCGGCGCTGGCGCGCAGATAGGCCAGGCCGAGCAGGCTGGCGTCGATTTCGCCCGGCAGCGCGGCGCACAGGCGGAGCAAGGCCGGGCTGTCGCAATCGATCCTGCCGTCCGGCGTGCTTTCGCCCATGACCGTGCGCTGCCAGGCCATGATCGCATTCAGCGACTTGTTGCCAAACGCGCCATCGCATTTCAAGGGGCCATCCGGCAGCGCAAACAAGCCCTGGCTGGCCGACAGGTTGAGCAGGCTTTGCAGCGTTTCGACGTCGTCGCGCTGGTTCGGGCAACGCCCGCCGACCGCCTGCAGCAACAGGCCGACGCCGCGTTTGCCGGCTGGCGGTGTTGGCGCAGCGGCCACGGGGGCGGCGGTGCCGGCGGGCGTAGCGGCGGGTAGGCTGCCTTCGCGGCGTTCGAAATGCGGCACATCCTTGAAGGATGACCAGTTGCCGCCCCAGCGATTGGCCGGGTCGAGGTTTTCCCAGAACTGGCCGAGCGGGCGGATGTCCTCGATGTCGTAAGTCAGACGCAACTGGCCGTCCGGGCCGGTTTTGAAGAAATTGAGATCAATCGCCAGGCGCTTCAGATGCTGGCTGCTCATCGTCGTGCTGCGGCCATTCTTGATGTGCAGCGCCTGCTGTTCCGAGGTCCGGTACAGCTCGCCGCCAGAGACCTGGAAGCCCAGCGCCGCCGCCTTGTGAATCAGTTCGGCGACCTGCAGCAGGAAGGTCGATTGCTCCTGGATCGTGCTCATGACTGACCTCCTTGCGGTGTTTGCGGGGTGTTGCGCAGGGAATCGGTCAGGACTGTCAGCTTGTCATCCTTGGCTTTGCTGCCGCTGCTGGAGCCGAAGAAGTACTGGATGATCGCCGACAACGTGACACCGAGCAGGAAGCCGAGGACGGTGTCGATGATGCGGGCCGACTCGGTTGGCCCGTTTTTGTAGTCATGCCAGAACGCGGCGTAGAAAATGAAAATGAAGGTCAGGATGGTCAGGCCGCCGGCATAGAAATAAATGAAGCGTTTGGCGACGATGTCATCGCTGGCTAGGGCGGCTTTCTGCAAACCCCGCGCATCGGCTCTATCCTGCTGCGCGATCTTCTCCCGCTCCAGATCGTTGGCGTCAGCTTGCTGGCGGAATTCCAGCAGCTTGCTCTGATACTGGAACTCGAAATCCTTCAACTGCCCCCACTGTGCTTCCGTGAGCTTGTTGTCGGCGGCGTCGTTGATGTCGATACCGGTCTTGTCGTGGATCAAGTCGGCGATTTCCGATGTTCCCTTGTTCAGGGCGC
>JAVBXO010000297.1 GCA_030824535.1 Azonexus sp. | reverse complement strand
TGAGCGCGGCAAAGCGACACAGGCTGTCGCCAGGTTTGGGAAAATGCCGGCATCGTCACCCCGGAGCCGGAAGATGCAGCGCGATCTCGAAAACTGGCTGTATGCGCGTCACCCGCAATTGTTCGCCGACAAGGACTTGCCGCCGAGCGAAACGGCGCTGTGCTGGGGCATCGAATGCGGCCCCGGCTGGTTGCCGCTGATCGATACGTTGTGCCGAACGCTCGACGACGCTGTCGACCGGGAAGAAATGCCGCCGGTCCGCGTCGTGCAGATCAAGGAAAAACGCGGCCGCCTGCGCTTTCGCTATCGCGGCGGCAACGAGACAACGCGAGCCATCATCGAACTGGCGGCGAATTTGTCGGAACGGCTGGATCAGGAAAGCGGCGCCTGGCGAAATAGCGAAATCCCGTTGCTATGCCCCTGGCCCACGCCCAAGAACGTTGCCCGCCGCGAAGATTGAAAATTGCCCCAATTCTGCGGTCGACCGCAGAATTGGGGCAAAAAACCATTACATTGGCATCAACACCAGCGAGATCCAGCGCGATGTCTAAAAACACTTGTTTGGTGCCACTCATTAAAACTTACCTGAAAAGGTATAAAATACCTACATGGCAGATATAGAAAAACTGCTCCAATGGATTGCGAGCAGCCACAAGGATCTGATGGCCTTGCCGCCTGACGTGCGGCGGCGCTTTGGTTACGCGCTATCACTGGCACAAATGGGCGACCAGGATGATGCGGCAAAGGTGCTCAAAGGTTTCGGTGGTGCAGGCGTGCTTGAGGTCATCGAGGACGATACCGGCGGCACCTACCGCGCCGTCTACACGGTCAAGTTCGCTGAAGCGGTGTTTGTTCTGCATTGCTTTCAAAAGAAGAGCAAGCGTGGGATCGCTACGCCAAAGGAAGACATGGACATCATTCGCGCTCGGCTAAAGGTGGCCGAAGCGCTGGCACAGGAGCTAAAAAATGCAAAAACGCATCATTGATGGCGTCGAGGTACAAGACAGCTCGGGCAACGTCTACGCCGATCTCGGCCTGCCCGATGCCGAAAAACTCAAGATCAAGACAGGCTTGGTCGTCGAAATCAGGAAAGCGATGCGCACCCTCGGACTGAACCAGCAAGCTGCTGCCAAGCGCATGGGCATCCCGCAACCCAAGGTGTCAGGAATGATGCGCGGCGATTTCACCAACCTGTCCGAGCGCAAACTGATGGACTGTTTGAATCGCCTGGGCTACGACATAGAAATCAAGATCAGGCCGGCGGCTGAGCCACTCGGGCACCTGACGCTTGCCAGTAGCTGATCGGATGCGCCTTATCAGGGCCTGAGCAAGCGCTGGCTTCGCAACTGCCTTATGCAGCGCAGGGCAAGCGAATAATTCAGCGCCGCATTCGACTGAAAATTGCCTGATTTTTGCGGTCAACCGCAAAAATCAGGCAAAAACCACCCTCACACCGGCGTCAGCTTGGCGTATTCCAGTGCCAGCCATTTCATGCCGTTGCTGGCGAAATTGACTTGCACGCGGGCGTCGGCGCCGCGGCCTTCGGTGGCGACGATGACGCCGATGCCGAATTTGGCGTGCTCGACGGTCAGGCCGACGCGCAGGCCGTCGACCACCGGTTCGGCGTAACCGCCACCGAAGTCACCGAAAACCGGCACCGCTGGCGCAGCTTTCTGGCGCTTGTTGAGGCGCAGCATCAGGCTTTCGGGGATTTCGCCGAGGAAGGATGAGGGCACGCAATAGCGCGTCTGACCGTGCAGCATGCGTGTCTGGGCGCTGCACAGATAGAGGCGCTGGCGGGCGCGGGTGATGGCGACGTACATCAGGCGGCGCTCTTCCTCGAGCCCGTCCTTGCCTTCATTGACGGCATTTTCGTGAGGGAACAGGCCCTGTTCGAGGCCAGTGATGAAGACGGCGTCGAATTCCAGGCCCTTGGCGGCATGCACGGTCATCAGCTGTACCGCTTCCTGGCCTTCGCCGGCCTGGTGTTCACCGGATTCGAGCGAGGCATGGGCGAGGAAGGACGCCAGTGCGCCACCTTCGCCTTCGACGCTCATCACCACGCCATCGTCGTCGACGAAAGTCGCGGCAGCGTTGATCAGTTCGTCCAGATTCTCCAGACGCTCCTGGCCTTCCTTGTCGGTACGGTAATGCTCGGCCAGGCCGGATTTCTCGATGACGTGTTCGATGATTTCCGGCAGCGGCAATTTCTCGGTTTCCAGGCGCAGGCTTTCGATCAGGCGGATGAAAGCGCCGACCGCCTGGCCGGCCTTGCCGCTCAACGAGGCGGCGGCGTTGTACAGGCTGGAATGGGTCTGATGCGCCGCTGCCTGCAGGTTTTCCAGCGAGCGGGCGCCGATGCCGCGAGTCGGGAAATTGACCACGCGCAGGAAGGCAGTGTCGTCGTCGGGATTGCCGAGCAGGCGCAGGTAAGCCAGCGCATGCTTGATTTCCTGGCGCTCGAAGAAGCGCAGGCCGCCATAAACCTTGTACGGGATGGCCTTGGTGAACAACTCGTGTTCGAGCACCCGTGACTGGGCGTTGGAGCGATAGAGGATGGCGATCTGGGTCGGCGTCATGCCGTCGCGGATCAGTTCGCGGATTTCCTCGATGACGAAACGCGCTTCATCGAGATCGGACACACCCTCAAAAACGCGAATGCGTTCACCTTCGCCGGCGTCGGTCCACAAATTCTTGCCGAGGCGGTCGCTATTGAATTTGATGATGGCGTTGGCGGCGGCCAGGATGTTGCCGTGCGAACGGTAGTTCTGTTCGAGGCGGATGATGTTGGCGCCGGCGTAGTCGCGTTCAAAATCGCGCATGTTGCCGACTTCGGCGCCGCGAAAGCGGTAAATCGACTGATCGTCGTCGCCGACCGCAAAAATCTTCGCCCCGCCGCCGGCCAGCAATTGCAGCCAGGCGTATTGCAGGCGGTTGGTATCCTGGAATTCGTCGACCAGAATCTGCTGGAAACGCTGCTGGTAATGCGTGCGCAAAGGTTCGTTGCGCTGCAGCAATTCGTAACAGCGCAAGAGCAATTCGGCGAAATCGACGACGCCTTCGCGATTGCACTGGTTTTCGTATTCGACGTAGAAATCGACGCGCTTTTGCGTATGGCTGTCGTAAGCCTCGGCCTGGGCGGCGCGCAAGCCCTGTTCCTTGTGGGCATTGATGAACTGACACAGTTCGCGCGGCGGAAAACGCTCGTCGTCGAGGCCGAGATTCTTCGCCAGACGCTTGACCATCGCCAGCTGGTCGGCCGAATCCATGATCTGGAAACTCTGCGGCAAACCGACTTCGCGGTAATGCGCGCGCAACAGGCGGTTGCACAGGCCATGAAAAGTGCCAATCCACATCCCGCGCACATTGATCGGCACCAGCGACGACAGGCGCGCGGTCATTTCCTTGGCCGCCTTGTTGGTGAAGGTCACCGCCAGCACGCCCTGGGGCCCAAGTTGGTTGGTCGAAATCAGCCAAGCGATGCGCGTAGTCAGCACCCGTGTTTTGCCGCTGCCAGCGCCAGCGAGGATCAGCGCATGAACGGGCGGCAGCGTCACCGACTGCAATTGCGGGGCGTTGAGGTTGGCGAGAAGGTCAGACATGGATGGGCCGAATCTATTACTAAAGGCGTAGAATCATGCTCGCAATGCATAAGGCGAGACGTGCTCCGCCATTGTGTTGCAATTGTGCAACGCAGCAAACCGGAAATAACAATTCGTTACATAGGCTAAAGGCCGAGCAAGTATACTTCCTATAAATATGTTGCAGTGCACAAAACCTCTTGCCCACAAGGCAAGCTTAGCAATACAGGTGTTTACACATCACCTGACCTTTGGAGAATCAGCATGAACAGCATGAAATCCCCCAAGATCCTGCCCTGGATCGCCCGCAAGGCGGGTATCAGTGACGAACTGGCGCTCAAACTCTGGCGCCGCGCCGTTTCCGAAGCCGAATACCTGACCGGCAAAGCCGAAGGTTCCAAGTTCTGGGGCCTGTCGGTCGAACGCTTCCTCGCCCTCGTCGAGGATGAGGTCGGCACAACCCCGGAATACAGCCTGACCCCGGCGCCGCGCCTGTCGTGGATGTGGCACCACCAGACCCGGATGTCGCTGCTGTCCCTGATGGCCGCAGAGAACGCCTACCGATACTGGCAAAACACCTGGGAAAACCTCTACTCGCACCAAGAAGCCGCCTGATCGGCTCGGCGATGACGAGGCCAAGGCTGGCGATGCGTGCAGGCTCGCCAGCCTTGCTCCCGGTAGCCCCCCGCTAACACTTCACGGATTGCCCCCTGCCGCCCCAGCCGGCATTTTTCTGGCTGCTGCGGTCGACTGCCCGGCAAGGCCAAAAATCGAAGCCCGAAAGCTGCACCCGCAGCCGGTATAATGTTGGGTTTGATTGACGATTCTTAGCGAACAGTCCAGCCATGCCCATGCAGGAAAAATACTCCCCGGCCGACATCGAGCGCGCCGCCCAGCAACACTGGGACGCCACGGGCGCCGCCCGTGCCATTGAAGACACTTCCAAACCGAAGTACTACTGCCTGTCGATGTTCCCGTATCCGTCCGGGAAGCTGCACATGGGCCACGTCCGCAACTACACCATCGGCGACGTGCTGTCGCGCTTCCACAAGATGCAGGGCTACAACGTGCTGCAGCCGATGGGCTGGGACGCCTTCGGCATGCCGGCCGAAAACGCCGCGCTGCAAAACAATGTGCCGCCGGCTGGTTGGACCTACTCCAACATCGATTACATGAAGAAGCAGCTCAAGTCGCTGGGCTTTGCCATCGACTGGAACCGCGAATTCGCCACCTGCACCCCCGAGTACTACCGCTGGGAACAGTGGCTGTTCACCCGCCTCTATGAAAAGGGCCTGGTGTACAAGAAGCTTGGTACTGTCAATTGGGACCCGGTCGACCACACCGTGCTGGCCAACGAACAGGTCATCGACGGCCGCGGCTGGCGCTCCGGCGCGTTGATCGAAAAGCGCGAGATCCCCATGTATTACATGAAGATCACCGCCTACGCCGAAGAGCTGTTGAGCGAACTGGACAACCTGCAAGGCTGGCCGGAACAAGTGCGCCTGATGCAGAAAAACTGGATCGGCAAGAGCACCGGCGTCCGCTTCGCCTTCCCCGTTGTAACTTCCGGCGCAGCCGACACCAAGCTCCCCTCGCCCCCCGGGAGAGGGGCCGGGGGTGAGGGTGAATCTGCTGAAGCGATAGAAAAACTGTGGGTCTTCACCACCCGCGCCGACACCATCATGGGCGTCACCTTCGTCGCCGTCGCCGCCGAACACCCGCTGGCCACCCGTGCTGCCGCCAATAATCCGGAACTCGCCGCCTTCATCGAAGAATGCAAGAAGGGGGGCGTCGCCGAGGCTGATCTGGCGACGATGGAAAAGAAGGGTATGCCCACCGGCATCTACGTCACGCATCCGCTGACCGGCCAGGAAGTCGAAGTCTGGGTTGGCAACTACGTGCTGATGAGCTACGGCGATGGTGCGGTGATGGCCGTGCCGGCGCACGACGAGCGCGATTTCGCCTTCGCGCTGAAATACAACCTGCCGATCAAGCAGGTCGTCGCCGTCGACGGTGAAACTTCCTTCAGCCACGAAGCCTGGGCCGAGTGGTACGCCGACAAGCAGCGTGGCGTGCTGGTCAATTCCGGCAAATACGACGGCCTCGGCTACGAAGCCGCGGTCGACGCCATCGCCGCCGACCTCGCCGCCAAGGATCTCGGCGAAAAGAAAGTCCAGTTCCGCCTGCGCGACTGGGGCATTTCCCGCCAGCGTTACTGGGGCTGCCCGATCCCGATCATCCATTGCAAGACCTG
>JAVBXO010000315.1 GCA_030824535.1 Azonexus sp. | reverse complement strand
CGCTATGCCAGCGATGATGACAAGGACGCCCTACGCAAAAAGATGACCGACCCGGAAGTGCGCAAGCGCTATGGGAAACGCAAAACGATGGTCGAACCGGTCTTTAGCCACCTGCGCGGACGGCAAGGCTTAAACCGTTTCCGCCGCAGTGGCTTGCAAAGCGTGCGCGTGGAATTCGCCCTGCACGCCATGGCCTACAACCTGAGCCGCTTGATGGCCTGGTTACGGCAGCATTTATCGCGCTCCGATCCCACTCAAAACAGCCTGTGCGCCCACGCTTGGCGGAAATTCACCTATTTCATGCTCATGCGCGGCATTCAACTGCAAAAGGTGCGCTTGGCTTGAAAAACATCGAAATGGGCTGCCGCCGTCAGAAAAATCGAAAAACTCCCTCTTCAAGAGATTTTTACAACAGCCTCGACAAGGGGAGGTTGGGAGGGGTTTTCGGGCGTGGCCACCTTGATAAAGACTTTCAGATGACGACTCCCGCCATCGATCCGGCCCGTGAGGGCCGTTTCATTTTATTGCTTGGGGCGCTGGTCGCCTTCGGGCCGCTGGCTATTGACCTGTATTTGCCAGCCTTGCCGGCCATCGCCAGCGGTCTGGCGGCGTCGGCCGAGGCCGTGCAGTTGTCGATCACCGTCTTCCTCGCCGGTTTTTCGCTGGGCATGCTGTTCTACGGGCCGATTTCCGACCGCTACGGGCGGCGCACGGTCATGCTCTCAGGCATTGCGCTGTTTGCTGCGGCCAGCCTGGCCTGCATGCTGGCGACGGCGGTCGAGCAACTGATCGTCGCGCGCTTCGTTCAGGCGCTCGGTGGTGGGGCGGCCTCGGTGCTGGCGCGGGCCGTGGTGCGCGATGTATACACGCCGACCGAGGCAATCAGAAAACTCTCGCTGATGGCCATGGTGACGGCGATTGCGCCGCTGCTGGCGCCGCTGCTTGGCAGCCTGCTGCTCGTCCAGTTCGGCTGGCGCGGCACCTTCGCCGCCGTCGTGCTGTGGGGTGTGCTCAGCCTGCTGGTCGTCTGGTGGCAGTTGCCGGAAACCCTGCCGGCCGAGCAGCGCGGTCAACTGCCGCTGAGCCGCGCTTTTGCCATCTACGGCAGTCTGTTCGTTGATCCGGTGGCGCTCGGCCTGATGCTGGCCGGCGGCATGTCCTTCGCCGCGATGTTTGCCTACATCACGGCCAGCCCTTTCTATTTCATCGAGTTGCACGGCTTTTCGCCTTTTGCCTATGGTCTGCTCTTTGCTGCCAACGCCGTCGGCATCTTCACCGCCAATTACCTCAACAGCCGTCTGGTCAAGGCCCAGGGGGCGGCGGTGATGGCCGGTGTCGGCAGCGGCCTGGGTTTTGTCGGCGCCTTGCTGTTGTGGGTGGCGACCGGCGTCAACGATGCGCTGCCGGCGGTCATCGCCGGCCTCTTTGTTGTGGTCAGCATGACCGGCCTGCTCGGTGCCAACTGCGTCGGCCTGCTGATGGCGCGCTATCCGCAGAACGCCGGCGCTGCTGCCGCGCTGTTCGGCGCCAGCCAGTTCGGTCTGGGCATGCTGGCGAGTGCAACGGTCAGCTATTTTCATAGTCCAAGCGGACGAGCGATGGCCTGGGTCATTCTGGCAGTTTCGGGGATGTCCCTGCTCGGCTGGTTCGTGTTTCGAGTGTGCGGCCAAGGCCGTCAATGATTCGAAAAGCTAGGGAGGGACGACATGAATGCTGCTGCTTACCGGGAGACCGAGGCCCATCTGGCAAATGACACCCAGTATCTTGGAGTGCGTGCCGATCATGCGCTGGGGCGTCCTGATGCGACCCTGTTCAGTCTTGATGTTGATGAAGCATCGAGCCGTCTCTCTGCGGTCTATAACACCAACCGTCTGCGCCTGGCGGGACGGGCGCAGGATTTCCGGATGCGCTTGCGGACTTCGCAAATCGGCTGCCTCGGCCTGGCGACGCTGGCCTTCGGCACGGAGATCGATATCGAGCAGTCGGGTGACCGCCCCTTCGTTCTGGTCACGACCCAGATCAGCGGCTCTTCGCGGGTAACGACGCCGGCTGGAACGGCCGCGGGCGGGCGCGGCTTCGTGGTGGTCGATTCGGCGGGCCAGCTGGTCAGTAAACGCTTCAGCGCCGACAGCGAGCGCTGCAACGTGCGAGTTGATCAGGCTGCGCTTGATGCCAAATGTGCTGCCTTGCTGGATCGGCCGCTGGACAAGTCGCTGCGCTTTTCGCCCTTTGGCTGCAATAACGGCCAAGTCGAGCGGCGCTGGATCGGTTTGTTGCAGATGTTGCTCGGCTATGTCGGGATGCCGGTGCCTGCTTTGGCCGGACCGATCATCCACAACCTGGAAGAAGCGGTGCTGCTGCACCTGCTGCTTGAGCACGAGCATTCGTACAGCGATGCCTTGCGCAATCCGGCAGGCGGACTGGCGCCGCGTCATGTCAAGCGGGCCGAGGACTACATCCGCACGCATGCCCAGGAGGCGCTGACGCTGGAGCAGATTGCTGCGGCAGTGGGATGCAGCATTCGCACGCTGTGTGAAGGTTTTCACAAGGCGCGGGGAACGACACCGATGAATTTCCTGCGTCAGGTGCGCATGGCTGGCGTGCGCAAGGACTTGCAACAGGGGCCGGCGGTGGGCGGCGTTTCGGAAATTGCGCTGGCCTGGGGCTTCAATCACCTGGGCCGTTTTTCCGCCGACTATCGTCGCTGTTTCGGCGAATCACCCTCGGAAACCCTGCGCCGGGGGCGCTGAAGCAAGTATCCGCCAGATGCGGATAAGCGTCGCCGGATCCGGATAGTTGCCGGCGGGACGTCTTCCTATGATGTGCCGGTGGGCTTGATGCCCATCGTGCAAACAACATCAGGAGACACCCCATGAGAATTTCACTATCCCGCCGCCTGTTCGTCGCCGGCTTTGCCCTGGCGGCCACCCAGGCCAGTCAGGCCCAGGAAGTTACCTTCAGGATTGCCCATTTTCTGCCGGCCGTTGCCCCGACCCAGAAGGTCGTGCTGCAGCCCTGGTGCGACGAAATGGGGCAGCTGTCGAATGGCCGCATCAAGTGCCAGTTCTATCCGTCCATGCAACTGGGCGGCACCCCGGCCCAGCTTGCCGACCAGGTCAAGAACGGCGTCGCCGACATCGCCTGGACGGCGCCCGGCTATTCGACCGGCCGTTTCCCGAAGACCGAAGCCCTCGAACTGCCCGGCGTTTTGCCGCTGGGTGGCCTGCTCGGCGGGCGGGCGATCTGGGACTTCTACGGCCAGCAACTCAAGGACGAATACAAGGATTACAAAGTGCTCGCCATGCACGGCGACGGCGGCATGAACATTCACACGGCCAGCAAGCTGCTGGCGAGCGCCGAGGACTTCAAGGGCATCAAGCTGCGCTCGCCCAACCGGACCATTGCCCGCACGCTGACGGCGCTGGGTGCCACACCGGTGGCCATGCCACCCGCCCAGGTCACCGAGGCCATTGCCAAGGGCGTCGTTGATGGCGCCTCGGCGGTTTGGGAGGTCATCTTGCCGACCAAGCTCGACGAAGTCACCAAATTCCATTTCGAAACGCCGGCCGACCGTCCGGTCATGGGCGCCACCGTGCTGGCCTTGCTGATGAACAAGCAGAAGTACGAATCGCTGCCGCCTGACCTCAAGGCTATTGTCGACAAGACCTCGGGTTTGCCGCTGGTCGAGCGTTACGGCAAGGCCTGGGACGAGGCGTCGATTGCAGCCCGCAACAAGGTCAAGGCGGCGCCGGGCCACACCGTAACCGTCGTCTCCGGCGCGAAATACGACGCCATCCTGAAGCAGGTCGAAGTGGTCGAAAAGGAATGGCTGGCCGATGCCAAAACCAGGGGCATCGACGGTGAAGCCCTGATTGCCGCCGCCCGCACCGCCGCCCGCAAGCAGTCCAACTGAACAACACACCAAGAGGAGCAAACAGATGAGCAAGTATTACGACCAACCCCAGCGTTTCAGCAAGGAAGAGTGGGATGCCCGCGTCAAATTGGCCAGCGTCTATCGCATTTTTGCCTATCTCGGCTGGGATGAGCTGATCTACAACCATATCTCGCTGCGCGTGCCGGGGCCGGACAAGCATTTCCTGATCAACCCCTTCGGCCTGCATTACCAGGATGTCTGCGCCTCCAACCTGGTCAAGGTCGACGTCAAGGGCAATATCATCGGCCACTCCGACTGGCCGATCAATCCGGCCGGCTTCACCTTCCATTCAGCGATCCACGACAAGGTGGCGGAAGGCCATTGCGTGATGCATGTCCATACGACGTCAACGCAAGCCGTCTGTTGCCTGAAGGATGGCCTGTCCTACAGCAACTTTTATGCTGCCCAGCTCTACGGCAAGATCGCCTGGCACGAGTTCGAGGGCATTACCGTCCATCTCGACGAAGGCGAGCGCATTCTGGCCAGTGCTGGCGACAAGCCGCTGCTGATGCTGCGCAATCATGGTCCGGTGGTGATTGGCGCGACGCTGGCGCAGGCTTTTTCGCTGATGTGGCTGGTCAACCGTGCCTGTGAAGTCCAGCTGGCCGCGCAATCGATGGGGGCAGTGATGGAAATTCCCGAGCCGGTGCTCAATAAATGCGTCGCCGATTCGTTGAACTTCGATCCCAAGTACGGCGCTGGTGAGGACGCGCTGGCAGCACTGACTCGGATCATCGATCGACTCGATCCTTCCTACCGCCATTAACGCCGTTTGAAAGCCAGTCGATATTCATGCAGGAATGATGCGTCATTCCTGTCATCAGGAGGATAGGGTCAATGAATTGCAACATCAAAACATCGTTTGCGCTTTTGCTCGCAATCACCAACAGTGCTGCCGTCCTGGCAGCCGAAGACATGACGATCTATGGCGTCGTCGATATTTTTGCTGCCCGGCAGGCCGGACAAAAGGCGCTTACGGCCATCGACGGACGCGGAGGCCCCGCCGGCAGTCGCATCGGCTTCAAAGGCGGTGAGAGTCTGGGGAGTGGCTTGAAGGCGATTTACACGCTCGAATATGCGATCAACCCGGATAGCAACGCCGGTATCACCGCCGCCCGGCAACAGTTTGTCGGCGTTGAAAGCAGCACGCTGGGAACGTTGAGCGCGGGCTTCCAGTATGCCCCGGCCTTTCTGCTGGCGCCGCGTTTCGACGTAATGGATGGTTCCGGCCTGATGGCTGCTCGTGCACCGCTGGCGAGTGCCGCGGACGCGACCATTTCATCGGGTAATCGCGCCCGCTGGAGTAATTCGCTGGCCTACACCTCGCCCAAGTTGGGGGGAGCACAGGTCCTTGGCATCTATGCGAATCATGATGACGAGACTTCCGCCCAGGCCTCAGCGGATAACCGCTGGGGGCTCGGCGCGAGTTACAACATGGGGCCTCTCGATGTTGCGGTGATTTACCACAACATTGGCGCGGGTGCCGGGGTCAAGGACACCAAGGAATTTTTCGTCGCCGGTTCCTACAATTTTGGCAGCGTTCGCGTGATGGGAACCTATCAGCAGAAAGATGCCGACGGTTCGACCGACAAGGACAACAAGCTGTGGTCGGCGAGCTTTGTCGTGCCGGTCGCTGCCAATGGCGAATTCCAGGCCGGTTACGCTGCACTGAATTCCAGGGGGCAGGATAACGACGGCAATTCGCTTACTTTGGGATACATTCATCGTCTTTCCAAACGCACTTCCTTGTATGCCGCAGTCAATCGCCTGCACTATGACCGATTGGCGACACGCACGAGCAGTATCGAAGGCAGCTTGGCAGCCGGAGAAACGGCCAATACCTACGTTGCCGGTATTACTCACCGCTTCTGAAGCACTGCTGGCCTCTGCCAGGGAAAGCGACTGCTCCGCAGGGGCAGT
>JAVBXO010000239.1 GCA_030824535.1 Azonexus sp. | reverse complement strand
TGCTCCGTCGCTGCTGGCGCGAGTATCGCGTGTTGCTCTGGCTGTTGCTGCTCGTGCTGCTGGCGGCAGCGCTGATGTTTTTTCGTGGCTTCGGTTTTGTTCCCGGCCAGGCGGCGCACAGTGATTTTTGCCAGCAGGATCTGGCTGGCGAACTGGGGCGGCATGGGCATTCCGAAGAGGTTTTGTGGCGCGGCTGCCTGATCGCTGCCGATACCGGGCGCAATCTGACGCGCTTCGTTCCCGCTGGCACTACCGCACCGGCTTGTCTGGGCTGTCACGACGGGGATCAGTCAGCCAGTTTCGCGACTTTATGGACGCGCTTTCCCTACCGCGATGGCGCGGGACGCATGCACGATCTGGCCGGCGCAATTCGCGATGAAATCGTCACGCGCTATGGTGGGGTGCCGCCCAATCGCGCCGATAACGTCGTCACCGCGCTGTATTTCTACGCGGCGACCAAGGCGGCGCAGGCCAGGCTCATTTTTGCGGTCGACCGTCCGGAACAGGCCATTTTCACGGACCGCGCCAGTGCCACGCCCGATTGCCAGCGCAAGTTCGACGAACTCGGCTGGCCGCGCGGCGACAATGCGCCGGCTGTCGTGCGCGGTTGCAATCTGGTTACCGACACGCCGCACCAGGTTGAAGCACCACTGGCCCGTGCCTGGGGCAGCCGGCTGACTTGCCAGTCCTGCCATCTTGAAGCCGGCGACCGGCCCAATGCCGCCAGCCTGGCGCATGGCGCCATCCTGATGCCGCAGATGTTCACGTCGATGAACCAGCCGATCCGCTTCGACCGGCGGGTGTTGATGTGCTTTGCCCGCAGCCTGAACTGGCTGGATTTCGGCCTCGATACGCCGGAAATCAATCCGATCAATCTCTACGCCAACTGGCTGGCCCAGCGTCGGCAGTTGCCGCTGGGCGAAATCCCGGCCGGGCGCGGCGTGCCGCTGGTCTATGACGCCCTCGGGCGTGGCGCCAGTTTTGTCGCTGGCGAACGGGTTTATCAGGAACGTTGCCGCGCCTGCCACGGCCCCAACGGCTTGGGCGGGCGCAATTTGGTCGATGGCCGCCTGCCGCCACCGCTGGCCGGGCCGGAAAGCTTTACCGCAGCGGCGAGCACCGCCGAGCATTTCCGCCTCGCCGGTTTCATCCACGCCAACATGCCGCCCGGCGCCAGCCTGGCCCAGCCGGCGCTGAGCCAGCAAGAAGCGCTCGACGTCGCCGCCTACCTGATCCGCCTCGGCCGGCCGGCCAATTTCACCCGCGCCAATGCCCTCGATGTCTTCAGCAACTATCTCTGGGTCAGTGGCGTTACTCGCCTCGGTAGCTGGCTGGCCGCGCTCGACAACCACGGTGAACAACCATGAATAGCCAAAATGCCCGCGCCGGCTGGCGTCACGCTTTGCTTGCCGGTTGTGTCACGGCGGTCAGCGCCTTTCCGCTGTCGATCGGCTTTGCGCTGATGGCCGGCGTGCCGCCCGGCGCGATGGTGCTGGCCTCGCTCTACGCCGGCGTGATCAACGCGCTGTGCGGCGGCCGTTATGGCGTCGGCGGGCCGAATACGGCGGTGGCCTTGCTCACCGGCGCGGCGATCATGCCCTTCGCGCCGCCGGAAAGCGATCTCTACCTCGGTTACGTGTACGCGCTGTGCGTGCTGGTCGGCTGTTACCAATTGCTGTTTGCCGCCTTGCTGACGCGCATCGACCTGATGGACTACGTGTCCACGACGGTCATTGACGGCATCACCTGGGGCATTGGCGTGCTGTTCATCCTCGGCTCGCTGTGGCTGGCGGCCGGGCTGGCGCAGCCGGGCGGTGCGCAGTGGCCGGTTTTTCATGCCCTGATGACTGTCGACCGCATCATCGACGGCACGGCCAACCGGGCAGCACTGGAAGTCGCCGCGGCGACGCTGTTGAGCGGCCTGCTCGCGGCGCGCGTGCCCAGCCTGAAGCGGGCCAATATCCTGATCGGTCTGGCCGTCGGTTGCGCTTACGCGGCCTTCTTCCTGCCCGCCGGTGCATTGATCGAGCGCGTTGGCTGGGTGTCGCCGCCTTTCCTGCTGCCGACGCTACCCGATTTCCGCCAGGTCTCGTGGCCGGTGATCTTCGCTTTGGCCGGCGGTGCGGCGCCGGCGATAGCCCTGGTCGGCGCGCTGCAGAGCCTGAGCATCGCCAAGGCCTTGCGCGACCCTGACGAAAGCTATCTGCCGGCGCGCGAAATGCTCGGGCAGGCGGTCAGCAATCTGTGGTGTGGCTTTTTTGGCGGCACGCCCTGTTCCAACAGTTTCAACAAATCCTCGGTGATGCACATGATCGGCGGCGGCGGGGCGCTGGCCCACCTGTTTGCCGTGCTGGTCACGGCACTGATGGTCTATGGCCTGACCGACTGGGTGGCGCGGGTGCCGATGAGCGCGCTGGGCGCGGCGCTGATTCTGGCCGGCCTGGCGATGATCGCCCCGGCCCGCTACGCCCGCCATTTCCGTCGCGGCTGGCTGGGCGCCGGGCTGTTTGCGCTGCCGGCGGTGCTGGTGGTGATTCTGGATATTCAAACAGCGCTGTTCGTCGGCGTCGCCGTGTCCATCCTTGCCCATTTCGTGCATTTTTCGCAGGGGCGGATCGTCTGGGAACTGGAGGAGGGCACGCTGTTCATCGGCATCGCCGGCGTCTTCTTCTTCGTTTCCAGCGCCCGCCTCGAAAGCCGGGTGCGCAGCGCCTTCGCCGAAACCGGCGGCAGCGGCGAAGCGGCGGCACTCGAACTCGACCTGCGCGCCGCCCATCTGGTCACGCTCGACCAACTCGACCTCGGCTGGCTCCGCCACATCGCCGCCGCCGGCGTCCCGGTCTGCCTGCATGTACTTGCCGGACAGCGCCAGGCTCTGGAACGGCTGTTTGCCGACGCTGGCCTGCTGGAGCTGCCGGGCCTGGCGATCATGGTTGAGGGCTGAGCTGGGGTGAAAAAGGGCTCAATTTTGCGGTCGACCGCAGAATTGGCCGGTTTTTGCTTTCAAGCTGAAGCAATGTTGCCGCGGTATGATTCTGGCACTATTCCAAAGGGGGGAATAAACATGGAAATTCAGGGATTTGGCTACGCTTCCTACTGGAACGGCCAATTTGCCAAGCCGGCATCGGATTTGTCGCTTGATGAGCTGGCCAAGACCGGGGCCAATGCGCTGTCGATTTCTTCGACCTGGTTTACCGACACCTTGAACAGCAGCGGCATCACCGCGGGTAGCGATACCGAGTCCAATGCCAATGTCGCGCTGGCGATTGCCGATGCCCATGCGCGCCATCTGCAGGTCATTCTCAAGCCGCATCTTGACCCGGCTTCCGGTGAGTGGCGCGGACTGTATGCGCCGAGCAGCGCTGGCGACTGGCTGGCGAGTTACAAGAACTGGATCGTCGATCAGGCGCTGCTGGCCGAGGCCAATGGCGCTGAAGCGCTGGTCCTCGGTACGGAGCTGGAAAGCATGGCGGGGAAGGCTTATCGCGCCGAGTGGCAGGACATCATCGCCGCCGTGCGCGAGGTTTATCACGGTCAGCTGACTTATTCAGCCGTGATGGAGCGAGCCAGCCAGGTCTGTTTCTGGGATCTGCTCGATTACGCCAGCGTCACCGCCTATCCCTCGGCCGGCAGTGATGGCGGCCTGTCTCCCGGCCAGGTCGAGGAGTCGTGGATTGCTGGTGACAGTTACTGGCACTCGCCGGTCGAAATGTTGGCGGCGCTGCAGCAAAGCACCGGCAAGGATGTGCTGATCAGTGAAACCGGTTATCGCAGCGTCAATGGCGCGATTCGCGATCCTGGTTCCTATTTCGGGCGCGGTTACGTCGATATCGCCGAGCAACTGGCCGGTTATCAGGGCTTGCTCGGGGCCTTGAGCGCGCTGGACGGCCGGCCTTGGTTCAAGGGGGTGCTGTTGTGGAAATGGGATCCGGTGCCGCTGCCCAGCGTCGCCTATGCGGTGAACAATTACAGCAACAACGATTATTCGGTGCAGGAACGGCCGCAGGCGCTGGCCGAGATTAGCGCCTGCTTTGCCGGCAACACCACGGCGCAGCGCAAGCTGCTGATCGGCGGAGCGAGCGCTGATGCGCTGACCGGCTCGGCGAGGGCGGATGTCATTGCCGGACGCAGCGGCAACGACAGCCTGTACGGCGGCACCGGCGCTGACCGTCTCAGCGGTGGCCTGGGTAATGACTGGATCGATGGCGGGCCAGGGAATGACACCGTTTCCTTCCTCGGTGAAGTCGTGGCCGTGACGGTGGCGCTCGGCGATGCCGGGGCCAAGGGCATGGCGACCGGCCTGGGCAGCGATACCCTGGTGGGCATCGAGAATGTTTTTGGCGGCGACAAGAACGACAAACTGAGCGGCAATGCTGGTCCGAATAGCTTGTGGGGCAGTGCCGGCGCTGATCAGCTATTCGCTCTGGCGGGTGCCGACATGCTGCTGGGCGGGCCGGGGGCCGATACGCTGGATGGCGGACTGGGGATCGATACTGCATCGTACGAGGGCGCCTTGAGCGCGGTCGTCGTCAAGCTGGGCATCGGTGCCGCCAGCGGTAGCGCCACCGGTGGTGCGGGTAACGATAGTCTGCTGGCGATTGAAAACCTGATCGGCAGCAATTACCACGACCGCCTGACCGGCAACGGTGCGAAAAATACCCTGAATGGCGGCGCAGGCAATGACAGTCTTGTTGGCGGCGCTGGCGATGACCTGTTGATCGGCGGTCCAGGCAAGGATCTGCTGAGCGGCGGAACGGGCAGCGACCGTTTTGCTTGCGACAGCCCGCTGAGCGCCAGCAGCAATCTCGATGCGATCAACGATTTCCAGATCGGCGTAGACCAGATTCAGCTGGAAAATGCCGTTTTTTCGCCGTTGACCGCAACCGGCGTGCTGGCGAGCGATTTTTTTGCCGCCAATGCGACTGGCAGCGCGCTGCGGTCCAGCGATTACATCGTCTATAACACGCTCAGCGGGCTGCTGAGCTACGACGCCGACGGTTCCGGGCCGGGCGTGTCGGTCGCCTTTGTCCAGCTGACCGGCGTACCGGCGCTGAGCAGCGGTGATTTGTCGGTCATCTGAGCCTGCTTCGTGGTGACCTGGTCATCCCCGTCGGCGCGGGGATGGCCGGCTGATTCAGGCCTTGGCCACCGGCCGGAACTGCATGGCCTTGTATTCCAGGAAGTCTTCCAGCCCGGCTTTGCCCAGTTCGCGGCCGTTGCCTGATTGCTTGTAGCCGCCAAAGGGCGCGTACAGGTTGAAAACCCCGCCGTTGATCTCGACCTGGCCGCAGCGCAGGCGGCGGGCGATGGCTTCGGCGGCCTCGTCGCTGCCCGCCCAGACGCCGCCGGCCAGGCCGTAGGGCGTGGCGTTGGCAAGCTGCACGGCTTCGGCTTCGTCGCGATAGCTGATGATCGCCAGCACCGGGCCGAAAATTTCTTCCTGGGCAATGCGGCTGTCGGGCTGGACACGGCCGAAAATGCTCGGGCGGACGTAAAAACCGCCGGCCGGGACGTTCTCGGGGGCATCCAGGCCGCCCGTCAGCAGTTCGGCGCCTTCGGCCTGGCCGAGGGCGATGTAGTCGCGCACGCGCGCCAGCTGCATTGCCGACGCCAGCGGGCCGAGGCGGGTGGTCGGCAGGCGCGGGTCGGCTGGCGAGAACTTGCCGGCGGCGGCCACGGCCAGTTGCACGACTTCTTCATAGCGGCTTTCCGGCACCAGCAGCCGGGTCTGCGCGGTGCAGGTCTGGCCGGCGTTCTGGTAGCAGTTGGCGACGACGGCGGGAATGGCGACGCTGAAATCGGCGTCGTCGAGCACGATGGCTGGCGATTTGCCGCCGAGTTCGAGGGCCACACGCTTGACCGTCGCCGCGGCAAGTTCGGCGACGCGCTGGCCGGCGCGGGTCGAGCCGGTGAAGGAGATCATATCGACGTCCGGCGAGATC
>JAVBXO010000369.1 GCA_030824535.1 Azonexus sp. | reverse complement strand
CCTCGCCCACACCGCGCCGAAGATGCCCACGCACAAACCGCGCTACCTGATGGGCGTTGGCACACCGGAAGACCTGGTCAACGCCGTGCGCCACGGCATCGACATGTTCGACTGCGTAATGCCCACCCGCAATGCCCGCAACGGCCACCTTTTCACGCGCTTTGGCGATATCAAGATCAAGAATGCCCGGCACAAGACCGACACCGGCACGCTTGATCCGAGTTGCCGCTGCTACACCTGCCAGAACTTCAGCCGCGCCTACCTGCACCACCTCTTCCGCTGCGGCGAAATCCTCGGCGGCATGTTGAACACCATCCACAACCTGCATTTCTACCAGACGATCATGGCCGAAATGCGCGCAGCCATTGAGCTCGGACAGTTCGATACCTGGGCAAGTGCGTTTGTCCTTAATCGGTCATCTGGCCAGTGATAGAATCCCCCGTTTAATTTCCCAAGCAATCCGGAGTAATAACAATGATTAGTCTCGCCTACGCCCAAACTGCTGGCGCTGCTGCCGACGCGACTAGCGGTCTGATGCAAATGCTGCCGATGATCCTGATGTTCGTCGTGCTGTGGTTCCTGATGATTCGTCCGCAAATGAAGAAGGCCAAGGAGCACAAGGCCCTGATTGAAGCACTGGGCAAGGGCGACGAAGTCGTCACCCAGGGTGGCATGGTCGGCAGGATCGTCAAGGTTGGCGATTCCTACGTGACGCTGGAAATTGCCCAGGGTACCGAAGTTGTCGTGCAGAAGCCGGCTATCGGCATCGTGCTGCCGAAGGGCACGCTGAAAAGTCTGTAATTTCCTCCAGAAGGCGGCCAAGGCCGCCTTTGTCGCTTTAGAGCTGCCATGAATCGTTACCCCCTCTGGAAGTACATCACTGTCGCCATCGCGCTGGTGCTGGGCTTCGTCTATACCCTGCCCAATTTCTTCGGCGAATCGCCGGCTGTTCAGGTTTCCAGCGCCAAAGCCACGCTCAAGGTCGATGACCTGGCCAAGGCCCGCGTTGAAGATGTCCTGAAAGCCGCCGGCATCGCCAACGACGGCATCGTTCTCGACAGCGTCGGCGTCAAGGCCCGCTTCAAGGATCCGGATACCCAGCTGAAGGCCAAGGACACCCTGGAAAAGGCCTTCAACCCGAACGCTGCCGACCCGCAATACGTCGTCGCGCTGAACCTGCTGGCTGCCTCGCCGCAATGGCTGACCAACCTCCACGCGCTGCCGATGTACCTCGGCCTGGATCTGCGTGGCGGTGTGCATTTCCTGCTGCAGGTCGACATGAAGGGCGCGCTGACCAAGCGTCTCGATTCGACCGGCGCCGACCTGCGCACGGTGTTGCGCGACAAGAACATTCGCCACGCCGGCATCAATCGTGAAGGCGACCGCCTGACGGTCAAGTTCCGCGACCTCGAAACCCGCGACAAAGCCAAAAGCGCCATCAGTGACAGCCAGTCTGACCTGCTGTTGAGCGAAGTCGCCGACGGCGCCGAGTTCAAGCTGGTCGCCTCGCTGAAGCCGGAAGCGCAGAAGAAGATCGGTGAATTCGCCGTCAAGCAGAACATTTCGACACTGCATAACCGCATCAACGAACTCGGCGTTGCCGAACCGGTGATCCAGCAACAGGGCGCCGACCGCATCGTCGTGCAGTTGCCTGGCGTGCAGGATACGGCCAAGGCCAAGGACATTCTCGGCCGCACCGCGACGCTGGAAATCCGCATGGTCGACGACACACCGGGCGCGCTGGAAGCAGCGCAGGCCGGCAGTGTTCCCTTCGGCACCGAGGTGTACAACGAACGCGGCGGCCGGCCGCTGCTGGTCAAAAAGCAGGTCGTGCTGACCGGCGACCGTCTGACCGATGCCCAGCCCGGTTTCGACACCCAGACCCAGGAAGCCGCCGTGCATCTGACGCTGGATTCGGCCGGTTCGCGCATTTTCAAGGACATCACCCGCGACAACGTCGGCAAGCGCATGGCCATCCTGCTCATTGAAAAGGGCAAGGGCGAAGTCGTGACCGCGCCGGTCATCCGCACCGAAATCGGCGGCGGCCGCGTGCAGATTTCCGGACGCATGACGACCTCCGAAGCCAACGACACCGCGCTGCTGCTGCGTGCCGGTTCGCTGGCTGCACCGATGGACATCATCGAGGAACGGACCATCGGCCCGTCGCTCGGTGCGGAAAACATCAAGAAGGGTTTCCATTCGACGATGTGGGGCTTTGCCGCCATCGCCGTGTTCATGATCATTTACTACCAGATGTTCGGCGTTGTTTCGGTGCTGGCGCTGGCGTCCAACCTGCTGTTCCTGGTCGCCATCCTGTCGCTGCTGCAGGCCACGCTGACCCTGCCCGGCATCGCCGCCATCGCGCTGACCCTGGGTATGGCCATCGACGCCAACGTGCTGATCAACGAACGGATCCGCGAGGAACTGCGCAACGGCATGCCGCCGCAAGGCGCAATTTCCGAAGGCTACGAACGCGCCTTCGGCACCATTCTCGACTCCAACATCACCACCCTGATCGCCGGCCTGGCCCTGCTGATCTTCGGTTCCGGCCCGGTGCGCGGCTTCGCCGTCGTGCATTGCCTGGGCATCATGACTTCCATCTTCTCCTCGGTCGTCGTCTCGCGTTCGCTGGTCAACCTGATCTACGGCGGCAAAAAGAAGCTCGGCAAAGTTGCCATCGGCCAGATCTGGAAGGCCGGCAGCACTGCTGCGGTCAACGAGCAGAAATAAGGAAAAACGAACATGGAATTTTTCCGTATCAAACAAGACATTCCCTTCATGCGCCATGCGCTGAAGTTCAATGTCATCTCCCTGGTCACCTTCCTGCTGGCCGTGGTCTTCCTGTTCACCATGGGTCTGCACCTGTCGGTCGAATTCACCGGCGGCACGCTGGTCGAGGTCAAGTACCAGCAAGCCGCCGATCTCGAGAAGATTCGCAGCTCGCTGGGCAAATCCGGTTTCTCGGATTACTCGGTGCAGAACTTCGGCTCATCGCAGGACGTGATGATCCGCCTGCCGCTGAAGAGCGACCAGAACACCAATCAACTGGGCGAAGCGGTGATGAAGTCGCTCGACACTGAAGCGCCGGGCGCCAGCCTGTCGCGCGTCGAGTTCGTCGGCCCACAGGTCGGCAAGGAACTCGCCGAAAACGGTGCGATGGCACTGCTGCTGGTGATCATCGGCATCGTCGTCTACCTCGCCTTCCGCTTCGAATGGCGCTTCTCGGTCTCGGCGATCATCGCCAACCTGCACGACGTGATCATCATCCTTGGCTTCTTCGCCTTCTTCCAGTGGGAATTCTCGCTGTCCGTACTGGCCGCCGTGCTCGCCGTACTCGGCTACTCGGTCAATGAATCGGTCGTCGTCTTCGACCGCGTCCGCGAAACCTTCAAGGGCAAGCGCGGCCTGAGCACGCCGGAAGTGCTCGACCACGCCATCACCAGCACCATCAGCCGGACGATCATCACCCACGGCTGCACGCAGCTGATGGTGCTGTCGATGCTGGTCTTCGGCGGCGAAACCCTGCACTACTTCGCCATGGCCCTGACCATCGGCATCTGCTTCGGCATCTACTCCTCAGTCCTCGTCGCCAGCCCGCTGGTCATGTGGCTCGGCGTCTCGCGCGAACAGTTCATCCCCAAACCGAAGAAAACCATCGAAGGCGCAACCGACGACGGCGCCTGCGTTTAAAGCGCTCTTACCCGTCTGCAAAAAAGCCGCCCCTGATCCGAGCGGCTTTTTTTATGGCGCTGCGGTCAACGCACCCCCAATTTTCATGACACCAGACTCATGCAATTCGCACGGATGCCGCAAGAAAGCGCCGCAGGCGGGATTTACACGCGCACGAAATCAGTTGTCGGAACGAATTCTCCAAGCTGCCCCATCCCGGTGGGCCGCCAACACAAGCTGACAGAGCGTTCCCGTATGCCAACACCTTAGATCCAGCGCCTCGACGATATTTTTATGAATGGCAAAATTTTCAAGCCCCCCTGGAATATTCGGCAAGCTTGATAAACCACTTAAGGAAGCATTAATTTTTGCCCGATAAAATGGTAACCGTTCTAATCGCACATAAAAATGTGTCGAAAATCAAGGGGATATTACTCGTGTCTAGTTTTTTTTCGTGCATGCTGGCAAAAGCCAGACTTTCAAGAGCTCTGCTGCTGGGCATCGCCCTGGTCAGTTCTAGCCCAGCCATTTTGGCACTGGAAACCGGTGATAAAGCACCCGCGCTCTCCCTGCCTGGCCAGTCCGGAACGGTCGATCTGGCCAATTACAAAGGCAAGGTGGTTTACCTGGACTTCTGGGCTTCCTGGTGCGTGCCTTGCAAAAGCTCCTTCCCGTGGATGAACCAGATGCAGGAAAAGTACCGCGATGCCGGCCTGCAGGTCATCGCCGTCAATCTTGATGCTGAAATGGCTGATGCCAGCAAGTTCCTCAGCAGCAACCCGGCCAGTTTCACGATTGCTTTCGACGCCAAGGGGCAAAGTGCCCAGCGCTTCCAGGTCAAGGGCATGCCGACCAGCCTGCTGATCGACCGCAACGGTAATCTCGTCCTGACCCACATGGGCTTCAACCAGGGCGCACGGGAAAAGCTTGAAGCATCGATCAGCACCGCCCTGAAAGCTCAGCCATGAAAGTGCCAATGCTATTAGCGCTCCTGCTGCTGGGGGGCTGCAGCCTGATCCAGCCGGTGCAGCCCTGGGAAAAAGGCATTCTGTCCCGGCCGGAAATGACTTTTGAAAGCGACAAACTGGACAGCGCTTTTACCGAACACGCCTATTTCAGCAAGGAAGCGTCATCGGGCGGCAGCGGCGTTGGCGGAGGTGGCTGTGGCTGCAACTAAGAAGAACAACATTAAAGGGAAGCGCCCGATGGCCCGCAGCTATCAGCACGACTTGCTCAAGAGCCTGCTCGCCTCGGCCCTGATCCTGCCGTTCGCACCAGTCGCCCAGGCCGACGTGCCGCCGGAGCGCGCCTCGATTTCCTTCAAATATCTCGACTACCAGGACAGCCAGCCCGACGCCAAGCGAATTTCGGTCAAGGCGCCGGCTGTCGCATTGCAGTTGCCGATTGCCGAAGAATGGTCGCTCGATACTTCAGCCGTGGTCGACACTGTCTCGGGCGCCTCGCCCCGCTATCACTCGGAGCCTTCGAGCATTACGCGCATGCACGATGAGCGCAAGGCGACCGACATCCGGCTCACCCGCTACTTTTCCCAGGGCAACATCAGCTTTGGTACTGCTTTTTCGCGCGAATCCGATTACGTGTCGCGCGTCCATTCCCTGAATGGCTCGATCAGTACGCCGGAGAAAAACACCACCCTGCATCTGGGCATTGCGACAACCAGCGACCGGATCAACCCGACCAACCAGATTGTCGAGAACGAAACCAAGCATGTTTACGACCTGCTGCTTGGCGTCACCCAGGTTCTCAGCACGACCGATATCGCCCAGGCCAATCTGACCTTCAGCGATGGCCGCGGCTATTACTCTGACCCTTACAAGTTTTTCGACAACCGCCCGCGGACCAAACGCACGAATGCCTTTCTTGTGCGCTGGAATCATCACTTCGCCGCGACCGATGGCACCAGCCGCCTCAGCTACCGCTACTACCGCGACAGCTTCGGCATTCACTCGCACACCATCACTGGCGAATATATCCAGCCGCTGGCAGATGGCTGGGTGCTGACACCGCAGGCCCGCATCTATTCGCAAAGCGCCGCCAATTTCTTCCTCGGTCCGATGAATGCGCCCGACCCGTCGATTCCCGACAACTTCCAGCCCGGCATCACTTACCTCAGCGAGGACCAGCGTCTGGCGGCCTTTGGCGGACGCTCATTGGGCTTCAAGGTGGCGAAGCGCTTCACCGATTTCCTGATCGATCTGAAATACGAGCACTACCTGCAGCGCAACGAGTGGGCCTTCAATGCCGCCGGCACACCGGGAATTGCGCCGTTCAAGGCCAAGATCCTGCAATTCGGCATGACCTACTTCTTCTAGACCATGAAAACTTTCAAAGCCGGGTTCCAGGCCATGGGCGGCGACTGCGAGATC
>JAVBXO010000450.1 GCA_030824535.1 Azonexus sp. | reverse complement strand
GCAGCACCGAGGGCATCCTGGGCATGACCGAACAGCAGACGGAAAGGAAGGTCGCCGGCCTTCTGCGCATAGATCGCCGTTTCAAACTGCAGACGGGTTTCGCGCGTGACCAGCGGCACCACGAATACGGCGTTGGGCAGGTAACGCTGGCGGATGATCTGCGCCGTCTGGACATAGGTGTCGGCCAGCATCGCCAGCTCGCCGCGCCGGCTACCCGGCAACATGGCGAAAATCGGCACATTGCGCGGCAAGGCCAGCTTGTCACGGACTGCCAGGCGGTCGGTGCGCAGCGGAATGATGTCCGCCAGCGGATGTCCGACATAACTGACCGGCACCCCGGCTTTTTCGTACAGCGCCGGTTCCATGGGAAAGAGCGCCAGCACACGGTTGACCGCACGGGCGATTTTCTTGACCCGACCACCGCGCCAGGCCCAGATCGACGGGCTGACGTAGTGTATCGTCTTGATGCCGGCCGACTTGAGATCAGCCTCCAGCCCAAGATTGAAATCAGGCGCATCGACGCCAATGAAAATATCCGGCTTGAGCGCGAGGATGCGCCGCTTCAACTGCCGGCGAATACCGGCAATTTCCCGGTAGTTTTTCAGCGCATCCCAGTAGCCCATGACCGACAGATGATCCATCGGCCACCAGGCATCGAAGCCCAGACTCTGCATTTTCGGCCCGCCGATGCCGTAAAAAACGGCATCCGGCAGATGGGTTTTCAGCGCCGCGATCAGATGACTGGCCAGCAAATCTCCGGAGGCCTCGCCGGCCACCATGGCAATTCTTACCACCCGGCTCATATCAGCGAATGATGCCGCGCTTGGACACCTGGAGGAAATTGACCAACAACTGCAGGTCCGGCTGCGTCCTGGCGTCCTCGGTCAGCTTGCTCTTGGCTTCCTCGAGCAGCAGGCCGGACTTGTACAGGGTGCGATAGGCGCGCTTCAGCGAGGTGATCGATTCGGCAGTAAAACCTCGCCGCTTCAGACCTTCAACGTTGATGCCGTAGGGCTGGGCGGTGTTGCCGGCAGCCATCAGGTAAGGCGGCACGTCCTGCAGGATCACCGTGCTGACGGCGGTCATGACATGAGCGCCGATACGGCAGAACTGGTGCACGCCGGTAAAGCCGCCGAGAATCGCCCAGTCGTCGACCACCACATGACCCGCCAGCTGGGTATTGTTGGCAAAAGTCACCTTGTTGCCGACCTGGCAGTCGTGCGCAATATGCACGTAGGCCATGATCCAGTTATCGTCACCGACGCGGGTCACGCCTTCATCCTGAATCGTGCCCAGATTGAAGGTGCAGAATTCGCGGATGACATTGCGGTCACCAATTTCCAGACGCGTCGGTTCGCCGGCGTATTTCTTGTCCTGCGGCACCTCGCCCAGCGAGCAGAACTGGAAAATACGATTGTCACGACCAATGCGGGTGTGCCCGGTAATGACCGTATGCGGCCCGATCCGGGTGTTGTCACCGATCTCGACATGCGGTCCGATAATGGCGTAGGGACCGATCTCGACATTGGCGCCGATTTTGGCCGCGGTATCGACAATGGCAGTCGGATGAATCATCTTAAAGATCCCGCTTGGCGCACATCAGCCTGGCTTCGGCAGCCAGCAGGCCATCGACGCGGGCTTCCGCCTTGTATTTCCAGACACCGCGCATCTGCCGTTCGATCTCGACATGCAGGTGCAACTGATCACCCGGCAATACCGGGCGCTTGAAACGGGCATCGTCGATGCCGGCAAAGTAGAAGACCGTATCCGGCGAAGGCATTTCATCCATCGATTTGAAGGACAGGATGCCGGCGGCCTGGGCCAGGGCTTCCATGATCAGCACGCCAGGCATGACCGGGTGATGCGGAAAATGACCAACGAAGAACGGCTCGTTGATCGTGACGTTCTTGTAGGCATGGATCGACTTGCCCGGCTCCAGTTCGAGCACGCGGTCGACCAGCAGGAAAGGGTAACGATGCGGCAAGTGTTCCAGAATTTCGTGAATATCCATCATTTTTTAAGCCTCGACATCCTGTTTTCTTAGTTTTTTCTCTAGTTCGGCAACGCGATCAGCCAGCTTGGACAGGCGACGGATGTGCGAAGCGTTGCGAATCCATTCTTCGTGCGTGTCCAGCGGGAAAACACTGGTATAAACGCCGGGCTGGTGAATGCTCTTCATCACCAGCGAGCCCCCTGAAATCGTCGTTCCTCCGACAAGATTCAGATGACCGGAAATCATCCCGGCGCCGCCGACAATACAGTGTTCGCCCAAGGTAGTGCTGCCGGCAATGCCGGTACAGCCGGCCAGCACCGTGCGGGCACCGATCCGGCAGTTATGGGCAATGTGCACCTGATTATCGAACTTGCAGCCATCGCCGATCACCGTATCTTCCAGCGTTCCGCGGTCGACTGCCGTATTGGCACCGATCTCAACATCATCACCGACGATCACGCGGCCCAATTGGGGAATCTTCACCCAGTCGGCACCATCGGGGGCAAAACCGAAACCATCGGAACCGATCACTGCCCCGGCATGGAAAATCGCCCGCTTGCCGACGATGCAAGCGTGGTAGATCGTCACATTCGGATGGAGCAGACTCCCCTCACCCAGGGTCACGTCATCGCCAATCACGCAGCCCGCATGAATCACCACATTCTCGCCGAGCGTGACGTTGCGGCCGATGCATACCTGCGGCCCGATAGCGGCGCTGGCCGGGACCGGTGAATCGACCACGGCCGACGGATGCACGCCGGAAAAATTGATTCGGAGCGGATTGAGCAGGGTCGCGACACGCGCGTAATAAGCGTAGGGATTGGTCGTGATGATGCGCGGCCCGTTAAAGGCCTCGGCAGCCTCGGCCGGCAGGATGACCGCCGATGCCCCGGTGGTTTCGAGCTGGCTGCGATATTTGCGATTCGACAGAAAAGCAATATCACCGGCCCTTGCCGCAGCCAGTGCTGCTATGCGCGCAATGCGCGTTTGCCCATCCCCAAGCACATCGCCGCCCAAGCGGGCGGCGATGTCGGCGAGGGTAATAAATTCACCGCTTTGCCCTGGCATTACTTGCTGTCCGAAAGCGCCTTGATGACGCGATCAGTAATATCCAGTCGCGGGCTGACCCAGACCACATCCTGGAGAATGAGGTCGTACTTTTCGGTCTCGGCGATCTGCTTGATAGCCTTGTTGGCCTTCTCGATCACAGCAGCATTTTCTTCGTTCTGACGCAGATTCAGATCTTCACGGAACTCGCGCTGACGACGCTGAAACTCGCGGGAAAGCTCGCTGAATTCCTTTTCCTTGGAGCGACGCTCGCTCTCGGCCATGGTCACGGAATTCTTTTCGAGATTTTCCTGCAGCCCCTGCAACTGCTTGGCCATGCGCTGCAGGTCCTGCTCACGCTTGGCAAACTCGCCTTCCAGTTTCTTGGCTGCCTTTTGCGCTGCCGGCGCATCGCGGAAGATGCGCTGGGTGTTGACATAGCCAACCTTCAATTCCGTGGCGCCAAGCGAAGTGGCGAACATGGCGGAAAGCAGGGAGGCAACAACGAGGGACTTGATTTTCAACTTGACACTCCTGAATCAAAAAGTGGTGCCCATCTGGAACTGGAACGGCTCTGCCTTATCGCCGTCTTTCTTGTTTAGCGGTCGACCAAAACTGAATTTTAACGGACCAATCGGTGAAATCCAGGCTACTGACAGGCCTGTAGAGTAACGCAACTCACTCAGTGCAAGCTTGTCACTATCCGCGTAGACCTGACCACCGTCAAGGAACCAGCCCATGCGGAAGGAAGAACCGGTGCCGGAAACCGACCACAGCACCTCGGCATTGCCAAGAATCCGGCGGGTACCACCAATCCGATAGTCGTTGCCATCGGTCGAGGTTCTGATCGTCGCTGCGGTACCCAGGCTGGAAGTCTTGTAACCGCGTACCGAACCGACACCGCCGCCATAGAAATTCTTGTAGAACGGCAGGGACTTGTTACCCAGGCTGCCGGCCTGACCGAATTCACCATTGAGCATCAACGCAAAACGGCTGTTCAGGGGAATGTAGTGCTGCAGTTGATAGGAAGCCTTGTAATAGGTCAGATCAACCCCCGGCACAGCCACTTCCAGCGCCGCCTTGTGGTAGGTTCCCTTGGTTGGGAAGAAGAAGCTGTCGCGACTGTCACTGGTCCAGCTGCTGGTCAGCGGAACCGCCATATTGGAGTTGCCGTACTCCTTGACGAAATCCTTGTAATACTGCGGGCTGGCATCGTAGGTGGAGATCTTGGTGTTATCGAAACCGATGCCAAATCCCAGCGCTTCCTTTTCGCCAATCGGGAAACCGAAGCGAATGGCACCGCCAGTCGATGCTGACGAGTAGTAAGCAATCGCCGTCGAGGCGGTATTGACCGTCCGGTGATAAACATCGAAGCCCTGGCTGATGCCATCCGGCGTGAAATACGGGTTGGTGTAGGAGAAGACGTAGGTCCGGTAAGTCTTCGCCGAATTCACCTGGGCGGTGACGTTATTGCCACTACCCATGAAATTGTTTTGCGAAATCGCGCCGGACAGAATCACGCGATCCGTCGTCGAGGTACCCAGACCAAGCATCAGGTTACCGGTCGGACGCTCACTGACATTCAGGTTGAGATCCAGCTGATCAGCCGTTCCCGGAACTGCCGGCGTTTCGACGGCAACATCGCCAAAGTAGCCAAGACGGTCAATCCGCTGCTTGGAATTGGTCACCTTGTCGGCATCGTACCAACCGCCTTCCATCTGGCGAACTTCCCGACGAATCACCTCGTCACGCGTCTTGGTATTGCCGGAAATATTGATACGGCGTACGTAAACCCGCTTGCCCGGATCAACAAAAATCGTGAACGCGACCTTGCGTTTGTCCTTGTCGATTTCCGGGCTGGCATTGACGTTGGCGAAGGCATAGCCTTCCTTGCCCAGACGATCAGCAATGGCCTTGGTCGACTCGTTCAGCAGCTGGCTGGAGAAAATATCGCCCGCTTTGACCTTGACCAGCGGTTTCAGCTCTTCTTCGCTGATCGGGAAGTCACCGACCACACGCACCGCCGACACCTGGTAACGTTCACCTTCCTTGATATTGGCGGTGATATAAACGTCCTGCTTGTCCGGGGAAATCGAAACCTGGGTCGACTCAACCGCGAACTCCAGATAACCCTGGTTCATGTAAAAAGACTTGATCTTTTCCAGATCAGCGCCAAGCTTTTGCTTGGAGTACTGGTCATTTTTGCTGTACCAGGTGAACCAGCCGGGGGTGGTCAACTCGAACTGGGACAGCAGCTCCTTTTCCTGGAAAGCACTGGCACCAACGATATTGATCTGCTTGATCTTGGCTGCCGAACCTTCGGTGATATTGAAGTTGATGCCGACACGATTGCGTTCCAGCGGCGTCACGGTCGTCGTGATACTGACTGCATACTTGCCGCGCGTCAGGTACTGGCGCTTCAATTCCTGCTCGGCCTTTTCCAGCAGACCTCGGTCAAAGATACGGCCTTCGGCAATACCGGTTTCCTTGAGTGCCTTGACAATCACGTCCTTCTCGAACTCCTTGAGTCCGACAAAATTGACTGCCGAAATCGCTGGTCGCTCCTGAACGACGACGACCATCACATCCTTGTCCACTTCGATGCGGACATCCTTGAAAAAGCCGGTGGAAAAGAGGGCCTTGATCGACTCGGTAACCTTTTCATCGCTCAAGGTATCACCCACCTTGACGGGCAGATAACCAAAGACCGTGCCGGCCTCGGTCCGCTGTATCCCCTCGATGCGGATGTCTTTCACCGCAAAAGGCTCAAACGCCAATACCGGTGCGGAAAAAATTCCGGCAATCAGGAACGACAACAGAGATTTATTCATGGTTCAGCCGTTAAACAGGCGACTCAAATCGTTAAAAAAAGCAAAAGCCATCAAGGCAACCAGCATGGACAGGCCTATCTTTTGACCAATTTCCATTGCCCGCTCGGAGAGCGGCCGCCGCCTGACGACTTCAATCATATAATACAACAAATGCCCGCCATCCAGCACCGGCACTGGTAGCAGATTCAATACACCC
>JAVBXO010000249.1 GCA_030824535.1 Azonexus sp. | reverse complement strand
ACCCCGACACCGCTGACGATTCGTGTTTCGCCAAAAAAGGCGAGCGGAAGACGGTCCGCTCTGAAAACTGCCGCTTAAAAATTTCAGCGAGGCTGGAAATCGGGCAAAAAACACCGTCGACCGCAAATTCGGCCATGACAAATGCTCACCGGTCTTTGCGGCTATGTTTGGCAGCACACAGATCTTTTTCGCAATTGCTTGTATGCTGAAAAACAGAGCACCAGCAAAGAAGTAATGCTTGCGCGATCAGTATTGCTAAAAATAAATCCATTTAAATCATGAAGATAGATGACTAACCTGGCGAAAGCCGCTTGGTTTTTTATTGGCGATTTATTGCGCAGTACGACTTTCCCAAAGGACCCATTCCCTGAATTTGAATCCCAATCGACCCTACGCCTGCCACGATGACTGTTGTTCTGCACGGCGACTCTCCGAAAAGCACCCAGCTGTTAACGCGAGGCCCGAGCCATGCCCTTTACATTGATTTTCAGTCCGAAACAGAACCGCATTCTTGGCGCTCTGGCGACCAATGACTATGCCCGCCTGCAAAATGACCTGGAGCTGGTTCATCTGAACCTGGGGCAGGTGCTTTATGAATCCGGCACCCCGCTGGGTTACGTCTATTTCCCGATCAGCTGCATCGTTTCCCTGATCTTTACCACCCGCAAAGGCGCCACCGCCGAACTGGCCATTACCGGCAACGACGGCCTGGTCGGCATCCCGCTGGTCCTCGGCGGCGATACCACGACCCACCGCTTTACCGTCCAGAGCAGCGGCGCTGCCTACCGGATCAAGGCCGAGACCGTCCGTTGGGAACTGGAACAGGGCGGCGAGTTACAGCATCTGGCGCTGCGCTACATCCAGGCGCTGATGACGCAAATGGCCCAGAGCATCGTCTGCAATCGCCATCACCCGGTCGATCAACAAGTGTGTCGCTGGCTGCTGCTCAGCCTCGACCTGATCCCCGGCAACCAGCTCAACATGACTCAGGAACTGATTGCCAACATGCTCGGCGTCCGTCGCGAAGCCGTCACCGAGGCCGCCGGCAAGCTGCAGACTGCCGGCTTGATCGAATACAGCCGGGGCCGGATCAAGGTGCTTGACCGCCCTGCCCTGGAAGCCCGCGCGTGCGAGTGTTACGCCACGGTAAAAACCGAGTACGAGCGGATCTTCCAAATCGCCTCAGACCCGCGCAGTCCCCACCGTCCGCGCCCCAATCCAGCCAGCCTCCGCCAACGCGCCGAAACCCGCCTGGCGCAATCGACGACGCCGGAACCGCAAAGTGTCTGGGACAAGGCGCAACTGCTGCACGAATTGCAGGTGCACCAGATCGAACTGGAAATGCACAACGAAGAGCTGCGCCATGCCTACGAGGAATCGGACAACCTGCGCGAGCGTTATGCCGATATCTACAACTTCGCCCCGATCGGCTATTTCACGCTCGACCCGCTCGGCGTGATCATGGAGCTCAACCTTGCCGGCGCCGTTTTGCTGGGGATCAAGGGCTCCGAGAAAAGCCGTTATCGTTTCGCGACATTTATCCAGCCGAGCTATCTCGCAGCCTTCAATCGCTTCATCGAAGAAGTACAGCACACGAAAAAGAAATCGCGCTGTGAAACGCTGCTGTCGGCCAGCACCCATCGCCCGGAAGTCAGCGTCCGCATCGAGGCGGTGCCGGACGAAGCCGGCGGTGAATGCCGGATGGTCGTCATCGACACTTCGGCCTACGTGCAAGACTGAGGGCCAGTAAGCAGCGCCCTCGCGGCTTTTCAAGCGGCAACCACAATCACCACCTGGTGCTTGCCGCTATCGTCAAGCAGCGGAACCAGGCCATTGCTCTGTTCCACCCCATTGACCATGACGCTGCCCTCACCCGCTGCAATCTGCGATATGGCGATGCGATAGGTGCTGGCGCCATGCCGGTAAGTCATCTGGAACCCCGACCAGTCAGCCGGTAAACACGGGGCAAAGCGGAGTTTTCCGGACTCCAGGCGCAAGCCGAGCAAGGACTCGAGCAGCAGCCGGTACATCCACCCCGCCGATCCGGAATACCAGGACCAGCCACCGCGCCCGACGTGCGGCGCCAGCGCATAGACATCGGCGGCCAGGACATAGGGTTCAACCTTGTAGGTCGCCACGCCCTCGGCCGAGCGTGCATGATTGACCGGATTGATCATCCCGGCCAGTTCCCAGGCCCGCTCACGCTCACCCAGCACAGCAAAGGCCATCGCCGTCCAGATCGCCCCATGGGTATATTGCCCGCCGTTTTCCCGCACGCCCGGCACATAACCGCGAATATAGCCGGGGTCGAGCGGTGATTTGTCGAAGGGCGGGTCAAGCAGGCGGATCAGTCCGTCCTTGCGCCGCACCAGGAGCTCATCGACGGCCTGCATGGCCTGCCGTCCCCGCCCGTGTTCGGCCGCACCGGAAAGCACCGACCAGCTCTGCGAGATCGAGTCAATCCGGCATTCCTCAGCTTCATGCGACCCCAGCACCGTGCCATCGTCGAAATAGGCGCGGCGATACCAGGCGCCATCCCAGCCTTGCTGATCGATATTGCGCCGCAAGCGGGCGCCCTCCTCCCGGCAGAATTCGGCAAATTCCGGGTCGCCATGCAGCAAAGCCAGTTCGCTGAAGTGACGCAGCACTTCATAGAGGAAGAAGGCCAGCCACAAGCTCTCGCCCTTGCCCTGAATACCCACCCGGTTCATGCCGTCGTTCCAGTCGCCCGAGCCGATCAGCGGCAAGCCGTGCACGCCATAGCGCAGCCCGTGGCGGATTGCCCGCAGACAATGCTCGTAGAGGCTGGCCGATTCATACGAACGCCCTGGCAGGTCGTAATAGGAGTCATCGTCGCTATCCAGCGCGCGCCCTTCGAGGAAATGCCGCGTCTCGTCGAGGACGCTGGCGTCGCCGGTACTCATGACATAGCGGCAAACCGCCAGTGGCAGCCACAGATAGTCGTCCGAACAGTGCGTCCGCACGCCCCGCCCTGATGGTGGATGCCACCAGTGCTGAACGTCGCCTTCGACAAATTGCCGGCTCGCGCACAACAACAAATGCTCGCGCACCAGCGCCGGCCGGGTATGGATCAGGGCCATGACGTCCTGCAACTGGTCACGGAAGCCAAAAGCCCCGCCCGACTGGTAATAACCACTCCGCGCCCAGATGCGACAGGCCAGGGTTTGATAGACCAGCCAGCCATTGACCAGCAAATCCAGCGCCGGATCGGGGGTGCTCACCTGCACCGCCCCGAGAGTCTCGCCCCAGTATTCACGGACTTCTTCCAAAGCCGTGCGCGCGGCCAGCGGGCCACGAAAACGTTCGAGCAGTTCCCTGGCTTCCCTGGCGTTGGCGCCCACCCCCAGGCGAAAAATGATTTCACGCTCCTCGCCGTCGGCCAGCTCACAAACCAGCTGAATCGCGCCGCAGGGATCAAGTCCGGCGCCGACCTTGCCCGACAAACGCGCCCGCTTCATGGCCGCCGGGTGTTGCAGGGAACCATTGCGCCCGAGAAATTCGCTGCGATCACCCGTCACCGTGCGCGACGACTCATCAATATCGAAAAAGGCCACGCGCTCGGAAAATTCCGAACTAAAGGGGTTGTGGGCCAGCAACGCCCCGCTCACGGCGGCAATTTCGGTACTCACATGCATCGCCGAACGTGCCGGCAAATCACCCAGCACCCATTCGACGTAGCCCGTCGCCGAGATCTGCCGTGGGCGACCGGAATGATTGCGCAACTTCAGCACCGAGAATTTGATGGCCGCATCACGGGCGACATAAACCTTGAGTTCTGACTGAATACCGCTGACGCGGGTTTCAAAACTGCTGTAGCCAAAGCCGTGGCGAATCACATAAGGCATCGCGGCGCGCACCGGCAAAGGCGTTGGCGACCAGACCTGGCCGGTCGCTTCATCGCGCAGGTAGATCGCTTCGCCGCCAACATCGCCGACCGGATCGTTGTGCCAAGGCGTCAGGCGGAACTCGTGGGCGTTGTCGCTCCAGGTGTAGGCACTGCCGCTCTCGGAAATGATCGTGCCGAAATGCGGGTTGGCCAGCACATTGGCCCAGGGCGCCGGTGTGCTGCGGCCGGGCGGCAAATGCATGACGTATTCCCGTCCATCAGCAGCAAAGCCGCCCAGACCATTGAAGAATTGCAGCTCGCGACCGTTGGGCGTGGCCGCCGGTGGCGCTTCGGGACGATAACGGCGAGTCGGCAGCAGATGCGGCACGCGGGATTCCAGCGGACGGCGCAGATCGAGCTGTTCGGCCAGCGATCCGCGCGTATCGACAATCACCGCCCGCGCGACCGACTGCAGCAGGATGCGGTCTTCGCTGGAAATCTGTTCGGCCAGGCGCACGAACACTCCGCCCGGCCGGTCAATCACGCTGGCTTCGATACCCGAGGCAATCAGCCCCATGATCTGTTCCTGCAGGCGTTGGCGGTAGCCGGCATGTTCTTCGTTCCAGATCACCAGATCGACCGCCAGGCCTTTCAGCCGCCAGTAGGCGTGGGCCTGGACCAGCTGGCGGACGAGATCGATATTGGCGGCGACGCCGATCTGCAACAGCACGATGGGCAAATCGCCGGAAATCGCATAGCCCCAGAGCCCCGACTGCCCGCGCTGATTCCTGATCAGCACGCTGGCGTCGGCGCGCAAGGCGGCGTTGGCGTAGATCACCGAGGACGCCAGGCGCGCGTAAAGCTGGGCGTCGGCCTCGCTGGCATTGAGCTGGCGCAGCACGACCTGGCTATGCGTCCAGGTCAGTTCAAAGACGCGGTCAGCGAGATGTCTATCCTGATATTTTTCGACCAGCGCCACGGCCATCGTCCGCGTCTCGGCGATGCCGGTCACCAGATCGATGGTCACCGACTGTTCGAGCTCGAGCATGATGCGGTGGCGGATGGCGACAATCGGGTCGAGCACCGAACCAACCGTGCCGGACAGTGGCCCGGCCTCGTCCATGGCCAGCGGCTCGGCCGTAGTGCGGGTGCGACCGATAAAGCGCGCTCTATCGGTTTCGCAGGAAACCTCGCTCGACACAGCGCCATGCACTGCCATCAGATGCAGCATCCACGGCGAGTTTTCGCCGCTGGAGCGCGGCCTGCGGGTGCACAACAGCGCGTGCCGGCCGGGCAGCATTTCGCTTTGCACAAACAGATTGCTGAAAGCCGGATGCAGATCGTCAGACGCGGCCGGGGCAATCACCACCTCGGCATAGCTGGTGACCTCGATCTCGCGGCGCTGCCGTGAACTATTGGTGATCAGCGTGCGGCGCAACTCGATATCGTCTTCGGGTGAAACGACGATATCGGTGTAGGTCTTGAATTCGCCTTCATTGCCATCCAGCAGGTCGCTACGGCGAAACTCGGCGCGCCCTTCGGAGAAAATCGCCTCGTACTGCGCCGGCCGCCTGAGCGTTGGCTGAAAAGCGGTCGACCAGACCATGCCACTTGTCAGGTCGCGGATATAACAGAAGCTTCCCCAGTGATCGCGGGTCACATCCTCGCGCCAGCGGGTGACGGCCAGATCGTTCCAGCGGCTGTAACCGCTACCGGCATTGCTGAGCATCACGTGGTAACGGCCATTCGACAGCAACTGCACTTCGGGGATGGGCGTATCCGGACGGGTGAAGATGCGGATCGGCATTTCGGTGGCCGCTGATCCGGAACGGGCATCGGCCAGTTCGGCGGTGTGCGAAAACAGCGTCGTGACCTTGGGTATGCGCTCCTGCAGCAACAACAGGATCGCCTGGAACAGCCGGTCGGCGACGAAACGGCGCTGCATCGGCTGGTTCAGCAACAGGTAGGCCAGCGCCAGCAGGCTCATGCCCTGGTGATGGGCCATGAAGGAATGCACCATCACGTGCGACTGTTCGCGGCGCTGGCGGGCCGGGGTGTAGTCGATGGCTTCAAAAAATCCGTAACGCCCGACAAAACCCTCGCCGGCCATGCGTTGCAGATTGAGACAGGCCGCTTCCGGCGCGACCATCAGGGCCAGCGCCGTGGCATACGGGGCGATCACCAGATCTTCGGCGAGGCCACGCTTGAGCCCCAGCCCCGGCACG
>JAVBXO010000071.1 GCA_030824535.1 Azonexus sp. | reverse complement strand
CTTAATTGCGGGTTGACCGCAGAATTGGCCCGCGGGTTCGCGCCGGGCGCAGCTTAACCGAGCCAGCGGCCGAGCAGGAGCAGATTGAGCACCAGCGAAATGGCCGCCACCGACTTCCAGAAGCGCAGCGGATTCCTTTGCGCCAGCGGCAGGCGCGCAGGCGCGGCGACTGGGCGACTGGCACCGCGCTCAAGCGCCAGCAGAAATTCCTCGGCAGTCTCGAAACGATCCTTGCCGTCACGGGCCACCGCCTTCAGCAGGATGTTTTCCAGCCACCCGGGAATCTCGGGCCGCCAGCGGGTCGGCCGCTCGGGATCGGCAAATTTCGGTTTCTGGAAAGGCTCGATTTCGCCGTAAGGATATTTGCGCGTCAGCAAGTAATACAAGGTGACGCCGGCAGCGTAGAGATCGTGAGCAAACTGCGGCGCGGGATCGACGAACAGCTCGGGCGCCATGTAGGACGGCGTGCCGGCCCGCCCGATCACCTCTTCCGGCTTGCGCTCGCCCAGACTCAGCGCCACCCCCAGATCGAGAATGCGCAGGATGCCATCCTGCCCGAGGTGGAGGTTGTCGGTCTTGATATCGCGGTGCACGATGTCCAGCCGGTGCAGGGTGGCCATCGATTTGAGCAGCGAAATTCCCAGGCGGACGACCTCACCGACCGGGAAATGCTGGCCGGTATCGAGGCGGGCCTGCAAGGTCGCACCGGGATGCCAGGTCATCAGGTAATACAGACAGCTTTTGTTTTCGGCGGGAACGACTTGCGGAAAGAACGGCGAAATTACCCGCCGTGCCCGCCATTCCTCCATCAGCAAGGCGGCGGCGGCATCGCTATCCCCTTCCTGCGCCGGCTGCAGGGTTTTCAGCACCAGCAATTGCTGGTTGCGCGGATTGCGCATGCGGTACAGCAGGGTTTCGCGGGCGTCGTGCAGGATTTCCTCGACCACCAGGCCGTCGAGTTCATGGCCCGGTTTCAGACGCGGCGGCAAAGGCAGCCCGCCGGCGCTGACCAGGCTGTCGCGCAGATTGGCCTCGGGCAAGACCAGCACATCGATGACCACGGCCGTGGCGTTGTCGTGCCCGCCCTGCGCCAGCGCCAGACTGCTCAAGGCCGCTGCCGCCCCCTGCGATTCGGGATGATCAAGCAGCACCTCGGCAATCAGCGCATCCGGCAGCACGCCCCAGACGCCATCGGAGACCAGCAGAAAACGATCATCACGGGCCAGCTCGCCATCGCCGAAATCCATCAGCAGGCGAGGATCGAGGCCGATGGCCCGCGACAGCACGTTGTTCAGCTCCGGGTGCTCCCAGACATGATCGACGGTCAGCTGCTGCAGACGCCCGTCGCGCAGACGATAAATCCGGCTGTCGCCAATATGCGCGGTATAAAAGTGGCGACCGCGCAAGACCAGCGTCGACAGCGTCGTCGCCATGCCGGTCAGCTCGGCGTTGCGCCCGGCTTCGGCAATGACCCAGCGATTCAGCGCCGTCAGTACGGTCTCGATGGCGCGCGGCACCGCCCAGGTGTCGGGCGTCGCGAAATAATCCGCCAGCAAGCCGCGCACGGTGTATTCGGCGGCTTCGCGGCCGCCCTTGTGCCCGCCGATGCCATCGGCGACAGCGGCAATCACGCCTTTGTTGTCGAGCTCGGCACCTTGCGGGGTGACCACCCCGCAATAATCTTCATTGCGTTCGCGCGGCCCGGTCAGTGAAGCGTAGCCGGTGGCCAGGTGCAAGCCGGGGGTCTTTCTATCTGCCATTCCTTGCCTCCTGGCCGACCGTCACAACAGCAATCAAGCGCGGACCAGTTGCTCGTATTGCGCGGTCAAGTCATCCATGACCTCGAGTATGCGCTCGCTGGTTGTCGCCACATTGCGCGCGGCGATGTCCTTGACCGACTCGCGGCTGGTCAATGCCTGATCAAAGAACAGCCATTGGGTATTGGCCAATTCCAGCCCGGATTTGATCGCCTCGGTATTTTCCCGGGCAGCATTGAGCTCGGCGAGCGCTGCCGTGAAATCCCGCCGTGCGGCTTCCTGCTCGACCCGCAGCGCATCGCTGGCACCACCGGCTTGCTGGAACATGAAGCACTTGGCCAGGCGCTGCGACAGCATGCGCTGCCGCCCGGACAGATTGAGCAGGCGGCCGGCGCTGCTGCCGGAATATTTCTCGTAAGCCACGGTCAGCGCCTGCGCGGCGCGCAGGGTCTTGTCCGCCTCGACCATGACCATGCGCCCACCATCGACGGTGCGCGGCCCGGCCAGCACCGTGCGATACGACTGCCAGGAGCGCTCAAGTTCGCCGATCCCGGCCTGAATTCCCTCATTGGGCGCCAGGGTTTTGAGCTCGGCCAGCTGCGTTTCGAACAACAAGCGCGAAACATCAAGCTGGCTCACCGCCTTGTCCGGCAGAACGCCGAGCACTTGCATGCCGAAGGCCTTGGCCATGCGCTGCGACAACATGCGCTGGCGTCCAGCCTTATTGATGGCCGCCCCGAGGCTGATGGGGACGGCCGATGACCTGGCCGTTTCGGCAGCGAAAACCGGGGCCGCCAGCGCGGCGCCCAGCGATATCAACAGAAAATCCCGACGTTTCATGATCGCTCCAGAGTTAAAAGAAATCAGATCTTGGCGGCGGTCAGGTGGCTGGCGCCCCAGGTGGTCCGCCAGCGGGTCTTGACGCCAGTCAGGCCAACCAGCGCGAGCACCGCCAGGCCGGCAAAAATCAGGAAGCCGAGCTGGTAGCTGCCGGTCATTTGCTTCGAATAGCCCAGGCTGGACGCCAGGTAGAAACCGCCGACACCGCCGGCCATGCCGACCAGACCGGTCATCACGCCGATTTCCTTCTTGAAGCGCTGCGGCACCAGCTGGAAGACCGCGCCGTTGCCCATGCCCAGCGCCAGCATCGCACCGACGAAGGCGGCCAGCGCCATCCAGGCTTCCGGCAGGCCGAAGCTGACGATAGCCAGGAAGATCGCGGCGAAGACATACATCACCGACAGCGACTTGACGCCACCGATACGGTCAGCGACGTTGCCACCAATCGGCCGCACCAGCGAACCGGCAAAGACACAACCGGCAGTGAAGAAACCGGCCATCTTGGGGTCCAGGCCGTATTGCGTGTTGAAGTAAATGACCAGCGACGAGGCCAGACCGACGAAACCGCCAAAGGTCACCGAATAGAAGAACATGAACCACCAGGCGTCCTTGTCCTTGAGCACCTTCAGGTACTCGGCAAAAGTCTTGGGCGGCGGCGCATCCGGTGCATCCTTGGCCATGAAGCAGAAGACGACCAGCACGATGACCAGCGGGATCAGCACGATACCGAAGACGTTGGTCCAGCCAAAGGCTGCGGCCAGACCCGGGGCGAACAGCGCGGCGAGCGCCGTGCCGGAATTGCCGGCACCGGCGATACCCATCGCCGTCCCCTGATGCTCGGCCGGATACCAGCGCGAGGCCAGCGGCAGCGCAGCCGCAAAAGAGGCGCCGGCGACCCCGAGGAAGAGACCAAGGATCAGCACTTCAGCGTAGGAATGCACGCCGGCCAGCCAGGCGTAAAGCATGGCCCCGATGACCACGACCTGACCAATGATCGCGGCCTTTTTCGGCGACAGGCGATCCACCAGGATGCCCATGACGATACGCAACAGCGCGCCGGCCAGCACCGGCGTCGCGACCATCAAGCCCTTTTCGGCGTGGCTCAGGCCCAGATCCTTGGCGATACCGACGCCCAGCGGACCGAGGATGACCCAGACCATGAAGGCGAGGTCGAAATAGAGGAAGGCGGCCAGCAAGGTCGGCGTATGGCCGGCCTGCAAGAAAGATTTCTTGTCCATGATACGTGCTCTCGGTAAATGACCAGATTCGGTCAATAGGTAGGAAGGATTAATTCAACGGTTGACGTCGTTGTCATCCACCTACCCCCGTTGGCAGGCGCTACTGTGCTACCCAAAACAAAGCGATAAACATGCCACCTACCAACAAAGGGCGAAATCGGCCGTTCCTGAGCGTCCACCGCAAAAACAGCGCACCAAAACCATGCACAACCCTTCATTGCGGTGCAGCAATTTAGCGTCGCCCAAGCTCGAAAATTTGCCTGCTGCGGTCAACGGCCAATTTTGGCCATTTTTCAGCGTCGACCGCAGTAGCCGATTTTTCAATGCAGGCCGTGCGTCCGGGTCAGCAAGGACAGCAGAAGCAGCACGCCCAGCACCAGGGAAACGCTTTTCCAGAAAATGAGCGGGTGACGGTCGATCAGCGGCGGCTTGGTTTTGTTGAGGAAGGCCTGGTTCGGATGGTGCAGGTCGTAGATGAACTCCGATAGTTCTTCATAACGCGCCAGCGGCTCGGGATGCACGGCCTTGCGGATGGCGTCATCAACCCAGGCGGGGATTTCGCGCTCTTCATTGAGCACGCTTTGGTAGACGAGCTTTTTCTGCGCCGCTTTGCTGCGCGACTTGGCCGCCTGCGTGCCGTAGGGGAAGCTGCCAGACAGCATCTGGTAGGCGATGACGCCCAGCGAATAGAGGTCGGCGCCTTGGCTGCCGGCTTCGCCGAGGAAGTATTCGGGCGCGGCATAGAGCGCCGCGCCGAGCAGGTTGATCTGGGCAATCGGCGATTCGATTTCTTCCAGGCCGGCGACGCGGGTGGCGCCGAAGTCGATGATCTTCACCGTGCCGCTGCTGTCGATCATCAGGTTGTCGGGCTGCAGATCCTGGTGAATCATTTCCAGCCGGTGGAAAGCCTGCAGACCTTTGGCGACCTGCTCGAGAATGCCGCGCACCGTCGCCAGATCCGGTTTGGGATTGTCGATCATCCACTGCGTCAGCGTCCGGCCCTCGATGTATTCCGTGACGACGTAGATGCTCTGGCGCTGCCGCGTCTGCGCACAGGGCTTGAGGACGTGGGCGCTGTTGATGCGGCGGGCGATCCATTCTTCGAGCAGAAAGCGTTCGAGTGCCGCCGGGTTGGCCTGCAGGTCGACCGACGGCGTCTTGAGCACCACGCGCTCGCCGCTTTCCCGGTCAAGCGCCAGATAAATGTGGCTGCGGGCGCTGCGCTTGATCACGCGCATGATCTGGTAGCCCTCGAATTCGTCCCGCGCATCAAGCAGCGGTGGGCACGGCAGCTCGGCGACCTGGCGAAAAACCTCGTTGGCTTCCGGATCGGGCAGTTCGTCGATGCGCACGAGCTGCAGCGTCAGGTTGTCACCACTGCCCCGCCGCAGCGCTTCTGCGGCGATGGCCTGGGCAGCGGCGTCGAGATCGGCCGCCTCGCAAACGCTTTGGGCGACAAAGTCGGCATCGCTGTATTCATGGACGCCATCGGTCGCCAGCAGCAAAACATCGCCGGCCAGCAGCGGCAGCGCCAGGTAATCGATGTCCAGCTTGCAGTCCATGCCCAGAGCGCGGGCGAGATAGCTCTGCGCCGACGATACCCGGACGCGATGGTCCTCGGTCAGCTGCCGCAGCTCGCCGCCGCGCAGGCGGTAGATGCGGGCGTCGCCGACATGGAACAGGTGGGCGGTCGTCGATTTGATGACCAGACCGCTGAAAGTGCAGACATAGCCACGTTCGCGGTCATAGCGCTGCGGGCTGTGCCGGGTTTGCGAATGCAGCCAGGAGTTGGTCGCGGTCAGCACCTGCTCGCCGGATTTTTTCACCGACCAGGCATCCGGGGTGCAGTAGTAATCCTCGAGAAAGCCGCTAACCGCCGCCTGTGCCGCCTGCTGACTGACCGGGCTGCTGCTGATGCCATCGGCCAGTGCCACGGCGATGCCCTTGGCCGAAAGCTGCGGCTCTGGCGGCACACAGACGCCGTGGAAATCCTGGTTCTGTTCCTTGCGTCCCGGGTCGGAATACTGCCCGATGGCCACTTGCAAATGCCGTCCCATGGAAAATCCTGCCTCTGCTGCGGTCGACCGCAAAATTCAGCCGAAATTGAAAAAGCCCCCGCGCGGCATGCACGCATCTGCATCCCTTGGGATTTCTTCTCCTCCCCCTTCAAGGGGGAGGCCGGGAGGGGGATGGGTTTCTCTGTGAGAACCAGGGAAACCCATCCCCACCCTAGCCCTCCCCTT
>JAVBXO010000318.1 GCA_030824535.1 Azonexus sp. | reverse complement strand
CATCCCGCCCCGGCGCATCGCGGAAAACGAAGAAGCCCCGGCCCTGGCGGGCGCTGCTTTTTTCCTGCACGACCCAGCTCGCCGGCGCGCTGGCGCGGACGATCTCGAGTTCCAGCGCTGCCGCGTCGGCATGCGCCTGCGGCGTCGGACCATTTTTCGCCAGGCCGAGAAAGAGCCGGGTCGAAGCGTCCAGCGCCGCCGCCGAGGATTCGACAAAATGCCCGTCACGATTGCTCGCCGCGCGCAGCAAATCGGCCACTTTTGGCGCGTCGACCGCAGCAGCGCTGCCGGGGAGAATTCCGAGGCAGAGCACGCCAGCGAACAGCACGCTATTGAGAAAATTCGCCATGATTGAGCTCCACTTGCGTATGGGCGCGCCTTTCCGCCTGTACCGGCGGCCCCAGGCGCGAGACCGTCAGATAAGCACCACGAGCATTTTCGCCCTTGACCACAATACGGTATTTGCCGAGCGGTGCATCGGTGCTGAAAGGAATGAATAGCGGCTGGCCGGCATCGCAACGTTCGCCGCGCGTGCCAAAAACCGCCGCCAATGGCCCGCTGGCCGCCTGGATGCTGGCCTGACGGCGGGCAAACACCCAGCCTGCCAGCGGCGTCAGCAGCGGCATGGGCGGCCCGCTGATGCTGGCGCTCAAGCTGGCCGGTGCCGCCCCCGTAGCCGATTGATACAGGCGCAAGGTCAGGGTTTCCTCACTGGCGGTGCGCCGCTCGTATTCAAAACTCAGGCTGCCGTCGAAACGCTGGGCCATGCGCCGGACCAGCGCGGCGCCGACCGGCCGGACAAAATTGACATAGACCTGCCCCGTGCCGACCAGGCGCAGGCGATGCCGACCAACGGCCAGCGGTGGCAAGGACAACTCGGAAAAAGGCCCCTGCCCGCGCAGGAGCAGCGGCGGCTGGCCGTCGATGGCGAGTTGCAGGCTGAACGGCTGGCTGTCACCCAGGCGGATCAGCGTCGGGCTGACGACCCGCATGCCTTGGTAAACCGGAAAGTCGAATTCGAGCTCGCGGCCCGCCGGCAGCGGACTGAAAGTCGCCGGCAGAATATCGTCGCGATACGGCGTACCGGCTTCGCGTGGCGCGTAAATCGGCCGCGCCAGCCAGTTGCCGCTCGGCCGGTAGTCTTCCCACTGGTAACGGCCGGCGAGAAGATCCGGATTCTCTTCGCTCGGTCGCGCCTGGATCGCCAGCACCCGCGTCCGATTGTTGATGATGCGCGTCTCGTAGTTTTCGGGACGAATGGCAAACCAGGCCGGCAGGCGCTGGCCGGTCGCCGCATCAGCGAAATAGTCCTCAGGAATGCGCAGCTCCCGCGCCAGCCCCGGCGGCCGGGTGGAGGCGCTGACCAGCAGCGGTGCTGCTACTTCGCCGGGCGATGCCGGCAGTGGGCTGACCCGCAGCTGGCGCGCACTGGCCGGCAAGGCAAAGTGATAAACGCCGGGATCGCTGAGCCAGGCGCCCGAGTAATCGCCAACCACCCGTTCGTATTGCGAATCCGGCATGTTCAGGGGCAAACGGCCTTCCTTCAATACCTTGCCCTCGCCATCGACAATGCTGTACATCGCCTCTGCAGCATTGCCTGTCGCGGCGTGGCGCTGCTGCCGCAACTCCAGGCGCAGCAGCGAGATTTCCTGACGATTTTCCAGCGCGAAACTGACCGGCATCGCCGCTTCGGCGAGAAAAACGCGCAGGTATTGCGGCAAGGGCGTGATTTCCTCTTCTTCGGCACTTTCGCTGCGGCGCAGGTAAGCCCGCACGCTCATTTCGTCCGGCGTGGTAATTTCCAGCAAGCCGCCGGCCAACTTGAGCTGATGACCGCGACTGACGGCCTCGGCCAGATCCAGATTGACCTGGCTGCGCTCGAACTGGGTCGGTCCATACCAGCGCAAGTGCACCTGGCTCTCAGCCGCCCCCGTATCCCGCCCAGCGGCGCGCGGCGAGGCCTGGAAAACCAGGCGTACCAGGCCGCCACCTTGGGGAATCGGCACCACAGCCCGCACGCGCTGATCAGCGACCACACCAAAAGGCAGGATGGGGTCGTCGACCAGTTCGCCATCATTGTCGAGCAGGACGTAAAGCTCACGCTGCTGATAGTCACGCCCCTCGGCGCCCTTCGGCCCGACGGCGCGCCAGGTGTGCAGCAGCAGATTGCGCTTTTCCTGCTCGATCAGCAGTTCCGGCGGATAGACGCTGCCCCGCGCCAGCGACTCCTTCTGCTTGTCCGACAGGCGCTGCCAGAGCACGGCGGCACGTTGTTCGGAATTACGCTCGGGCAGGAAGGTGCGCAGGATGACATCGTTGAGGTCGGCATCCTTGCTCGCCAGACGCACCCGCAAGTGGCTGGCTTGCGGAAAACCGTCGAGATCGAGATGCAGCATCGCCCCCGACAAGGGCGTCAGATTTTCGCGCAGGAAAAACGCCGGCGTCGAGACCCGCCCGTCCGGCCAGCGCGATTCGACCAGGTCGGCGCGATGATGATGCTCGCGCCGGATCAATACCTGGCCGCTGGCGTCGCTGACTTCGATGTCCAGCGCGTAATTCCAGCGCCGTGCCGGATCGATCACCCGCTGCCGACGAAATCCGTCAGGATCGACGGTGCTGGCATTGGTAATCAGCTTGACCTGCTGCGTGCCATCGGGAATGGGGAAATTCAGCCATTGCCCGGCATCGATGAGATAGGCGATATTGACCGATGACTGCGCCACCAGCGCCAGTTTCTCGGGATTGGCCGGTGCCGTCAGAAAATCGGGCAGGGACATCGCGCCATAACGCCAGCCCAGCGAGCCGCCCAGGCCAAGGACCAGCACTAGCACCAGCGCGTAAGCCAGTTTTCTCATCCGTCCCGCTCCACCAGTAACCAGGCGCTGCCGCTCTCGATGAAATCCCTGCCCTGCCGGCGCAAATCCTGATTTCTGCGGTCAACGTGCTGCAGACGGGTATTTTGCCGGGCCGACAGATTGGCCACCGCCAGCCAGCGGCCCTGTGCATCGGATATCAGCAGATAGCCCTGGCGGCTGTTGATGTCGACGATGCGCTCGAAACGGAAATGGCCGTAAAGGCGCAGCGCATCATGCAGCAAAACAATGTCCTGGCGCAGCAGATAAGCATCGATCCGCGCCTGCAGATCCGCCGGAATGGGCGCCGGCTGGAAAGAGCGCTCGCCGAGCAGGCGGGCCAGATCGGTTTCCTGACTAGGCACGTGCAGCGCGGCAAAATGCATGGCCTGCGGCGTCGGCTCGCTCTGCTGGCGGTATTCGTTGCGCGCCAGCGGCGAGACCCAGGCAATGGCAAATTCCTTGTTGCTGCTGGCGCCCTGATGCTGTGCCTGGAGCACGCCGGCGGCATCGTAACCGGCGGCATCGATGCTGCCACCGGCAAACTTGTAGCTCAGTCCGGAAGCTTCCAGGCTCTGCAGCAATTGCTCGCCGAGGCCGGACAACTTGTCCCGCTCGACCTGTCCGTCAGCAAAGGAAATCAGCATGTCGCTGGCCGGCAGCGGCGACTCCCGCCGACTGCCGAGCACCCGGCTCTGCAGCGTCAGCATGGCCTGATCACCGGACTGGCGCTGGATGACCTGGCCGACGAGATTAAACACGCTGGCGCGATTCTGCAGCTTGACCAGATCGGCGCTGTGGTCGAAGTTGGCTTCCGGATGCGCGCCGCCAATCAGCAAGGCAAAGCCCTGCAGGCGTTCAAACTGGGCCACGGCGAACTCAAAGCTGTTGACCTCGACCAGCGGCCGCGGCGCTTCGATGACAAAGGGCCGGTAATTGCCTGGCCGGAAAACGTAGGTTCCCCAGTAGGGGCGCGCGCTGGTGCCTTCTGTTTCGGCCAGGACCAGGTAATCGCGGCCGGTGGACTGGTGACGATAACGCACCAGCTCATAACCGACGACCCCGGCGGCGACATTAATCAGGCGCAGTTCCTCGAGGCCGGCAGCACTCCAGCCCGCCTCGCCGTAATGTCGGCTCATCGCCGTCAGCAAGGGCGTCAGGACTTCGTCGTCGAAATACAGCAGCTGTTCAAGCAAGGGCGCGCGATAGAGATTGGAGCCCGCCGGGGCAATGCGTTTTTTGTCGGCCAGCAGCCAGGCCTGCAGATAGCCTTCCATCGAGCGATCAAGCAACTCCAGGCGCGTGCCACGTTCGGCATTCATGCCGCGCGCCAGCACCTTGCGCACGTCGTCGCGATTGAGCAGCAACTCGACGAAGCCGCTGGCCGTCGTGTCGCGTTGCAGATTGGGCATAGGCGTGGGCTGCCAGGCGATATCGAAGTTGTCGATCGCCGACTTCAAGGCGAGCAGTGAAAAGTCCTCCGGCAACTCGCCCTTGACGCGAACCGTACTCGGCGGCTCGGCAATTTCCAGCGCCCCCGGCTCACGCCGGCTGCCCGCCAGCACCCGGACCGTTTCCGGGGTGTAGGTGCGCACCTGCAGCACGCTGTTGCGGGCAAAAACCCGATGGAAAGCCTGGTAAAAGGTATTCGGACTGAGCAGCACGTCAGCGCTGCCATCCTTGTTGGCGCGCCTGGCCGAACCGCCAACCACCAGCGCCCGGGCATCGTACAGCCGGAAAATCCAGGCTGCTGCCTCCAGCGCCCCATGCTCGTCGAGTGGCGCCGGCACTTCAACCACCAGGTCGCTGCGCGATGCCGGATTGATCACGAAAGTCCCCCGATACAAGCGGGGCTCCTTTTCGTGCAGCAACAAATAGCGCCCCTCCTTGATATCGAGATGGTAATTGGCGCCATCAAGCAGACTCGCGGCCTGATCGAGCTCGGCATCGCTCGGCAAACGTTTGATGCCGGCCAGGAAGCGACTGGCCGCCACAAAGGACTCGACTTCCCCGGCCAGCGGCTGCCCGACCTGCTCACGCGTGCGTGTCCGATACAGGAAGATCTTGTCCTCGCGCAGGTAATCGAGCAGGTCGCCGGCATGACTGGCCGGATGTACCGCTACCTGCTTCTTGGTGTCAGTGAGCAGCCAACCCCAGGGATCAGGCAGCAGACTGAGGAGAAAGCCGATGCAGGTCGCCACCAGGGCGGCAACGATGGAGGTCTGCAAGGTTGCCCGGGTCAGGCGGGCGATGATGTCCTTGTCGTGCATCTTGATCGCCATCAGCGTCGGCAACACATAGCCGAAGCCGTAATAATCGCTGACCTTAAGCTCGGGCCAGAGCCAGAGCAGCAGGTAGGCCAGGACCATCTTGTAGGCAAAGCTGACGTTGAAGAACAGCAACAGCTTGCGCGCCCCTTCGATGGTCACCCGCTGGAAAAATGGCGCGCGTAGCAGCGCCTTGGCGAGGAACAGCACGACCAGGGCTTCGACAAAGGAAAACAGGACTTTTTCCGGCTGATACCACTGCAGGGCGATCAATGAGGGAATCAGGATGCCGCTGAAATCCCAGCCGTAGAACAGGTTCATCCGCGAGGCCACGAAAGCGGTGGTCAACAGGATGATGTAAGCCTTGGGGCTGGCCAGGATGGACGTGGCGACATCCTCGTAGAGAAAACCGATGTCGCTGATCGAGAAATTGGTCAGTTCCATCAAACCGTAGCGAATCAGCAGATAGCTGATGCCGACGGTCACGAATAAAGGCGTCAGGCCCTGGCGAAAGCCGGTTTTCCAGAAATTGTTGGCGATCAGCGAAACGATGATCAAGCCGAAGCTGTGCAGGTTGTTGTGGTAATCGAACTGCAGTTGCCAGCGCTGGTTGATGAACTCGCCGAGCATCGGCAACAACCAGCCATCGCCGACGATACGCACGATGACGCTGGTCAGTACCAGCGCAAAAAAACGGTCACGGCCAAAAAAATTGCTCCAGCCGAAATGCCGCGACAGGTATTCCGAGTAGAACCAGACCAGAAAATAGGTCAGCGTACCTTCAAGGAGGACGATCAGCGCCGCGCTCGGCTTGAGCAGCAGCAGCGGCACCAGATAACCGGGAACGACCAGGCCGGACAGCACCCAGCCGAGGCGCAGGTTGAAAAAAACAACGACAAAAATTCCCAGCCAGACGGTGGTGATGATCGAGCTGGCCAATGCACCTTCGGGAAAAAGGTGCAAAGGAAATATATC
>JAVBXO010000157.1 GCA_030824535.1 Azonexus sp. | reverse complement strand
CAAGGGCTTGCCGGTCGAGGCCGGCGTGCAGATCGGCGGTACGGCGCAAAAGCCAATCATCAAACTGATCTCCGACCCGGAACTGCCGGACACCGAGAAACTCGCCTGGCTGGTCCTCGGCCACGGCCCGGAACAAATGGGCGCTGGCGATGCGCCGCTGCTGCTCGCCGCCGCCGGTGGCCTGCTCGGCAACAATGCCGGCGGCCTGCTCGGGCAATTGAAAAGGACGTTCGGTTTCGACGAACTGGGCGTGCGTCAGGGCCAGATTGGCGACAACAGCAGCCGCCAACTGAGCAGCCGCGTTGCCAGCAGCGGCCTCGATACCAGCAGCAGCACCGGCACGCAGATTTTCAGCGTCGGCAAACGCCTGAGCTCCAATGCCCTGCTCAGCTACGAACAAGCCATCGGCAAGGCCGAGAGCGTCGTCAAACTGACGGTCACCCTCAGCCGCAATCTCTCGCTGGTCGGCCGCGCCGGCAGCGACAACGCGCTGGACGTGTTTTACACGCTGATCTTCGGCCGCAGTGAGCGCAAGATTGCGGCGCAAAGCAGCAAAGCTTCGCCTCCCTGAACCCATCATGGCGCCGCTGCTGCGGCAGTGCGCGCGCCCGGCTCAGCTTTTCTGCCAGCGGCACAAGTCGCGCAACATCACCAACTGGTGCACGACCAGCCCGAGCAGGATCAAGCCGGTGCCCAACCACAAGCGCAGGCTGACCGCTTCACCGTTGAGGAAATGCCCGAGCAGCAAAGCCAGCACCGGCGTAATCAGCGTGATCAGGGCCACGCGGGCGGTGTCGAGATGCTTGATCACGTAGTAATACAGCGCAAAACCGATCACTGAACCAAAAACGCCGAGATAGGCAATGGCTGCCGCCGAGCGCATCGGCAACTGCGCCGGCAGGCTGCCATCGGTCAACAGCCAGAGCCCGCCGAACAAGGGCAAGGCAACCGTCAGCGAGCCCACCGTCGTGGCCAGCGGCGGGCTGTCATCGCCAATGCGCTTGAGCCAGACCAAGCTGCCGGAATAAATGAAAACCGCCGCCAGCAAGGCCAGCAGGCCGGCTATCGCCATCTCCCCGCCAGGATTGCCGCCGTGCACGAAAATCACCGCCAACCCGGCAGCGCCGAGCAACATGCCGATGATGCGCAAGGGCGTGATCGACTTCTCGCCGAGAAACAGCGCCGCAAGTATCGCCGCGACCAGCGGCGACAGGCCGAACAGCACCGAAACCAGGCCGGAATGCACTTGCCGGGCACCCCAGTAGGTCAGCGCCATGGCCCCGAACAGGCCGAGCCCGCCGACCAGATAGGCGCGGCGCGCCCGCGCGTGCAGCGGCAGGCGTATGCGCCAGATGAGCAACAGCAGTGCGGCGACGATGACGCCGATCAGCATCCGGGCGAAGACGGCAAAGGCAAAGCCGGCGCCTTGCGTGCTCCACTGGATGGCCAGCGGCGTGGTAGACCAGATCAGGACAATGCCAAGATAGGCGGCGGGAACGGACATTTTTTACTCCTGGACAAGCGGGACGGACGATGGGGGATGCAGGCGGGCGCGATCAGGACGCTTGCGCAGCGAGGCACGGTGGGCAGTATTTTTCATGGGCTTACTCCGGCAACAGAAAACAAAAAGGCCGCAGTTTTTAGTCTGCGGCCCTGGCTGAACTGAATGAGTCTGGTAACTGACTAGACTATCCCACTCCCCGGACGCGCGACCACGCGCCACGCGCGCAGATTGCGGCGGGACAGGAAGCACAGGGAAATCAGGGAGAAATGGCAGTTCATCCAAGTATTCTCAAGGGGAATTGTGCGGCGCGTCAAGCAGCAATTTTCCTATTCAGGATCTGCCGGAGGAAAAGTTCGGCATTCGCCAGTCGCGAGGAAACGAAGCCGATCCCTGGGTGGAAGAAAGGCCCGTTACCGGCAATTTTGCGGTCAACCGGCCCAGGAGGGCAAAAACCGGACGACTGGAAAAGCCAGTTTTCCGACGCCAGCAACTATCCACAGAAGCTGTGGATAAGTCTGTGGGGCAATGCTGGGGATAGCCGCTAAGTGACGCTTGCAAAAGGCTTTTTCCTACCGTGCGCGAAACTTGGGCTATTTTTCAAGTCATTGATTTTTATAAGATTCATGAAAACCAATGGGTTCACCAGCAAAAAGCTTTGTCAAGTCACCCAAAGAAAAAAAGATCGCCGGATCTGTGCATAAAGTAACTTGACTTTGCTTTTGTCAAGCGTCGCCAAAAGACAACAGCGAGTTTTTTGTTGCACCTGCACACGCGGCGGGCAAAACAGTTCTCCCGTCGCTGCGCGCAGATTATTCGTCTGCGCCCTCGGCTGCCGCCGCTTCAACCCAGGCATCGGCCACCTGGCGACTGGCCGTTTTGGCGAGGAAACGATACCCCGCCCGCAGGCAATCTTCGGTCAGGGTGTGATCAACGCGCAGGGCCTGCAGCAACAACGCCAGGCCGCGCTCGTCTCCAGCCCGCAACAAAAGTTTGCCCTTGAGCATCTCGGCCCGCGGCCAGGGGCCACCGCGACGCTGAAGCAAGTGATCGAGCGTTGGCAGCGCCTGCTTGTGCTGATTCAGGCGGTACTGCAACAAGGCCAGGTCGAACAAATCACCGTCCGACAATTGCGTCGGATCACAGGCGCCCAATGCCGCCAGACGATCCCGGTCGGCTTTGCGCCGATGAAAATATTTCTGCCAGTCGGCGCCATGGGTTTCCCACCAGCGCTGATCGAACTCATCGACCAGGGTTTTAGCCATCGCGCCAAGCAAGGTCTCGGCTGCCGAATGTTCCAGCGTTTTGGGCAAGACGGGTTTGCTGACCAGTGCTTCCAGACGCTCGCGCAGGCAGGGGTGGGTGTCGAGCGCGCCGGACTCCTGTTTCAAGGCCGCCCGCAGCGCATCCTGCGTGGCCCATTCATCGTGACCGGCGACAAAAGCCGTCGGCATCGCCGCGTACGGCATGAAACGCGGCGTTTCGTTGCTGTCGGCCTGGGCATAAAGGCGCGGCCAGAATACGTCGTCGATCCAGCGCCCGAGCAAGGTGTCGCGCACCAGGCCGCTGGCATTGATGGCGTCACCGACAATTTTGCTGGCGACGGCATCGGCTTCGTACTCCTGTTGCCGGGAAAGAACGAAGGTATAGGCGTTGTAGTACGGCGCGAAACGATCCAGCAATTCGGCCATCAGGGCATTGATCCAGTTGCTGCCGGCCGTTGCTGAGGCCTGGGCATGCACCGCCGCAAAAGTCCGGCGCTGCCGGTAAATCCAGCTGCCCAGGCGGCCATGTTCGCCGACCAGGTGGCCATATTCATGCGCCAGCGTCGCCACGGCCTCGCGGGTTGGCGTCCCCAGCAGATAGGGCAAACCGATGATCAGGTAATTGCGGTGCCAGCCAAACATACCCAGACGCGGAATCTGGCAGATGGCCGCGTTGTATTCGTCATTGAGCAGTACCTGGTGAATCCGCGGCCCTTTCAATTTGCGGCGCGTCTTCTCGATCAATTCGAAAAGCCGGGGCGCTTCTGCACGCGTCAGCGGCCGCCCTTCCGGCGGTGGCAAACGCACCAGGAAGGCGCGCAGGCTGACCCAGAAAATCGGCAACAGGGGCAGCAGGAAAATACCGGCACGAATGGCGCCGCCAGCATGCCGGCCATGGCGCAGCTCATCGAACAGGAACCAGGAAAAGCCAAGGATGGCGACAAGAATCAGGAACAGCACCGCGTAGGCCAGCCCGCTGATGAGCAGGACCTTGAGGCGGAAGGCGGCAGGCTTATCGCGGGAAATCCCTTCCAGCTGATAGACCAGATGTTCGTAAGCATTATTTTCCATGGCGCCCATGGTAACCCAATCTGGATACCCTGCAGAAGATGGACAAGGCCTTGCGGTAAACGGATAGCCCCGACGCGCCCGAGCCGGTTTACTGGGCACTCGACCATTACCAAGGACAAACGCTCATGAGCAAACGTCAGGACATCGTGCCACCCGGCACGGAAGCCATTTACAACAACATCCGCTATTCGCCCGCCGTGCGCGTCGGCAATACGCTGTACGTCTCGGGTCAGATCGGCCGCGACGACAACATGCAACTGGTCGAGCCACGCGAAGCGCAGTTCGTGCAGGTATTCGAGAATCTGCAAAAGGTCCTGGCAGCGGCCGGTGCAGATTTCAATGACGTCGTCGACGTCACCTCCTTCCACACCGACCTGCGCGACCTGCCGCTGTACATGCAGGTCCGCGACCGCTATTTCACCGGGCCGCAGTTGCCGGCCTGGACCGCCATCGGCGCCGCCTCGCTGTGCGGCCAGCCGGGCTACTTCCTCGAAGTCAAGGCGGTCGCGGTACTGCCCGACTAGGCGGCCTTGCGCCGGAACTTGCCGATCAGATCATCGACGTAGGTGAAGACGACCGGAATCACCAGCAGACTAAGGAAAGTCGAGGTGATCAGGCCGCCAATGACGACAATCGCCATCGGCGCGCGGAAGCTCGGGTCGGTGCCGAGGCCGATGGCAATCGGCATCATCCCCGCGCCCATCGCCACCGTGGTCATGACAATCGGCCGCGCCCGCTTGCGACAGGCATCGATCAGCGCCTCCCAGCGGTCAAGACCATGCTCACGACGAGCGAGGATGACGTAGTCGATGAGCAGGATGGAGTTCTTGGTGGCGATGCCCATGAGCATGATCAGACCGATCATCGACGGCATCGACACCGCTTTCTGGGCGATGAACAGCGCCAGGAAAGCCCCCGGTATCGACAACACCAGCGCGGTGAGGATGGTCACCGGCTGCACGAAGTCGTGGAAGAGCAGCACCAGCACGATGTAGATGCACAGCACGCCGGTCAGCATGGCCAGGCCGAAACTGGCAAACAGCTCGCCCATCGCTTCGGCATCGCCGATCGTGGTCTGGATGACGCCGGCCGGCAAATTCTTCAGACTGGGCAGGTTGAGCGCCGTCGCCTCGACTTCGCCCAGCGGCAGGCCATTCAGTTCGATCTCGAAATTGATGTTGCGCAGGCGGTCGTAACGATCAATCTCGGCCGGGCCACCGCCGATCTGCACGTCGGCGATATTGGCCAGCATCACCGGGCCATTCTTGCCGGCTACGGTCAACTGCCGCAGCAGGGCCAGATCGGTGCGCGCCGCCGGCGGCAGCTTGACGACGATGGGCACCTGGCGCTGACTCAGGTTGAGTTTGGCCAGACCCTGGTCATAGTCGCCAGCGGTGGCGATGCGCAGGGTGTCGGCAATCGCCGCCGAGGTCACGCCCAAGTCGGCCATGCGCGCGAAATCCGGACGGATGATCAGCTCCGGGCGAACCAGACTGGCGGTGCTGGTGATATTGCCGATACCGGGAATGCCGCGCAGTTCGCGTTCGACCTGACGGGCGTGTTCGGCCAGCAGCGGACCGTTTTCGCTGGCCAGCACGAGGACGTATTTCTCATTGCCCGAGGCCAGACCAACCTTGACCTGGGCGCCGGGAATCGCCGTCAGCGCCGCCCGCAGATCGCCTTCAATCATCTGCTTGCTGATGCCCGAACGCTCACGGCGCGGCGTCAGGTTCAGCGTCAGACTGGCCTTGCGCACTTCCGCCGCCCCCGCCGGAGCAAAAGGGTCACTGCCGGCCTTGCCGCCGCCAACCGCGGTATAGACCAGCTTGACATGCGGATTCTGCTCGGCAATGTGCCGCGCCTGCTCGGCGGCGGCCAGCGATTGCGCGAAAGTCACGCCGGGCGGCAGGGTCACGTAGATCTGCGTTTGCGACAGATCATCCGGCGGGATGAAACCCTTGGGCAGCAGCGGCACCAAGGTGAAGGAACCGAAGAAAAAGATCGCCGCCCCGAGCAGGGTCAGCAGGCGGTGACGCAGACACCAGGTGGCCCAGCCTTCGTAGCGCTGCAGCCAGCGTGGCGTATGTTCGGCGGCGACGGGCTTGAGAATGTAGGCAGCCATCATCGGCGTCAGCATGCGGGCGACGACCAGCGAGACAAAAACGGCGATGGCGGCAGTCCATCCGAACTGGATGAAAAATTTGCCGGCAACACCGCTCATGAAGGCCGTCGGCAGGAACACGGCAATCAGCGTGAAGGTCGTGGCGATCACCGCCAGGCCGAT
>JAVBXO010000216.1 GCA_030824535.1 Azonexus sp. | reverse complement strand
TGGTGTCGAACGGACAGAAGGATCAGGCCAAGGTCTGGAACCGGCGTTTGACGCTGGGGGCGCTGGCGGCAGCGGTGTCGGTTTATACCGTGCTGACGCTGCTGGCAATCTACGCCTACTAAACGGCAAGGGCGGTAGCGGGTCGCTGGCGATCCGCTACCCTTGATGGGAGTCAATCATGAAGCAGAGCATCAGCTTTCTTACCCTCGGCGTTGCCGATCTGCCGCGCAGTCGGGCTTTCTATCAGGCGCTGGGCTGGCGGGAGTCGGAGGGCAGCCAGGAGTCCGTGGCCTTTTACCAGGTCGGGACGCTGGCCCTGGCCCTGTTTGGTCGCGCCGATCTCGCCGAGGATGCAGCGACTTCAGCGGTCGGCAGCGGTTTTCCCGGTTTTTCGCTGGCCCACAACGTGGCTTCCGAAGATGCAGTGCTCGATACCCTGGCGGACGCCGTTGCCGCCGGCGGCACGCTCGTGCGTCCGGCCGACAGGGCGCCCTGGGGCGGTTTTCGCGGCTATTTTTCCGATCCCGACGGCTTTCTCTGGGAAGTCTGCTACAACCCCTTTTTCCCGCTCGATGCCAAGGGTTTTGTCCAGTTGCCCTGAGTGACTTCCGGCTGTCATCGAACGATAGTCAACTTGTCATCCGAAAGTGCTACCTTGTGAGGCTCATCATAAAAATAATGAGAGACCACACCATGGAACAGAAAAATTCACGTCCATTGCAGCAACAGCTGCAATACGCCTTGCCGGTGCCCTTGATGCGTAGCGCCGGCCTGCTGACGCCGGCGAAAAATCCCGGCTTGATCCTGCAGGCCCTGGCCCGGACGCAGGCCCGGCAACAACAGTCAGAATTGTAGGAAAGCCGGCGGCGTTCAGCCGCCGCGCATCTTGCCCATCGCCAGATTGGCGGCTGCAGTACGGGTTTCCACGCCAAGTTTCTCGAAAACATGCTCCAGGTGCTTGTTCACCGTACGCGGGCTGCTGCCGAGGATGTCGCCGATGTCCTTGCTGGTTTTTCCCTGCACCACCCAATACAAGACTTCGGCTTCGCGCTGGGTCAGGCGGAAGGCGGCGATCAGCGATTCAACCGCTGACGCATCATTTTCTTCGCGCAGCACCACCAGCCATTCATCGTCGCCAGTCTGGTCGTGGAAAGATGCCAACAGGCGCTTGTTGCCTTCGGCAATCAGCAGCGCCGTCGCTTCACGGCTGTCGACGCGGGCCTGCAGCGCGGCGGCGATCCAGCGCAGCAGCTCTTCCGGCGCGACGGTTTCCGGGTTGGCGAAATAGGCGTTCAGCAGATTGCGCGCCAGCGGCGTCTGCCAGACGATGCGGCTGTCGGCCGCACGGACGGCGACGGTGGCCTGGCCGAAGGCGTCGAGGGCGCTACGTGCCTGCTTCATTTGCCGGGCGTTCTGCATGTGGGCAGCAATACGCGCCAGAACTTCCGCAGGGCGGATCGGCTTGGTCACGTAGTCGGCGCCGCCAGCAGCAAAGGCGGCGACGACATGCTCGGTTTCGGTGAGCCCGGTCATGAAAACGATGGGAATATGCTGGGTCGAAAAATCGCCCTTCAGCCGTCGCGCGACCTCGAAACCGTCCATGCCCGGCATCAGCGCATCGAGCAGGATGACGTCGGGCAGGCTCTGGCGGGCGCGTTGCAGCGCCGCTTCGCCATGGGTCGCGACGAGCACGGTGTAGCCGGCTTCGTCGAGGGCGTCGTGGAGTAGCGAAAGATTTTCCGGGACGTCGTCGACGATCAGCACGATGTCCGAAATATTGCGGTCAACCGGTGGCATGGGCCAATTTTCGTGAAAGCAGGATAAAACGCCGGGCGGCGGCTGCGGCCGGCAGGGAGTGGCAGGTCAGCATTTTCTGATGATTTCCTTCATCGCGTCGAACTGGAATTGTCGCGCCAGTTCGCGCAGCAGGCGGACGAATTCGCCATGCTGCGGGTCGCTCTTTTCGATTTCCGCCAGCTTGTTGAGGATGCCGCGCAGGTAGCCGAGATTGATCAGCTCGTCGAGTGCCGCCAGTTCGCCGGCCGCCGGGGCGACCAGCGGCGGTGGCTCGGCGGAGGCGGCAAGTGGTGCAGCGGCCGGCGCATCGGCGCTGACCCAGCTCAGTGCGAGCTTCTTGCCCAGCCAGTCGAGCAGGGCATGGACCTGCAGGGGCTTGACGATGAAATCGGCCGGCGCGATGCCGACATCGTTGTCCAGGCCTTTGTCGTAGGCGTTGGCCGAGAGGATGGCGATATCGGCGTCGGTGAGGTTTTGCTGGCGCAGGCGGCGGATGGTTTCCCAGCCGTCGATGCCGGGCATGCCGAGGTCCATGAAGATCAGGTGCGGGGCAAAACGCGGCGTCACGCTCAGGCACTCGTAGCCGCTGGCCGCCTGTTCAACGATGAAACCCAGGGGTTCGAGGACGTTTTTCAGCAATTCACGGTCGACTTTTTCGTTATCGACGACCAGGATGCGCTGGCGCACGCCGACATAGCCGATGCGATTGCGCCGTGGCAATTCCCTGGCGGCCTGCGTCGAATGCACTGAGGGCAGGAAGAGGCGGATGCGGAACAGGCTGCCTTCGCCGGGCGTGCTCGAGACCTGCATTTCGCCGCCCATCAGGTCGGTCAGCATGCGGGCGATGGTCAGGCCGACGCCGCTGCCGCCGGCCTGGACGCTGCTGCCACGGGCAAAGGGCTCGAAAATGCGCTGCATGTCTTCGGGCGGAATGCCGGGGCCGCTGTCTTTGATGTCGAAAATGGCCATGTCGCGGCGGTAATCGACGCTGAAATCAACGCCGCCGCGCACGGTGAATTTGACGGCATTGCCGAGGATGTTGATGAGGATCTGGCGCAGGCGTTTTTCGTCGGCGCGCACGACGGCCGGCAATTCGCTGGCTGGCTGATAGCTGAAGTTCAGGCCCTTGTTGCGCGCCTGTAGTTCGAACATGCCGACGATCTGCTGCATGAAGTCAGGGAAATCCAGCGCCCGGACTTCCAGCGTCAATTTGCCGCCTTCGATGCGGGCGATGTCCAGCGTGCCTTCGATGACCGACAGCAGGTGGTCACCGGATTTGCGGATGACGTTGACCGCCTGCTGGCGATTGGGCGGGATGTCTTCGTCGGCGGCGAGAATCTGGGCATAGCCGAGGATGCTGTTGAGCGGCGTACGCAGTTCGTGGCTGATCGCCGTGATGTAGCGGCTTTTGGCCTGATTGGCCTGCTCGGCGACTACTTTTGCCTGCTGCAGCGCGGCGTCGGTGCGCTGGTGCGAGGCGATTTCCTGCATCAGCAATTGCGTCTGGCGATTCGATTCTTCCTGCGCGACGCGCCGGCTTTCCTGGGTCAGCACCATCCACCAGGCAATGACGCCGGCGAGCATGAGCAAGGCGGCGTAGGTCTTGATGAAACTGTCCTGCAGGCGATTGACGACGTCGGGATCGGGCGCACCGAGTGCCAGCAGTTCGTGGGTGTAGAGCACCCCGAGGACCAGCGCCAGGACCGGGGTGATGCCGGTCATCAGCAACAGGTAGTGGCCGAGGCCGGTGTCGAGGTAGGGCTGGGCGACGCGCGGCAGCAGGCGGCGCAGCAGGCCGTGCCATTGCGCCGAAAGATGCGCCTGCGGCTTGCAGAGGTCGTGGCAGCGGGCGTCGAGCGAACAGCACAGCGAGCAGATCGGCCCCTGGTAAGCCGGGCAATGCGCCATGTCCTCGCCCTCGTATTCACGTTCGCAAATGGCACATTTTTGACCGTTGACCGCAGCAGCGGCCGGGCGCACCAAGTAATAAGCGCCGCCGGTGCGCCAGGCGATCAAAGGCGAAATGACGAAGGCCGCCGTCAGCGCAACAAAGGGCGCGTAAGGCTGGAGGGCCGGGCCAAAGAGGCCGGAGAAAGTACAGATCGACAGCAAGGAGGCGCTGGCCATGGCGCCGACGCCGACCGGATTGATGTCGTAAAGATTGCTGCGCTTGAACTCCAGCCCCGGCGGCGACAGGCCGAGTGGCTTGTTGATGACCAGATCGGCGACGACCGCCGCCATCCAGGAAATGGCAATGTTGGAATACAGGCCGAGCACCTGGCCGAGCGCCTGGAAAACATCGAGCTCCATCAAGAGCAGCGCGATCAGGGTATTGAAGACGACCCAGACGACGCGGCCGGGATGGCTGTGCGTCAGCCGGGCGAAGAAATTCGACCAGGCCAGCGAGCCGGCATAGGCATTGGTGACGTTGATCTTCAGTTGCGAAACGATGACGAACAGGGCCGTCGCGGCGACCGCCAGCGTCGTGTTGTCGAACACGTGGGAAAAGCCGATCAGATACATCTGGTTGGGATCGACAGCTTTTTCGACGGGCACCATGTTGCGTAGCGCCAGCCAGGCGAGCAGGGCGCCGCCGAGCATTTTCAGGATGCCGGGCAGCACCCAGCCGGGGCCGCCAACGATCACCGCCAGCCACCAGCGGCGGGCGGTGGCCGGGGTCTTTTCCGGCATGAAGCGCAGGTAATCGACCTGTTCGGCCATTTGCGTGACCAGGGCGATGCCGACCGTCAGCGCGGCGCCGAACAGATGCGGGTTGAAATGCGCGTCGCCGCTGCTTTGACCAACACCCTCGCCGCCGTATTGCCACAGCCCGGCCAGTACCTGCGGCTCCTCGATGAACAGGAAGGCATAAGGCAGGATCAGCAGGAACAGCCACAGCGGTTGCGTCCAGGCCTGCAGCCGGCTGATGACCGTGACGCCATGGGTGACCAGCGGAATCACCACCAAGGCGCAGATCAGGTAACCCCAGGCCGGCGGAATGTGGAAGGCGAGTTCCAGCGCATAGGCCATGATCGCCGCTTCCAAAGCGAAGAAAATGAAGGTGAAACTGGCGTAAATCAGCGAGGTGACGGTTGATCCGATGTAACCGAAACCGGCGCCGCGTGTCAGCAGGTCCATGTCCAGGCCGTGGCGGGCGGCCATGATGCTGATTGGCAGGCCGAGCAGGAAGATGATCAGGCCGGTCGCGAGGATCGCCCAGAAGGCATTGAGAAAGCCGGATTGCACCAGCATGGTGGCGCCGACGGCTTCCAGCACCAGAAAGGACGCCGCACCAAAGGCGGTGTTGGCGACGCGGATTTCCGACCATTTGCGGAAACTGTGCGGGGTAAAGCGCAGCGCGTAGTCTTCCAGCGTCTCGTTGGCGACCCAGGTGTTGTAGTCGCGCCGGATCTTGACGACTTTTTGTGCAGCCTGAGCGGTATCTGGATTCATCATGCAAGGGTCACGCAAAAGCCGTGCCGCAGTTTCGTCGGCACCAATGAAAAAACCGGCGCTGGCCGGTTTTCTGTCAGTCGCGGTTGTAGGGGTTGTGCAGCCCGCTGATGACTTCCTGGAAGACGGTGCGGATCTGGGTTTCCGCGCATTCCATCAGCAGCGCATCCTCGAAGGCATCCTGCGCCATTTGCTGCAATTCCTTGAGGTTTTCGCGCAGCACCTTGATCTTCTCGGTGCAGGCGACGATGGAGCCATCCGGCCGCCGCCAGATGATCCCTTCGTCCGGCGTCATGCCAGGATTTCCTGCAATGCGGTGACCAGCGCCTGACATTCGCCATCGGTGCCAATGGTGATGCGCAGGAACTGGTCGATGCGCGGCAGCTTGAAGTGGCGGACGATGATGTTCCGCTCGCGCAAGGCTTTGGCCAGTTCGGCAGCATCGCGTTGCGGATGGCGGGCGAAAATGAAATTGGCCGCCGAGGGCAGGACTTCAAAGCCGAGTTGGCCCATTTCTGCGGTCAACTGCTCGCGGGTGGCAATAACCGCCGCGCAGCCTTGCTGGAAATGCGCTTCATCGTCGATGGCGGCAACGGCGCCAACGATGGCCAGGCGGTCGAGCGGGTAGGAGTTGAAACTGTTCTTGACCCGCTCCAGCGCTTCGATTAGCGCCGGATGGCCGACCGCGTAACCGACACGCATGCCGGCCAGCGAGCGCGACTTAGACAGGGTGTGGATCACCAGCAGGTTGTCAAAACGCTCGACCAGGCTGATCGCCGTTTCACCGCCGAAATCGATATAGGCTTCATCGACAACAACCACCGAATCCGGGTTGGCGCGGGCAATCTGTTCAATGGCCGCGAGCGCCAGCAGGCGGCCGGTCGGGG
>JAVBXO010000276.1 GCA_030824535.1 Azonexus sp. | reverse complement strand
CGTTCGCGAGCCATGGTGATGGCGGTGTCTTCGATCATGTCTTCCTGGCCGCCGACCATGCCGCGACGGCCGAGTTCGACGAGGATGTCGCGCGCCGGCACGCCGTATTTCACGGCAGCGCGCTTGGCGAACAACAGGAAGGAGCCATAGACGCCGGCGTAGCCGAGGGTCAGCGCGTCGCGGTCGATGCGGATCGGGAAGTCCATCATCGGCACGACCAGGTCTTCGGCAACGTCGGTGATCTTGGCGACATCAACGCCCGTTTCGATGCCCATCAGCGTGCACACGGCGATCAGCACTTCCATCGGCGTATTGCCGGCACCAGCGCCGAGACCGGCAGCAGCAGCGTCGATGCGGTTGGCGCCGACTTCGATGGCGGCGATGCTATTCGCCACGCCCATCGCCAGATTGTGGTGGCCGTGGAAGCCGAGTTCGGTTTCCGGCTTCAAGGCAGCGCGCACCGCCGACAGGCGTTCCTTGACGCCTTCCGGCAGCAGGTGGCCGGCGGAATCGGTGACGTAGATGCAGTTGGCGCCGTAGCTTTCCATCAGCCTGGCCTGCTTGACCAGGCCTTCGGCACTGTTCATGTGCGCCATCATCAGGAAGCCGACAGTGTCCATGTCGAGCTTCCTGGCCATCGTGATGTGCTGTTCCGAGACATCAGCCTCGGTGCAGTGCGTCGCAACGCGGATGGTATGGACGCCGAGTTCGCGCGCCATCTTCAGGTGATCGACGGTGCCGATGCCTGGCAGCAGCAGCGCCGAGACCTTGGCCTTCTTCATTTTCGGAATCACCGCGCCGAGGTATTCCTCGTCGGTGTGCGCCGGAAAGCCGTAGTTGACCGAGGAACCACCCAGACCGTCACCATGCGTGACTTCGATCAGCGGCACGCCGGCTTCATCAAGGCCGGTGGCGATGGCGACCATCTGCTCGAGGCTCATCTGGTGACGCTTGGGGTGCATGCCGTCACGCAGGGTCATGTCGTGGACGGTGATTTTCTTGCCTTGCAAACTCATGTTCTTCTCCTCAGGCTGCCGCGTTTGCGTTTTTGGTCGGCTCAAGCTTGAGCGTGCCCTTGATCATTTCTTCAGCGAACATCTCGGCGGTGCGCGCGCCGGCGGCGGTCATGATGTCGAGGTTGCCGGCGTAGGTCGGCAGGAAGTCGCCGAGGCCGGTGACTTCCATGTAGACCGAAACGCGGTTGCCGTCGAAGACCGGGCCATTGACCAGGCGGTAGCCCGGCACGTATTTCTGCACTTCCTTGATCATCGCGTGGATCGATTCGGTGATCGCGGCTTGATCCGGGGCGGTTTCGGTCAGGCAATGCACGGTGTCGCGCATGACCAGCGGCGGCTCGGCCGGGTTGATGATAATGATCGCCTTACCCTTTTTGGCGCCGCCAACCTTCTCGACCGCCCCCGCCGTGGTGCGGGTGAATTCGTCGATGTTCTTGCGCGTGCCGGGACCGGCCGATTTCGAAGACACGGTAGCGACGATTTCGCCGTAGGCCACCGGCTGGACACGGGAAACGGCCGCAACCATCGGAATCGTCGCCTGGCCACCGCAGGTGACCATATTGACGTTCATTTCCCGACGACCGACGTGTTCCTTGAGGTTCACCGGCGGCACGCAGAAGGGGCCGATGGCAGCCGGCGTCAGGTCGATCATCAGTACGCCGAGTTCATTCAGCTTGCGGCTGTTTTCAGCATGGACATAAGCCGAAGTCGCGTCGAAAGCGATCTGGACATTGTCGGCCAGCACATGCGGCAGGAAGCCATCGACACCGGTCGAACAGGTCTTCAGACCCATCTCGGCGGCGCGCTTCAGGCCTTCGGATTCAGGGTCGATACCGATCATCCAGACCGGTTCGAGGAAGGGACTACGCTTCAACTTGTAAAGCAGGTCGGTGCCAATATTGCCCGGCCCGATCAGTGCACATTTGATTTTCTGGGTCATGGTGTGTTCCTTGGGGAAATGTCGTTCAACACATCGAAGAAATGATGCCGCCTTCGACCCGCAGTGCCGCGCCATTGGTCGCAGCAGCACGCGGGCTGCAGACGTAGGCGACCAGCGCAGCCACTTCGCTGGGGTCGATGAAGCGTTTGAGCAGGGAGGTCGGGCGGGCTTCGGCGAAGAAGCGGCGCTCGGCCTCGGCGAGGTCGATGCCCTGGGCGGCGGCAAGCTTGCCGAAAAAGTCGGTGACGCCTTCAGTGCGCGTCGGGCCGGGCAGCACGGCGTTGACCGTGACGCCGGTGCCGGCAGCGGTTTGCGCCAGGCCACGGGAAATCGACAGTTCGGCGGCCTTGGTCATGCCGTAATGCACCATCTCGCCCGGCGGATTGACACCGGATTCGCTGGAGATGAAGACAATACGACCCCAGTTGGCAGCCTTCATTAATGGCAGGTAATGGCGGGCCAGACGCACGCCGCTCATCACGTTGGTATCAAAGAAACGCTGCCAGTCGCTGTCGGGAATATCCTCGAAAGGCACTGGGTCGAAGATGCCGAGGTTATTGACCAGGATGTCGACCTGCGGACAGGTCTGGGTCAGCGCGTGGCAACCGTAGGCCGTCGCCAGATCAGCGGCAAAACCGGTGATCTGGGCCGTCGGCACCAGGCCGCGCAGGCGTTCGATGGCAGCATCGACACTGGCCTGGCTACGGCCGTTGATGACGACGCTGACGCCTTCGCGTGCAAGCTCGGTAGCAATGGCAAAGCCGATTCCTGCGGTCGACCCGCTAATCAAGGCCTTTTTGCCGGCGAGTTGGAGATCCATCTCGGCTCTGCCCGCTTAAACGAAACGCACCGAGCAACCACCGATACCGCCGATGGTTACCCGCAGGTTGTCGCCCTTTTGCACCGGCACCATCGCCCCCATCGCGCCGGAAAGCACGATGTCGCCAGCCTTGAGCGCGATGCCCAGCTTGCCGAGGGTGTTGGCCAGCCAGACCATGGCATTGACCGGGTGGCCCATGGTCGCCGCGCCGGCGCCGGTGACGACGATTTCGCCGTTCTTCTCCAGCACCATGCCACACAGTCCGAGATCGACCTTGGAAATATCGACCAGCTGGTCGCCGAGCACGAAAACGCCGCAGGAAGCGTTGTCAGCGACGGTGTCCTGGATCTTGATCTTCCAGTCCTGAATGCGCGAATCGACGATTTCGAAGCAGGCCATGACGCCTTCGGTGGCCGCCAGCACGTCAGCAGCGGTGACGCCCGGCCCCTGCAGATCCTTCTTCAGCAGGAAGGCGATTTCACCTTCAGCCTTGGGCTGGATCAGGGTGCTCATCTCAATCGATTCGCCCTCGTTGTACACCATACCGTCGAGCAGCCAGCCAAAATCGGGCTGATGCACGCCGAGCATGTTCATGACGGCCTTGCTGGTCACGCCGATCTTCTTGCCGACGACCTTCTCGCCGTTTTGGATGCGCCGGGACAGCATCTGCTGCTGGATGTGGTAAGCATCCTCGATAGTGATATCGAGGCCGCGCGAGGTCAGCGGTGCGACGGTCTTGCCGGTACTCAGGGCTTCGTAAAGCTCGTCGCCGAGTTGGGTGATTTGTGCTTGTTCCATGTTGTCCTCTGTTCAGTCAGCCAGGAAATTGGCGACCAGGCGGTTGAAATCAGCGTTGTGTTCGATCTGCACCCAATGGCCGCAGCGACCAAAAACGTGCAGTTGCGAGTTGTCGATCCAGCGGTTCAGGGTCAGCGAATTGCTCAGCGGAATGACCCGGTCGTCGCGACCGTGGATGATCAGCGTCTGGTGCACGACGGCGCGGATATCGGCTTCGCTGCTGGCCATGGCGTCGACCCAGCGCTGACGCGGGGCCGGGAACATCGCCGAAAACGATTCCTGGAAGCCGGGGCGGATGCTTGCCTGATAACGCAGTTCGGCCAGCTCATCGGTGACCAGACTGCGGTCGTAAGCAAAGATGTCGAGCAGGCCACGCATCGCTGCCAGCGAGGGCTCGTAACCCCAGACAGCGTCCAGTTCCGGCGTAATTTCGAAGGGCACGCCGACGCTGCCCATCAGCACCAGCTTGCGCACGCGCTGCGGGTGGCGAATCGCCAGCGCCAGCGCAATCGCGCCGCCGAAGGAATTGCCGATCAGGTCGGTCTGGGCAATGCCCAAGGCGTCAAGCAAACCGATGGCGTGCTCAACCCAGCCATCGACGCCGTATTCGATACCGGCCGGCCGTTCGGTGTAACCGAAGCCGACCATGTCCGGCGCGATGGCCCGGCAGGTCTTGCCCAGCTCGGGCAGCACCAGCCGCCAGTTGGCCCAGGCCGTGACGCCCGGCCCGGAACCATGGATCAGCAGGACCGGATGGCCGTCGCCGACATCGTGATAATTGGTCTCGATGCCGCCAGCGACGATGCGCTGGCCAATTTCAGGAGAACTGGTGCTCATGTTCATCGCCGCCGCTTACAGCTTGATGCAGACGTTCTTGAGTTCGGTGTAGAACTCAAGCGAATGCACGCCGCCTTCACGGCCGATACCCGACTGCTTGGCGCCGCCAAACGGCGTACGCAGGTCGCGCAGGAACCAGCTGTTGACCCAGACCAGGCCAACTTCCATCTTCGCGGCGACGCGGTGGGCGCGGGTGATGTTCTGCGTAAAGACCGAAGCGGCCAGACCGTAAGTCGTGTTGTTGGCGCGCTTGACGACTTCCTCTTCGCTGTCGAAGGGCATGATCGTCGTGCAGGGTCCGAAGATTTCTTCACGAACGACGGTAGCGCTGTCATCGATCCCGATCCAGATGGTCGGCTGCACCCAGGCGCCATTGGCCAGTTCGCCCGGCATGTCGGGAATGCCGCCGCCGGTGACGACGGTAGCGCCCTCTTCCACGGCCTTCTTGTAATAAGACAGCACCTTGTCGCGATGTTCCTGGCTGACCAGCGGCCCCATATTGGTCGCCGGATCACTCGGCACGCCAAGCTTGAGCTTCTCGGCGCCGACTTTCATGCGGGCGACGAATTCGTCGAAAATCGGGCGCTCAACGTAAACCCGCTCGGTACCCAGACAAACCTGGCCGCAGTTCGCGAAGCAGGAACGCAACGTGGCTTCAATGGCGACATCGAGGTCGGCATCAGCGAAAACGATGCCGGGATTCTTGCCGCCCATTTCCAGCGACACCGGGCGCGAACCATGCGCCGCGGCCTTGTTGATGATTTCGCCGGTACGGGTTTCACCGGTGAAGGTGATGGCATTGACGTTCTGATTGGTGGTCAGGAATTCGCCAGCCGAATTCGGGCCGAAACCATGGACCACGTTATAAACACCCTTCGGCACGCCGCAGGCATTCATGACTTCGCCGAGCAAAGTGGCGGTCGACGGGGTTTCTTCGGACGGTTTGACGACAACCGTATTGCCGCAAGCCAGCGCCGGGCCGACCTTCCAGGTCATCAGCAGCAGCGGCAGATTCCACGGGCAGACGACGCCAACGACGCCGACCGGGCGGCGGATTGCGTAATTGATCGCGCCCTTGCCATCCGGCGTGGCCATTTCGAAGAACTCGGTCGGCGCGTTCTTGATCACGTCGGCGAAGATCTTGAAGTTGGCCGCACCGCGCGGGATGTCGATATGTGAAGCCAGGCTCTTGGGCTTGCCGGTATCGGCGCATTCGGCTTCGAGGAATTCATCGAAGCGGCGGGTAATTTCGTCGGCGACCTTGTTCAGGATGTCGGTACGCTCAACCACCGTCATCTTGCCCCACGGGCCTTCCAGCGCATCGTGGGCAGCCTGCACGGCGGCATCGACTTCGGCCTTGCCGGCTTCGTGGACCATGCCGATGATCGAGTTGTCGAGCGGCGTGCGCTTCTCGAATTGCTTGGCGGTCGCAACAAACTCGCCATTGATGAAGTTCAGGATCTGTTTCATTGTCGGTTCATTCCTCTGGTGGGTTTTTCCGGTTCCCTGACCGGCTCAGGCCAGGCCGATAGCCGCTAGTCCGGCGCGGGCGCACTCTTCGTCTTCGGCCTCGGAAGCACCGGAAACGCCGATGCCGCCGATCCACTCACGCCCTTCGCCAGGGATGGGCAAACCGCCGCCAAAAACAATCAGACGCGGCTGGCTGGCGAAGCCGAACTTCATCCCGTCGTCGTGGCCGATGGCGCCCATCCAGGCCTTGGTCGGAAAACCGAAGCTGGCCGAGGTGTAGGCCTTGTCGA
>JAVBXO010000419.1 GCA_030824535.1 Azonexus sp. | reverse complement strand
TCAGCGCCGACAGTCTCGACCTGGCCGTGCTCGCCCCGGTCGGCGAGCTGCTGCATTTTTGCGTGCAACTGACTGACCTCTATTCACGCGATGTCGGCAGCCACTGTTTCAACCGGCAACTGACGCTGCCGCCCTGGCTCGACGCCCTGATGCGTCTGGTCATCGGGCCGGACGCGCAGTACCAGGGAACCATCGGCCAATATCCCGGCATTACCATCGGCCGCCTGACGGTCACGCCCAATCTCGGCAGCGAACTGTTCGCGCTTGGCTACCATCTGCTCAACCTGCTGGCCGTCAGCCTGACCATCCTGCTCTTCAGCTTTTTGATCTATCGCCCGGTGCGCAACGCCCTGGCCCCGAGTAAAGCCATGCTCGACACCCTGAAGCGCATGGAAAATGGCGACCTCGGCGCGCGCATGCCGACGCTCGCGCTGATCGAACTCGACCGCATCGGCCAGGGCTTCAACCATCTTGCCGAACGCCTGCAGCAAACCATCGGCAGCCAGCAGAAACTGGCGCATCGCCTGCTCACCGCCCGCGAAGAAGAACGCCTGCACCTGTCGCGCGAACTGCACGACGAATTCGGCCAGTACCTGACCTCGCTCAATGCCGAAGCCAGCTACGCCATGGAACTCGCCGACGACAGCCTGCCGGCGCTGCGCCCCTGCGCCGACGCCATCGGCCGCACGGTCAATCACCTGATGGAAGTGCTGCAGCAGATCCTGCACCGCCTGCGCCCCATCGGCCTCGACCAGTTCGGCCTGGAATCCAGCCTGCGCCAGCTCGCCGAGCACTGGAACCAGCGCCATCACCACGTCCATTTCCGCCTGCATACCGACGGCAGCCTCGACCAGCTTGACGACAATCTCGCCGTGACCATTTACCGCATCGTCCAGGAAAGCATCACCAACAATATCCGCCACGGCCGCGCCGCCATCGTCGATATCGACATCCGTCGGCGCGACGCGCACATCCATCTCAACATCATCGACGACAGCCCGAGCACCGGCGAACGCAGCAGCGGCATCGACATGCCCAAAGGCAGCGGCTTCGGCCTGCTCGGCATGGAAGAGCGGGTGCTGGCGCTGGGCGGCCGGCTACAAATCCTGGCACGCGCGCCGCAAGGCATCCTGATCGACGTCGTGCTGCCGATCAGCGCGCCAGGCGGAGAAACCACATGATCGAACTACTGCTCGTCGACGACCACGCCGTCGTCCGTGAAGGCTACCGGCGCCTGCTTGAACGACGTCCCGATCTGCACGTCGCCGGCGAAGCCGCCGACGCCGACAGCGCCCTGCACTGCCTGCGCCAGACGCCCATCGACCTCGTCGTCCTCGACCTCTCGCTGCCCGGCATGGGCGGCATCGAACTGACGCGGCGCATCCTGCAACGCTTTCCGGAGATCAAGATACTGGTCTTCAGCATGCACCGCGACACCATGCACGCCTCGCAAGCCCTGCGCGCCGGCGCTCTCGGCTACGTCACCAAAAGCTCGCCGCCGGAAGTCCTGATCCAGGCCATCTACAAGGTCGCCCGTGGCGACAAGGTGCTCAGCCCCGACATCGCCCCGGAAATGGCCCTGAGTCTGCTTGAAGGCAAAACCGACCCCGGCGCCGACCTCAGCCCGCGCGAATTCGAAATCCTGCGCCTGCTGGTTTCCGGCCATGACGTCGATGAAATCGCCGGTCTACTCGCCATCAGCCCGAAAACCGTGCAGAACACCCACTACCAGATCAAATCCAAACTCGGCGTGCGCAGCGACTTCGAGCTGGCAAGGCTGGCGATGAAGATGCGGCTGGGGGAGGAGTGAGGGGGAATACCTCCCGCCGGTGGCAAAACCAGAACAATCGCCAGATAAATAACACGGCCATGATACATAACATGGCCATGATTGATATCTTGGCCACGGTAGATACCATGGCCATGGTAATGATCAAGAGTGCCAAAAATGTTCCCTTCCTATTCATCCCAAAGCCGAGCTGAGAACGCAGAGGCCTTCGTAGCCGATCTATTCGAGGCCAGCGGTTGGGAGGTCAATCGATTACCGAAAGGCAGCAGGACAGATCCGGACCTGATCGTGCGAAGGGGCATACAGCACTTTGTCGTGGAGATCAAGGCGCTCGCCGAAGGACGTGCTGATCGAGTGATTCCATTGCTGTCGCAGGCTATCCTGCAAGCACAAGCACAGGCCATCGATGCAGGCAATGCCCAGCCCCTGGCAGTAATTTTTGTCGAGAACGCATCCCAATCCCTCTCGAAACAAGTCGGCTCGTTTGCTGAGCAATACGCACCGAATGTCGCGGTCGGCCTGGTTTCCAGGAGAGGGCTCAGATATTTTCAAGGGGGCAAGCTCGAGGAGCTGAACGCCGAACCGGAAGTGCTGCAATGGGATAGGAGCACTCCATCGAATCAATCTGTCAATCTCTTCTCGGATCTCAACCAGTGGATGCTGAAAGTGTTATTGGCCCCTGAAATACCCGCTCACCTGCTACAAGCACCACGACAAAGATATCAAAGCGGTTTCGAGCTCGCCGAGGCCGCCAAGGTATCCCCCATGAGTGCATCCCGGTTCTTGAAACAGCTGCGAAATGAAGCTTACCTGGACGATTCCTCGCGATATATCGCGCTTGTTCGCCGTGCCGAGCTGTTTCGCCGCTGGCAATCGGCTTTGATGCGCCCATCACCCGAATTACCAATGCGCTTTCTCATACGAGGGCCTGCACAACAGCAAATTCGCAGCCTTGTCGCGAGTCATGAAGGCGAGGCTTGTCTAGGACTATTTGCTGCCGCCGACGCATTACAACTCGGACACGTCAACGGCGTCCCCCCCTATTTATACGTCCCCAAGCTTCCCCGACCTGACAACAAAAAATGGCGGGCACTGGTCGCTGCCTCGCCTTCCGAGACGCCGGACCTCATCGTCCGACAAGCACTTTCACCAAAATCGACCTTCCGGGGCGCTGTACACCAGGATGGTTTGGTGGTTTCCGATGTGATTCAGGTGTGGCTGGATGTCGCCAATCACCCATCGCGAGGTATCGAGCAAGCCGAGCTGATCTATGAAAAAGCCCTACGCCCAATCATGAACAATGGAAACCGATGAACGACCGCTGGATGAATTCCGTGAAATGTGGAAAACGACCATTAGCCCGGCCCTCGGTGACAAGCTGAACAATAAAGTGCTGACCTCAAGCAAAAGCACCTTCTCGAGTCTCAATGACGTGATACGAGAAGCAGTGCGCATCCCGCAGAATCGTAATATCACGCCAGAACAGGTACAACTGACTTGCCAATTCGCGTTTGAACAGATTCTGGGTACATAGAGCAATCGGCCAATCGCTCAGCACAAAAATACCCAAGGCATGTCTTCTTGCAGCCCGTCACCCAATCACCGCCCCACAGACAACAACGCTCGCTCAATCCTCCCGAGCAAGCGTTTTGTCAAAAACCAACCAGCAATCAGCGCTTCGCCAGTTCGTCCAGGCCGGCGCGGTAGATGCCGGAGACGATGCCGCGGATTTTGGCTTCGTCGAGGCTTTCGGCGGTCAGGGCGGTGAAGTGGCTTTGCCAGATGACGCGGCTGCCCTGGCCTTCGGGTTTGACGCTCAGGGTCGAGACGTAATCCTTGACGGGTAGCGGGGATTCGACGATGCGGTAAGTCAGGGTGTGCTGTTTGTCCTTGCGCGCCAGCAGTTCTTCGATGAGCACAGCGCCATCCCTGGTTTCGACGCGGCGGAGCGCGCCTTTCTGGTTGTTGCCACGGGTGATCGTGGTTTTGGCGACGACCGGGTGCCAAGCTGGCCAGGCCGGCGTAGTCGCCAACGAACACCCAGACCTTGGCCGGGGCGAGCGGGGCCAGGGAAAATTTCTGCAACATCTTTTTTCTTCGGAAGGGATCGGTTGCCCGGATTCCAGGGGTGCTTGGCTCTAAATAATCAGCCTCAGGCTAACGCCGGATTTTTCCTGCTCAGGATCGGGCAAATTGCCCGCCGACCTGGCTTGGATCGGCCGCGACACCGTGCGCCAGCACACGGAAGGCCTCAAGCATTCGACTTACTCTGGGTGCTGAAAACATTGCCCAGTTCGTTTGGTGATCGTCTAGTCCGCAGGACTAATTCGATATTTCACAGAGGCCTACCATGTCCGGCGCCATTCGCAAGCCCCGCTACTTTCCACCCCGCCGGTTGAATGCGAAGTGTCATGAGCGTTCACGCCTCGGAAAATAGCCTGGTGCTGGTGGTCATGGCCGGTGAGTGTGCTTGCGCCTTCCCGGTGCAACATGTGGCGGAGACCATGCGCCCGCTGCCGATTGAACCCCTTGCCGGGACGCCAGCTTTTGTCCGTGGCGTAGCAGTGATCCGTGGTGCACCGACCCCCGTCATCGACCTCAAAGCGCTGCTGAAGAACGGCGAAAACAGCGCGATTTATGGGCGCTTTGTGACGCTGAAACTGGGCGACAGGCGGGTGGCCCTTGGCGTCGATAGCGTTGTCGGCTTGAAGAATCTGAACGCTGCCCAACTTGCAGACTTGCCACCGATGCTGCGCGATGTCGCCACCGATCTCATTAGCGCAGTCAGCACCCGCGAAGCGCAGCTGCTATTGGTGCTGCAGGCTTCGCGCCTCGTTCCTGATGAAGTCTGGGCAGGCCTCGCCACGGCAGAGGCAAGGCAATGAGCGATCTCCTCAAACGCAGCGCAATCGAACAATTCCGGACTGTCGTTGCCCACCGTCTCGGACTGCAGTACGAGGACGGACAGCTCGACTACCTGGCCGAGGTCATGCATCGCCGGATCAGCTTGCTGGGCACTACTCGCTTCGACCCCAGTCAGGCTTACCTGGCGCATCTGCATGCTTCGCCCAGAGGCTCCGCTGAATGGCGGGTACTCGCCGAGCAACTGACGATCAACGAGACCTTCTTTTTCCGCAACGCCGACAATTTCCGGGCCTTCACCGGGATTGTTCTTCCCGAGCGGATGCGCGCCAGGGCCCCGGAGAAACGACTGCGCATCCTGTCGGCCGGATGCGCCTCGGGCGAAGAAGCGTATTCCCTGGCGATCCTGGTGAGCGAAGCCTTGCCCGATCCCGGATCCTGGGATGTGCAGATCATCGGCATGGACGTCAACCCGGCGATGATCGCCAAGGCAAGCCAGGCCCGCTACTCCGCGTGGTCGCTGCGGGCGACCCCGGATAACGTCAGGCGCCGCTACTTTCAGGCCGACGGTGCTGACTTCGTGCTCGCGCCAGCGATCCGGAAGATGGTGCGCTTCGAGGAGCGCAACCTCGTCGATGAAGACCCGCTGTTCTGGCAGCCACTTGCCTACGACCTGGTCTTTTGTCGCAACGTTTTGATGTATTTCACGCCCGAAAGTGCGCGTGAGGTCGTGCAGCGCATCAGCGATGCACTGCTGCCGCACGGATTTTTCTTCCTCGGCCACGCGGAAACGCTGCGGGGGCTGACGCACGAGTTTCATCTTTGCCACACGCACGACACCTTCTACTACCAGCGGCGTGATGCCGCCGAGACTGCCGCGACGACAAGCTGGATCGCCCCCCCGGAAGAGCAAGCAGAAGATTTGCTCCCTGCGCTCGTCGAATCAACGACATCCTGGGTCGATGTCATTCAACACGCCGCGACGCGAATCGCCACGCTGGCCGATACCCAGGCTCGTTCGCCGGAGCCGGCCGCAGTGCCCATCACGCCGATCTTGCCGGTGGTTCCGCGCACCTGGGATCTGGGACTGGTGCTTGAGGCCGTGAGACAGGAACGCTTTGCCGACGCGCTGGCGCTCATCGCTTCCTTACCGGCGGATTCCTGCGACGACCCCGACGCCTTGCTGCTGCGCGCGGTGCTACTGACGAACAATGGTCGACTCGACGAGTCTGAGGAAGTCTGCCGCTGCCTGCTCGCGCTCGATGAGCTTAACGCTGGCGCTCAATACCTGATGGCGCTGTGCCGCGAACATGCCGGCGATTCAAGCGGCGCCATCGAGCACGGCCTGAGCGCCATCTATCTCGACCCCTGTTTTGCGATGCCCCATCTGCACCTGGGCATCATCGCCAAGCGCTCGGGTGACACGACCACCGCGCAGCGTGAGCTTGGGCAGGCGCTGATCCTTCTCGCCAGTGAGGATGCTTCACGAATTCTGCTGTTCGGCGGGGGCTTCTCGCGGGACACGCT